>NZ_CANLRP010000016.1 GCF_947493425.1 uncultured Microscilla sp. | reverse complement strand
CCAAATCTATACCTGCAACATTGGGATTAATCATTTCTAGCTGATTAGATAGCTTTTTGTTGTGATCATTCCACTTTTCCGATTTTTTTTTAGACCTAGACTTTTTCATCAAACACAGATATAATAACTTTGACAATAGTTGAAAACTGTAAAAGAAGGTTTGACAATGGGTAACATCTATAAATAATTTTCTTCCATACGGAGTAAAGTCATGCAAGGACTTTCTACCTTTTGTAGATTCATCTAACCCATTTGCACCAAGCTACCGAGCGAGATTTTAATCATCAATGTCCTAACGGTGTCTGACAAACCTTCTTTTTCAAATATCTATATTACTCGAAAAATCACAAGTAAACCATCATAAATAACCACATGTAGTGGGCTAAACGCTAGATCAGGTAGTTGCCTGAAGATCAGGCAATGCCTGTGGGGGCTACCGACTACCAACTCCGGACTAAATTATGCCAGTGTCAAAGGCAACGAACGCAAACGCTGATTGGTGAGTTGGTATACAGCATTGGCAATAGCCGCCCCTATAGGACCCAGCGGGGGTTCGCCTACTCCGGAAGGTTTACTGCTTCCTTCCAACAACACCACGTCTATTTCTTTGGGAGCGTCGCGCATCAATGCCATCTCGTATGCTCCATAAATGGTAGGACCTACTGCGCCATCTTTTATTTCCATTTTTTCAAACATGCTGGCGCTTATTCCCATAATAATGGCTCCTTCACATTGCGCCCGTACCCCATCGGGGTTTACTACTATGCCAGGGTCAATAGCACAGGTTACCTTGTGCACTTTTATGCGTCCGTTGTCTATGCTCACCTCTGCTACTTGCGCCACAGGCGTATTGGCATCGGTAGAAGCCGCAAAACCCAAAGCCCTGCCCTTGGGTACAGGTTTGCCCCAATTGGCTTTTTTGGCGGCAGCTTCTATTACTCCTTTCAAACGTTGCCCCCGTTCGTCGTTTTGAATTTGCGCCAAGCGAAATTGCACTGGGTCTTTGCCTGCCTTGAGAGCAAGCTCGTCTATAAAGCTCTCGATGGCAAAGGTATTGGCAAGCAAACCCAAGCTCCGCCACCAACTGGTAGCAAAAGGTAGCTTTACCCGCCACGATACGGCTCTAAAGTTAGGAATTGCCTCATATTGAATCATCCCCCCTCGCCAAGCGCCAAAATCTGCCCCAGCCAGTATTTCGGCATAACCTGGAGTAAGCGGAGAGCCAAAAGCCACATCGCCGCTTGATACGTTGTGTTCTATAGCGTGAATGAGTCCTTTTTTGTTGAGGGTAGCACGGAGCACGTGGTGGGTAGGCGGGCGAAAGGTATCATTTTGAAATTCTTCTTGCCGATCAAAAAATACGTGTACAGGCTTGCCTACTGCTTTGGAAAGTACCGCTGCCTGTACTGCGTTGGGGGTGTGTAGTCTACGCCCAAAACCACCTCCCAAAAATGTGGCTTGTACCTCTACTTGGTTGGTGTTGAGTTCGAGGCGTTTTGCCACTTCTTCGCGGGTCATGTTTACCACTTGCGTGGAAATTTTGATAGTGGCTTTGTTTTTTTCTACCAACGCCACCGCTCCGTTGGGTTCCAGGTGGGCGTGGGCACCAATGGGCGTGCTAAAAGAGGCTTCAATGACTCCATCTTCGCGCAAAGCTCTTTTTGCCGAACCTTTTTTCTGAATGACGAAGTCTGTGCCCTCTCCCACTTTTAGCATGTCCTCAATGTCTTTTTGCTGCCATACCCGGTTTACTTTCCATTGTACCTTGATGGCTTTTTTGGCATTGTGTGCCTGGACATAGGTTTTTGCCACCACTCCCACAAAATCTTTTTCAAGCACCACTTTTACCACGCCCGGCATTTTTTCTGCCTGGCTTGTATCTGCACTCTTAAAGGTAGCATCTATCTTGTCGGGACGCACTACTGCCCCATACAACATACCAGGCATGCTTACATCTAACCCAAATATAGGCTCCCCCATTACTTTGGGCTTCAGGTCTATTCTTGGAATGGCTTTGCCTATTACCTTATACTCTTTTTTATCTTTGAGCTTTACTTCTTTGGGCACTTCCCATTCAGTAGTTTTCTGTACAATTTGACCATAGGTAAGTTGTTGTCCTTTGCCCGTGACTACCCCATTTTTTATGGTAAGACTTTCGGCGGGTACATTCCAGATGTTGGCAGCGCTGTTGCGCAACATTTCGCGCATTTGAGCAGCAAGTTCACGCAATACGTCCCATAATCCCGCAATAGAAGTACTGCCTCCAGTGGCAAACTTATCAACGGGGCGGTCAAGGCTCACCGCATTTACTACTTGTACTTGGGCAATGCTTACCTCTAGCTCTTCAGCGGCAATTTGCGCCATCCCGGTAAACACCCCTTGCCCCATTTCTACCTTGGGCGAATGCAACACAATGGTATTATCAGCCTTTACCTCAAACCAAGTAATGGGTTTGTAGCTGTTTTCATACTCAAGATCTATTTCATTGATTTTTTTGGCTACTATGCGGCGCATAGGGGCAATGCCAGCCCAGGCACCCAATATTACAGCTGTACCTATAGAGGCTTTGATAAGAAAACGACGTCTTGGTTTTGATTTTATGTTTACTGAGTTGTTGTCTTTCATATAATCATATTTGCGAGTTAGCGGATAGTTTTTATAGTAGCTTTGATAGAGGCAAGCTTTAAGCGACAAGCCACAAGTCCTTAGATGCCGATGCATACCGACGCTTACCTATGAATGGCTTGCATAGGATGATGTATAACGGCTAATGAAATGATCATTCAACTTTGTTTAATCTTTGCTGCCCGATGAATGGCTTTGCGCATGCGGTAATAAGTACCACAGCGACATACATTGACAATATTTTCGTCAATATCGTCGTCCGACGGCTGTGGAATTTTGTCGAGCAAAGCGGCTGTAGCCATCATAAAACCCGGCTGGCAATAGCCGCACTGGGGCACAATTTCTTCTACCCAGGCTTGTTGTACAGGGTGTAACTCTTTGCCTTGAGAGAGTCCTTCTATAGTAGTAATTGACTTGCCTTGGGCAAATTTGACCGCATAAGAGCAAGAGCGTACTGCTCCCCCATCTACCTGCACTGTGCAAGCACCACAGGCGGCTTTGCCACAGCCAAACTTGGTACCCTTGAGCCCCAGGCCATCTCTTATCACCCACAAAAGTGGGGTGTTTTCGTCGGCTTCTACAGTTTGCGTTTTTCCGTTGATGGTAAATGAAATTTTCATATTTTTATAACTGTGTTTTTTTAAATTCAACGATTTATAAGGCTATTTTTATGGCGTAATCGGCGTATAAGAACTTGACAAAACAGGAATACTTCCACCTATCACCTTCATTAGTGTTTAAAAATCAACACTTTATAAATCAGTAAATTGCTGGTGGAGCAGCGTCAAACTTGAAGCTTATTGCTAAAAGCTTGACGCTGTAGAAGCTACCAACTCCAGACTAATTAACTCCGGACTAATACTATTTCTCAGGTATGTTGGCGCCGGCTTCTGCCCATTGTTTCACGGCTTTTATAAATGCTTGTCTCGATACAGGTGGAGTTTCTCTAGCCTTGCCGCTGGCATCTACCCCAGGGTTCCACGCCCAGGCTACCAGTTTGTCTTCGGTCAGGTGCTTTACAATATCTTTGAGGCTTCTATCCCCGTTTTTAGCCGGATCGAGCAATGCTTTGGCTATTGCCACTCTGCTCAAGCCTTGCCAACCCATCGACTTTGGCGCAAGCCCCCAATGAGGTGCTCCTGGTACACCAGAATACGGATTGTTTTCGGATTGATGACAGGTTTGGCAGCGCAGGCTTAAGGTGCCGTGGTTGTCTTTGCCTCGCTGTACCCCAAAGTTGTGCACATGACTGTCTTCACCTTGGCGGGGGCGATCATCTGAAGGGTGACAATTCATACAACGTTTGTGCATGAGTACGCTCATCATTTTATCAAATGCCTGATGGGGAGTGGCTAACCGGGGGAGGTGCTCAGAAGGCTGGATAATGGGCACAGCTGCGCTCATAATAAGTACTATCAATGACAGCCAAACAGTGTGGGTCAGATTTATTTTCATAAGCTTTATAGTTAAATGGGATCTTTGTGAAAAAAACTCACGCAAAACAACTATTTAATATGGAAAAGTTTGAACACAAAACACAGGTAATACAACACTTTTTATGGGTATAAGGAATAAATTTAAAAACCTGCCTTTAATTTTTTTTACTGGTACAAACTCAAATATATGCCGTATATACCTCACCCTTGGTGTACCAAAGCAAATGCTTTATTTTACCCCATAGCCTGGCAAATACCCCGTTGTTTTTTGTATTTTTCAATGTTGTTTTTGAATCATTTCAACAAAAACCAAATCACTCATAATCAAATACTTACGCAATAAATTACCCCTTGTTGTATATTTAATAATTAGGTAACACCTGCCAGGCAAATGCTATGAACAAAAACCCTAGTTTTGTGGTTGAATTCAACTTGGATTTTCCTTTAGGCTGCCCAATCGTCTCCTAATAGTTTAGACCCAGGTTTGAGTCTGAAAACATTTAAAACTGCCAAGGGATAATTGAAAAAAAGAATGAAGATTAGTATTTACCTCAAGGTGACTGTCTTTAGTATGATGCTGGTGTTTTTTACTGCTATAGCTTTCTATTTGATTACTAAAAAAAACACCGAAAACTCGCTAGAAATGCAGATCAAACGTAAGCTCAAAAACCAGTCTGATTATATCATCAACAGCATCGATTATTTTGTATTTGAACGTCACTCAGATATCCGCCATATAGCCAAAGATGCCATATTTCAACAACCAGGTATTCGCCAAAACCCTAGGAAAATTACCGATCATCTATTAAGTATAAAAAAAGAAAATCCTTTGTACGAAAGCTTTTCTTTTTTTGATGCACAACGAGTAAGAATAGCCGATACCAAAGGGTTGAAAATAGGCCAACAACATAGTTATACCAAGTATTGGACTCAGCTTACCAGGCAAGAGTCAGCTTTAGACGTTTCCTTGTCCGAGTCGTTGGGCAAGGCAGTGATGCACTTTGCCCAAACCATTCGCAATAAAAACGGGGAGAAAATAGGCATCGTGGTTTCGCGGGTACTCATCAAGCGTTTGTACGAGGTTTTTAGTCCTGCTATTCCTTTACACGAGTTTAACAAAGGGGTAAAAATAGACTTGATAGATACGCAGGGTAGGTTGTTGTATTCGAGCAGTCATCCAAAAAATATATTGGTAAAAAAACACCCCAATTTGACACTGCTTAGTCAATATTTGTGGGATAAGTCTCAACAACGTAAAAAACAAAGCGCTTTTGAAAAAGGTGGTCGGATATTTTTTTATAGCCGCGAACCAGGCTATCTCAACTACAAGGGCAGTGGCTGGATACTGGTGATGAGTATACCCAAAAATGTGGCCTATGCCCCCACTACCAAGCTTCGTAATGTTTTGTTGCTTAGTTTTATCCCTATCATTCTTGTGGCCATTGTCATTGCCTTGCTGTTTGCCCACTATTTTTCGCGCCCTATAGTATTGCTTGCTAAGTTGGCGCAAGAGTATGGCAAAGGTAACTTTTGGGCAAATATCAGTTTTAAATCCAACGACGAACGCAAATTTTTGCACCGTAGTCTTACCTGGATGGCAGGTCAACTCCGCTTTAAGATACAAGAACAGGATGACTTGAACAGAAAGCTAAACCTCAAGATACACGAGATAGAAGAACAAAACAAAGAAATAGAAGAGCAACGCAGCCAAATCACCGAAAGCATTTCTTACGCCGAACGTTTGCAGAATGTGCTGTTGCCTACCAAAGGTGAAATAAAAGAGCTACTGTCTCAACACTTTATCATTTTCAAACCCCGTGATATGGTATCGGGCGATTTTTATTGGGTTAGCCGGGTTCAATTGCCCAATGAAGACGAAAAAATGGTCATTGCGGCCATTGACTGCACCGGGCACGGAGTACCGGGGGCGTTCATGAGCGTAATTGCGTATAATATGTTGCACCAGATTGTAGACGTAGAAAAAAACACCAATCCAGTGGTTATTTTACACCATCTCAACAAACGGGTAAAGACACTTCTACACCAAGGCGAATCATCAAAAGTAAACGAAAATGAACGGGTAAGCGATGGCATGGACTTGTCGCTGTGTGTGGTAGACATGGCACAACGCCAACTAGAGTTTTGTGGCGCCAATCGCCCGTTATACGTCGTGCGCAACAAACAACTGGTAGAGTTTAAAGGCAACAAATGGTCGATTGGGGGTGGGGCTGATTATTTTAACAAAAGAACCCAACGCATGCACGACAGTGACCACCTGGAAACGGTAAATATTGATCTACAGGTAAACGACCGGGTTTACTTATTTTCTGATGGCATTACCGATCAGTTTGGAGAAAGATCACAGACCAAGTTTAGTTCCAGAAAGCTCAAAGATGCTATTGCCCAAACTTGCACACTACCTATGAACCTACAGTGTAGCCTGATAGCACAACGTTTGGAAGATTGGCAAGGCAGTGAGTTTCAGATTGATGATATTTTGCTGATGGGTTTTTGGTTTACTGCTGAAGATTTTCAAAAATACCATACTCCAAGCAAGTTGGCCTATGCACCCAATAGTTTTTAGGGAGTAGCAGGTTTTTATGAGGCAAATTAATTCTATACCTTTGCCTGCCTATAGATAGTAGCAAGCCTTGGGTACCAGTACAATTTAGTCATAAGCTCCCAGTGGATTTAAGCTACTCATAATAAAGTAATTACAAACCTACGCTCAGATGTTACTTTCTGTACTATTGCCTTTTTATAATGCAGAAAAAACCCTTGTCCAGGCTATAGAAAGCATACTTGCTCAAACGCTGCCCAACTTTAAACTGGTATTGGTAAACAATGCCTCTACCGATCAAAGCCGGGCTATTGCCCAAAGTTTTGTTACTAAAGATGACCGTGTTTTGCTCATAGACGAACCACAACCCGGCATAGCCTATGCACTCAATGCCGGGCTTGCCCACATTACCACCCCTTATATTGCCCGTATGGATGCAGATGACATTGCTTTGCCCCAAAGACTGGAAAAACAGCTGAGCTTTTTAGAACAGCACCCTGCCATACACTTGGTGAGTTGTTTGGTACAGCACCAAAGCACCGAACTACAAACCAAGGGCTACCAACGCTATGTAGATTGGATCAATACATTGATTACCCCAACTGACATTAGCCTTCACCGTTTTGTCGAATCACCACTGGCACACCCAAGTGTCATGTTTAGGGCAAGTGCTGTCAAACGATGGGGAAACTACAGGCAAGGTAATTTTCCTGAAGACTATGAGCTATGGTTGCGTTGGCTTGGGCAAGGGGCTCACATGGCAAAGGTGTCCGAAACCTTGCTTGTATGGAACGATACCCCTACTCGACTCTCACGCACTGATGCTCGCTATTCGCCACAAGAGTTTTACAAAACCAAAGCCTATTACCTTGCCCAATGGCTACAAAAACACAACATATACGCACCCAATATATGGGTATGGGGAGCAGGCAAATTATCGCGTAAGCGTGCCCGGTTGCTTGAACAATCGGGCACCAGTATTCAAGGGTATTTTGACCTGAGTAGCCACCATCGCCTAAATGTTCCCTGTCTGCATTTTCACGACATTCCCCCACCTGGTAAGTGTTTTATTGTGTCTTATGTGGGCAATTGGGGAGCACGTGACCAGATCAGAGCACATCTGCTAAAGTTGGGGTACTGCGAGGGTATCGACTTTTTGTTGGCAAGCTAACTTTGATCATTTTTAGCATCACTGATTGGTTTATAACTTTTAATTATGTTAAGTAAAACTTAAAAAATAAACCTATTGACAACAATTACAGTTATAGTAATTGTTGTGATGATGTTTTTTATATCCCTGGCAAAATATTCTTATCCAACCTAAAGAAAGCTAATCCCCAAAAACCATCATTTTCAACTCCAAAAACACGCTTTCACCAGACTTTAATAACCCCTATAATAAATACCATCTACTTATGAAGAAGAAGAATTATGTTGTAAGCAAAAACGCAGAAACCAATATTATATATATGAAGGTATTGGGTTTTATGAATTTTGAAGAAATGCAGGAAATGTGGGGCAATACAATGCCTTTGATGAGCAACGAACAGCAAAAAATACTGTATGATGCTACTCTAGGCAAGGCTTTGCCCGCAAAATCGCGCCAATGGGCAGTAGATGTGCTGGGCAAACAACTGTCTGAAAAAAAGGTAAAAATAGCGCGTGTCGTCTCAAAAGATATCTTTAACAACCTGATAGCTGAAAAAATCAAAGAAAAGATAAGCAAACACGCTCCTACAATCAAAGAAAATGTTCAAGTCTTTGAGAATGTGGCGCAAGCCGAAGAGTGGTTGATGTCTTCGTAACGTTTTGAAGTGAAAAACTTGTGCACACTGCAGGGCTTTCTTCAAAAGTTTAACGAAAGCCTACTCTACTATTTTTCACCTCGGTTTGTGCCTCCACAAATTGCCCCATCATAGGGCTTGGGGAACAGTGTTTTTCAAGGTTTCGATCAGCTCGTGGAGACACGAGCTGAGGCGATGACCGTGAAAAAAAGCTGGGTAAAGTAACGAAAGCCCTGCATTTATATACAAAACAACTCGCTCGCTCTCTAAAACACAAAAAAATAGCTCCTGCTATAGCATAACCTCCATTATTGTTGTAAAAGTAATATAATCGCTTATTTTTGTCTTTGGGTACATTTAATACCAGTTGTTTGAAACCAGAATATGAAAATTGAAGACTTGAATGAGTTTGAGGTAAAAATGCTCGAATTGCTCCAAACAGGGGAAAAATGGGCAGTAGAATTGTTTTTCCAGCAAATGGAAGGAGGACTCATCAGAAAAACTATGCTCAAGCCCTACCAAAAAATATGGCACTGGTACTATCCTACCCAAAAAAGTACAGTATTGGCCATAGCCCAAATGCACCAGGTCATGGGTTGGCAACGATTATTTGTCACCAACCGCCAACTTACTCAAGTACCACAAGAACTTGTCTGGCTCAAGTCGCTCAAACACCTACACCTGTCACGCAACTTACTTAAACACCTTCCTACTGACATTGTGCATTTAGACAACTTGAGAGGGCTCATTATTAACAACAACCAAATAAAGGAGTTGCCCGAAGAAATAGGGCAGATGAAAAATCTGGAAAAGCTTGATGTCCGGGGAAACCGTTTGCGTGAACTCCCCCAAAGCATTGGTCAACTACAACAACTCAAAGTGCTCGAACTCAAGGGCAATCAATTGCAAAGCCTACCCGAAGAAATAGGCAAGTTAAGCCAACTCGAAAGCATTACTCTACAAAGCAATGCTTTGCAAACTTTGCCATTGTCGCTTGCCAACCTACACGAGCTCAACCACCGCGAAAGCTTTAATCTGTCGCGCAATCGTTTTGTCAGTTTTCCAGAAGTACTCCTGCTTATGCCCGACTTGCAACACATAGATTTAAAAAACAATCAGCTTGCTGCCCTGCCCTCCAATATACATTTGCTCGAACAACTCCAAAACCTTGAGCTCAGAAACAACAAAATTACCCGTTTACCTGATGCTATAGGGCAATTATCTAAACTTTCATCGCTCGATTTGCGTAACAACTTGCTCACAGACTTACCTAACAGTTTAAAAACATTGGTATCGCTAAAAGCGCTTGATATTAGAGGTAATGCTTTTGATAAACTACCTGATGTTGTAGCTATGCTTCCCAATCTAAAAACGCTTTATGTTGATCTTCCTGTAGCAGAAGCGTCTATCAAACAGCTTACGCAACAAAAAAATCTGCAGTATTTGTATATCACAGGAGAGGCTGAAAAAACAGAAGCTGTATGCCAACAACTGCAGGTATATATGACAGGTTGTACATTTCAAAGAAGTGCCTGAGCAAATCTTCAAAAAAATTAATAGATATTTTACGGTTATTATCCTATCGGTAAATAACGCACTGTTTTTGTATAAGCACGGCAAATATTTTGCTTAGATTAATATCAGGCTAAATTATTTCATTAACTTTAAACCAATCATTGTGGCAAACATCCCCAAAGTAAATTATAATTATCTAATTTTCTTTTTATGCCTTCTATCTCCTTTTGCCTACGCTCAACAGCCATTTATCAAGAATTACCCACCTAAAAAATATCGGGGTGCCGGGCAAAACTGGAACATTATACAGGGCAAGTCAGGAATGATGTATGTAGCCAACAACGATGGTATGTTGCAATACGATGGTTTGCAGTGGAAGCTTATTACCCTACCCAACAAAGCTTTTGTTTATTCGCTTGCTTTAGCTCCCGACGGGCGAATATTTGTGGGTGCAGTAGAAGACCTGGGGTATTTTGCCCGCGACTCAAAAGGCAAATGGGTTTTTACTTCGCTCAAAGCTCAGCTCAAGAAACAGGTCAAAAATATAAAAACCATCCATCAAACCTATATTATTGAAGATCAAGTGGTTTTTTTGAGTAACACTCAAATGTTTATTTACAAAAACAATAAATTTACTGTAGTCAAAATCAGTCGGTTTCGCACCTATATACTCAAAAATAAGCTTTACATTAAACGTAAAGGCAAACTATGGGTATACCAACAAGGCAAGTTTCGGGTGTCTAACTTAATTGAGGGTTTCGACTTATCTCAATTAAGCCTCATTGCCCCATTTTCGAACAACAAATGGATGATTGTAGATGTAAAAAAGAAAATCTGGATTTACGATTCTAAAGCCTCCAAAGACAAAAAAATACAAGCGGCTCCTCAACAAGTGGCTTCCTTCCTTACAAAAGAATACCTGGCAGAAATTACCCGCCTGCCCAACCAACAAATGGCTTTAAGAAGTACCCAATACTTATTTATCTTAGACAAAAACGGTGAGCTTATACATAAGATAAAAGCAAGTACCAAAACGATTAACAACAAGATCAATGACGTGCATTACGACCACCAGGGTAATTTGTGGTTGGCAATGGATTATGGCATTACTACCGTTATGCTTAACTCCCCTTTGACCCACATCGACAATAAAGACGGGTTTAAAGGGGTCATCTATAGCCTGGGCAACCACGATAATTACACCTATATAGGTACCAACCACGGCGCCTACTATTATACCAAAGAAGAGGGAAAAATAAAGAAGGTGAAAAACCTATATGGCGATTGCTGGAATTTTTACAATTATGGCTCCCAAACCTTGCTTGCCAATAGTTGGGGGGTGTATCAGGTCGAAGACAGCGTAGCCAAAAGATTGATGCGTTATCGTTATGTACATTCGTTGACCAAACTCAAAGCTCCAGAAGATCATTTTGTAGTAGGGACTTACAATACGGGGATATGGTTGCTAAAAAAAGAAGATGGCCAATGGAAAACCCATAAGATCAAGGGCTTTGAAAAGGAAACCCGCTTTATCAAAGAAGACGATGCTGGACATTTATGGGTATCGCACTACAATGAAGGTGTCTATAAACTCAAGCTCAACCCTCCACGCGACTCGGTGATTGCCCAAACATTTTATGACGACAAAAACGGGTTGCCTTCTAACCGCAACACCCGTATGTACAGGCTCCAAAGTGGCAAAATAGTATTTACTACTACTCAAGGTTTTTATGAATACAGTGCCGCTAAAGACAAGTTTGTGCCAATAAAACGCCTCAACCAGGCACTAGGCGACAAGTATTGTGTGTATACTTTTCAGGAAGATGCTAAAGGCAATATGTATTGTTGGCTAGGACAAGGAGCACCCTACAACCGTGAAGTGGCGGGTGTACTTAAAAAACAAGCCAATGGAACTTTTAAGCTTACTACCAACTTGTTTAATAACATAGAAATAGCTACCAATGGGCTTAGAGTAGATGTAGATGCGCCGGTGCTGGTTACCCCTTCCGAAAAGGAAGTACTCATTGGAAACCTCAACAAGTTGCTCATTTACAATGTGGTAAAACCTACAAATATTGACCAAAGCTATCAGGTCATCATAAAAAATATTCAGGCAAAAGACTCCTCCATATTTAAATATGGCAGGCAACGCACCAAAATCGTATTGCCCTATAGTCTCAACAATATCAATGCACAATTTGCTGCAATTACCTACGAAAATATCGAAAAAACACGTTATAGCTATCGTTTAGAAGGTTTTCAAGATGAATGGTCGGCGTGGAACAAGCAACCCCAGGCCAATTTCACCAATTTGCCAGAAGGCAAGTATACTTTTGCTGTCAAAGCTCGCAATGTGTACGGCAAAGAAAGTAAAATCAATACTTTTTCGTTTGAAATACGCCCTCCCTGGCACCGTACCTGGTGGGCTTACACTTTGTATGTGGTGCTGAGCATTGCCCTGATTGGGCTGATTGCCTGGCTCAACTCAAGGCGCCTTATCAAGCAAAAAGTAGTGTTGGAACTGGTAGTGCAAGAAAGAACCGAGGAGATCATGGCACAAAACGAAGAGCTTATACAAAATCAGGATGAGATTTTGGCACAAAGAAACTACATAGAAGATCAAAATAAACATTTGCTGCAAAAAAACACAATGATTCAGCAAAGCATCAAGTCAGCCCTTACCATCCAACAAGCATTTTTACCCTTTGATTCCAGGGTGAAAACCTTTTTGTCTAATTATTTTATTGTATACCACCCTAAAGACATTGTTTCGGGAGATTTTTACTGGATAGAAAAAGTGGGTAATAAAAAGATAGTAATTGCAGCAGACTGTACCGGGCACGGAGTACCAGGGGCTTTTATGAGTTTGATTGGGTATAACCTTTTCAACAAAATTATTTTGCAACAAGACTGTTATGACCCGGTAGACATACTCAACCAACTACACGAACAGGTGGCAATAGCACTTAAGCAACCCAGCTCTAACAACATCAACGGGATGGATGTAATTATTATGGTAATGGAAGACGCCCCCAACGAAGCAACCCAACTCACTTTTGCCAGCGCACGTCGTCCTTTGTATTACCTTACTCCCGAACAAAAAGACGAAATGCACATAGTCAAAGGTACTCGAAAATCGATCGGAGGATTGCAAAATAAAACAATTTCGTTTGAAAAACACCAACTGATTCTTCCCAAAGACAGCCTCATCTATGTAGGGTCTGACGGTTTGGTAGATCAAAACAACCCTGAGCGCAAAAAATTTGGGGCAAGACGCCTCGAAAAGTTGCTACAAGACATTGCCTGGCTGCCACTGGACGAACAGAAAGAAATCATAGAAAAAGAGTTGAGTGAACACATGGAAACCGCAGCCCAGCGTGATGATATTTTATGGATGGGCATCAAGGTTTAGCAACCAGCGGCAATTGCCATGAAGCCGTGTAAAAACTACCTAAACACCAATTCTTTCACCCATCAATACCGATGTCTCTATTCCCTGACGGGTATTGGCCAGCAGGTCTTCATCCAATTGTACTTGATCACGGTCGATCAACATTAATAGTGAAGAACCACCAAAAGCAAAATACCCCATTTCGTCTCCTTTGTTTACCTGAGTATTGGGTTCATAAGTATTTATAATAGTACCCACCATTGTGGCTCCTACCGGGCTTATGAGCACATCGCCTCTGGTGGGGCTTGACAAAATAGTATACGTCCTTTTGTTTTCACAAAAAACCCTGGCAAAGTCAGGGGTAATGGCATAAGGCGATACTGAATAGTACCTGCCCGAAATTTTGTAGGAGGCATACGCAACGCCATCTAATGGAAAATGAAACCTGTGGTAATCGGTAGGTGCCAAACGCACCAGTATCAGCGATGCATTTTGGTATTTTGCTGCCAGTGCCTCATCTTTTAGAAATTTTTCGAGGGTAAACTGGTTGCCTTTGACAAAAAAACTACGCAACTCGCTTATGTTTTCAAAAACCAGCATTTTGCCATCTGCTGGTGACACCACTCCCTCTTCTATGGGTCTTACTTCAGGCTTTAGTTTACGATAAAAAAACTCATTGAACGAATTAAACTCACTGATAGGCAGCAAGGCTTCGCTCATGTCAATGTTGTATGTATCTACAAAGGGTTGGATATTCTTTTTTGAACGGGAGCTACTCATAAGTTTGCCATACAAAGTTGACAACAGTTTACGCTTGACCACCAAATGTAACGGAAGTTGCCCAAAAGGACTGTAGTATAAAAACTTTAATAAGCCCTCTCCGGGTGGGTTTTCGTGAACAATTTGTTGGGTTTTTCGATCTATATACTTTATTTCCTGCATTCTGATAGTCTTTTTTACTTTGATTGGGGTGTAAAAGTATAGTTTTTTTTGGTTAAGTACTGAGCCACAATTAAATATATCTGACAAGTGAGCATAATTAACCCACTATGAGTGGGCGAAGCCCATTTGTAGTTAATTGTATTGATACATGTTGGTAGCCAAGGCTTATTGTTACTTGATCTATAGCTTTTTTAAATTGGTCACAGGCTTTCTGTAGTGCACAGTGTGGCTACTGCAAACCTACTCCCTCCTGCTACTTAAACCCAAGTATAACCACGACTGCCTACCCTCCTATATTGCCCTTGTAAAGAAACCAATCACTAAATTTTTACCATTGCCCTAAAGTACTAATTTTGCCAACCACAGGGAATGCAACCAACTCCCTCACTTGAATTAGACTTTTTTATGGAACAATTTATATTAAAAGAGCTGACCGAAGCTCAATCGGTACTGGAGAAGTTTGTTAACCAGACCGAAAATATTCAGAAAATAGCTCAGGCAGCCCAAATAATGGCCAATGCCATGCGGCAAGGTGGTAAGGTCATGTCTTGTGGCAACGGTGGTTCACACTGCGATGCTATGCACTTTGCCGAAGAACTTTCGGGGCGTTATCGCGATAACCGCCAGGCATTGGCAGCACTTGCCATCTCCGATCCCAGCCACATTTCTTGTGTGTCTAATGACTACGGTTATGAATTTGTTTTTTCTCGTTTTGTAGAGGGCTTAGGCAAAGCAGAAGATGTACTGTTGGGCATTAGCACCAGTGGCAACTCAAACAATATAATAAAGGCTGTAGAGGCGGCTCAAGCCAAGGGAATGAAAACAGTCATACTGACAGGAAAAGACGGAGGTAAACTTGCGGGTATGGCAGATGTTGAAATTGTGGTGCCTCACTTTGGCTATGCCGACCGCATTCAGGAAATCCATATCAAAATTATCCATATTCTGATTGGCTTAATTGAACAACAATTGGTGGTACAATAACAGTGGGCAATCCCCAAGCACTCCAGACACTAAAGGGTAAAGGTGAACACTGTCGGAATGTTCACCTTTTTTAACGGCTTAAGTCTATTGTTTTACCCTTTGCCTGATTTCCTACTTTTTGTCTTTGATTACCTTAAACTGTACCCGGCGGTTTCTTACCCGGTTGTAGTAGTCATCGTTGGGGAAGGCAGGCTGTTTTGAGCCAAAACCAGTAGTAGTGAGTCTTTGGGCATTTATCCCGTTTTTGACCAGATAAGCCCTCACTTTTTGCGCTCTATCTTCCGACAATTGTTGGTTATTGGCTTCTGACTGGCTAATGTCACAAGTATGCCCTTGTATTTCGAGCTTAATCTCCGGGTATTTTTTCAATACATTGACCACTTGATTGAGGTATGCTTTTGCCGGATTGATCAGGTAATTCTTTTTGTATTCAAAATACACTGACTTTGCCAACAACTCCAGGTGCTTTTCAGCAGGAGCCTTTTTGTTAGTGGCTACCGATGGCACTGGCACTACCTTTTCTTCCTGGGGCACTACTTTAATTTTCTTTGGTCGTTTTTTTCGTTCAAAAGTGTTTTTCACATAAGGTTTGCCAATTTTCAGCCCTAACTTTACCTCAAAGGTATTGACCTGTGGGGCGCTTTTAGTAGCCGCAAAACCATAGCCAATGGCTACCATATAATGGGGCTGGTTAAACTCAAAGGATACATTGGCTATGCCGTGCGAGTTGTACCACATACCTAGTCCTACATTTGTTTGAGGTTTGTCTTCGGGGGAGCCCAACTGGTACCAAAGCAAAGTACCAGCGTTGATCTGTCGGCTTAGCCCTACTCGTTCTACCCACCGAACATTGGGCATCACTTTGATGGTTTGATTGTCAAATACGGTAAAGCCTCCTGTCACCACCAGGTTGATTGGCAACAGTTCTTTTTCGTTGGGGTTAAAAGATACATCAGGACGGTTTAGGTTTTGCCCCGACACTCCAAGGTAAGCCTTTATGTCAGAAGTAGAATCGGTATTGGTAAAGTACCAATATAAACCAGCACTCGCCGTAGGAAAACTCACAGGGGCTGTCCCTATTGCTTCGTTATTGGCTATTTCGCCCAAAAACTGTCCATCAACCCACTGATTCCCAGTAGTAAGTTGAGAGGTATTGAGGTTTTGCCAAAAATATCCCCCTTGCACCCCCATGCTTAAATAATGGGTTTTGCCTAGTTGCTGATTATACGCAAATCCTGCCTGTAGTCCAGTGGTTTGCAGGGTGCCTCCCCCACCTGCCCGGTCATTGATCACCGAAAAACCAGTACCGCCCAGTCTTCCTTTATTCTTAGATTTTATGGGGTACAACAACGAAATCATAGGTGTCTCGAAGGCTGTATTGGAGCCTAACAAACCACTTCCCAGGCTTACCTGACGGTAACTCATCAAGGCAAGGGGTTGGTTATAAGTGCCTATCATTGCCGGATTGGTTTGCATAGGCGAAAGGTGATATTGCGAATAAGTGGCAGTTTGGGCGATGAGTTGGTTATGAACAATTAGCGTAAAGATAAATAGACTTAATAGCAGACATTTGTAATTCATTGCATTCAATATTTTGTATTATTTTTATAATAAACTTATATATACCAATATAAAATATCACTTCGTGCACACACATCAAATGATAATTCTCAATATTTCAAGCAGTTAGCTATGGTCTAAACGGTAATTTCAGAGAATGGTTACAAGTTCAAAATAGCAGTATTTATAGGTAGCAACTTATGTATTATAAATCCGTATAAGTGCTTTGCGTCTTTTGCAAAGGTGGTCGCTTATCACAACCAATACCTGTAGCAATAGTCCATAGTATTTAGTCGATAGTCCATAGTTGATTCGAGTAAACACTCACCTTGTTAAATACTGTAAACCAGTATTTTATATTAAGATTGCTTACTCACTTTATTTTTAAAAGTGTTTCGGTTTTACGCCTAAACACCCAATTAAATAGTTTTTAAATTCATCAATAACTGATCACCAGCAACCAACTTTGACGAAAATCACTGCGGAGTATTGCTGTAGCATAACAGGCAGATAAAAGGTAGCTACTGTAATGAATTATTTCGCCATTGCCTTTGTTTTGTGGTAGTAATTAGATCGAAGATCAAGAATGACGGATCAAGAAAAACAATCAAAGAAGAAAAGAAAGAAATCGCTTAAGCGAGCGCTTATCGAATGGGCAGTGCTTTTAGTAATCATAGGGATTTTGTGGGTCACTGGTTGGTATAAAGACCTTGCGGCAGGTATGCAGCAACTGGTACTAAAAACAGGCTTTGTGCAGGCAAGCGCTCACAAAAAAGAAGCACAAACGACTGCTCCCTATAATTTTAAATTGCGGTCGTTGGACGGCAAACCTTTCAACTTTGCCGACCTGAGGGGTAAAACAGTTTTTTTGAATATATGGGCTTCGTGGTGCCCTCCTTGCATTGCCGAAATGCCCGATATTTATCAATTGTACCAAGAAGTACATTCTAAACATATCAAATTTGTGATGCTGTCGCTGGATGACGACCCTGAAAAAGCTGCCCGATTTATTCGACGTAAAGGGTACGATTTTCCGGTGTATACTCAAGCAACCCCATTGCCCCATGCTTATAGTTCGAAAACCATTCCTACCACTTTTGTGATTTCACCGCAAGGCAAAATCGTAGTAAAACATACTGGGATGGCAGCCTACAACACCAATAAGTTTAAAAAATTATTGATGGATATTACTCAGACAAAAAACTAAAAGCTTCGAACAACAAATATCGCCCAAAGGAGTTTAAAACTGCATAGTGTAACAAGGGCTGGGTATAGTTTTTGTCTTTTTTGGCAAAATAAACTTCAGTTCATAACAATCGTTTGGGCAATCTTTCGAATTTAAAGTTGTAGATGTGATAAATAAATTATTGGGTGCGTTGTTTGCCATTGTGCTATTTTTTTTTCCAGCAATGGTTGGGGCACAAAGCCATAAAATTAACAGCCTAAAAATACTGGTAGACGCAAGCAAAAAAGACAATAACCAAGTAGATGTATTGAACAAACTGGGGGGATTGCTCCAGAAGAGCAGCCCAAGTGCAGCCGAGAGTTATACCAAACGTGCCCTGGGGCTGGCAATGGACATTTCTTATACTACTGGCATGGCCATGGCTTATACCAACCTGGGCGATTTATCGGCGTCTTTTCACGATGACTACTTGGCGGCCGCCAAATACTACGAAAAAGCGTATGACATTTACCGTGAACTATACCGTAACAATGCCATAGACAAATGGCAGGTATACCGCTTTTTGACCGAAAATGCCATTCCTACCTATAATACACTGCGCGAAAAAAAGAAGGGCCGTTACCGAAAAGCACGCAAATATTATCAAAAGCTATATGTAGAGTTTACCGATTATCTTACTTTTCTTGCCACTTCTACCAAAGACAAATTAAGCTCTAAAGAGTATGAACTTAAAGACAAGGATGTAGAGCTGAAAGCCAAGGAACGGGAATTGCTTGCCAAACAAGCCAAACTAAAGGCTATAGATAAACGCCTGAAAAGTGCAGGAATAAAACTACAACAACGTGAAATAGCTCAAAAACTATTGGAACTTGCCAAAGACAGCCTTTCTGACAGTTTGTTTATTGCAGAATCGATACGCCTAAAGCTTGCCGATAGTCTGGTAATCAAGGAGTTGGAAATTAAAAACAACCAATTAAAGTTAAAAGATGGCGCCTTGCAACTACTCAAACAACGCCAAAAACTAGATAGACTAGAACTGGACAAGGCTCAACAACGCACCTTGATTTCGTCGATTACGGTGGGGCTCGTATTGCTGCTGGTGCTGGCATTTGTGCTGTATAGAAACAACCGAGTACAAAAACGCACCAACGCGTTGCTTACTGTACAACGCAATCAGCTAAAAGAACGAAACTTTGAAATTGAGCAGCAAAACGAAGAAATAAGAAATAAAAATGAGCAAATAGGCAGCAAAAACAAAAAAATTACCGAAAGCATCAACTACGCCCAACGCATTCAGCAAGCCATTTTGCCCGACCAAACTTTGATTAAAACTGTGCTTCCTCAGTCGTTTATTTATTATCGTCCCTATCAAATTGTCAGTGGTGATTTTTATTGGTTTGGGGTAGTTGACAAGAAAGTGGTGTATGCTGCTATAGATTGTACCGGGCACGGTGTACCAGGGGCTTTTATGAGCATGGTGGGTAGTGCGTTGCTCAACGAAATAGTCAATCAAAAACAGGTCACTGAACCCGACCTCATTCTCAAAAACTTGCACATAGGCATTCGTGATTCGTTGCGCCAAAAAGACACCCTCAATCAAGACGGTATGGATATGGCAATGATAGTAATAGATACAGCTACCCAACAATTGCATTTTGCGGGAGCCAAAAACCCTTTGGTGTATATTCAGCAAGGCGAGCTGCACACCATCAAGGGAGACCGTTACCCAATTGGTGATGTGGTGATCAACAAAGACGAACGCACTTTTACCAAGCATACCATTGCCCTTGACCATACTACGGTATGTTATATGTTTTCAGACGGTTACCAAGACCAGTTTGGAGGACCTGAAAAAAGAAAATTTATGGGCAAACGTTTGCGTCAAATGTTGCTGGATCACCACCAATTAGATTTTGAAAAGCAAAAAGCAGTATATGAGCAAACTCTGCTGGACTGGATTGGAAAAGGTACACAAATAGATGATGTTTTATTGATTGGCTTTAAGTTTGACCAACATGTACCTGAGCAGGTATTAAAGCTGAAGCAAGCAAATTCAATTATAGAATAATAGTAGTTTGCTCATTTTTTGCGTTTTCCTAAGTATAAACCCTTCAGTTTGGCAGATGTGCACTTATTTGCAATGAAAAGCTTTAAGTATAAATACGATGAAAAAACTAAGTGTACTGTTACTCTTTATTACCATTGTTTTTTTGCCCACACTCCAGGCGCAAACCAGCATAGAAGTAATGCATGAAGCGGGGGTAAGTAATTTGTTTTTGAGGTATGAATATGGAGTCAATACACAAAACACAAACCTGGCAGAGGTAAAAGATGCCCAATATTTTCCGGGCATATCTTACTCACCTCGTTTCAACTTTTTTGAAGAAGATGGCGAAGGAAGCAGTAGTTTTTCTATCAACCTCAACAACGATTTTTTATTTGGCAATTTATTGTCTAGCAGTTTTGAAAAAAAATCCTGGGCATTTATGTCTACCCTGTCGTTTAACCTCAATCTGGGGGCAGGTGCTACCAAAAACTCGTTTGAACAATTTGGTGGTTTTGTAGGCATAGGCTATAGTTACTCTAACATACACCTTGTGAACAACGGTATGCTGAACCGCATTACCGAAAGTGTAATTGCCGACCCTACCATTACGCCCGATTATAGCAAAGCTACTGTGCCTTTGCAAGGCATTTATTTACACCTGGGGGGTAGAATGAAGGTAGGCAGTGGTGTGGTAACTCTGGAAGGCTACTCTACACTTACCCCAGAACTCAACGGAGTGTATACCATAGGTATCAGGGCTTTGTACGGTTTTGGCATTGGCCTATGACACAAACAAGGCTGTTTATATTTGCTTGACCCACTTCGTAGCATTGGCTACTTCAATACTATACGATCAATTAACAGTCTGAATTTTTCTGCTTTTTTATTGGCAATCAAAAAAGCTAAAGTTTCAAATGCCTTTGAAGAAAAGTGGGGCATATCTAACATTCTCCCTCTAAACGAAGGTGCCAGATCTTTTAATAAAATGTTCACCTCTTGCCACTCGCCCGAAGTAGTAAAGGTAGTAATGTAAGAATAGTAGTCGTTGGCATTGGACTTCAGCCGAAACTGATACTTTTTTCCGTCTCCCTTTAGCTTGATTACTACCTTGGTGTAGTCTGCTACTGCTACCTTGCCCGACTGATACCTTACCGATGAAAAACCTCCGTTATTTTCTAACGATACTGTTCCTTCAAACACCCCAAAACCCTCTGGGCTAAGTTTAAAAGTTCCCGAAGAATTGCCCCCCATTACTACATCATCTACAATGCGCCAAGCCTGGATATCGACATTTTTGTCAAAGTTGAAAATTATTTTTGAAGGGATTGTTGAAGTGAAAGTCATCATGATTGCTATGATTATGTATTTCATCATTGAATTCAATGGTTGCCAATGCATCGGTTTTTTTGATTAACCGTTTGAACAGCCAATTGGTTTATTACTACAAGTATGGCAAGCTGTAACGCCACCCCTAACTCAATAGGCTCAAAACAAAATAATTTATGACTATCTGGCTATTCATCTCTTTTAGTGCTGATACTTACCTTGTCTACTCAAGAGGCATTTCACCCTAAAAAATCGTAATAGTACAACTTGGACATTTAATAGTGAAAAACCCCGAATTTTATCGAAAAAATAATCATATAAAAATAAGAAGTGGGTAAAATTCTCAAAAATGCTTGTATAGGTTTGGGCACACATTAACAACAAGTATTAATTAACTACAGAATGAAAACAAAAAACCGTTTGTTCCTTGCCATTGTTACAGTAGCAATATTGGGAACGATGTGGGCTTGTAAAAAACAAGAACAACCTACTCCTCCGAGTATGCTCAGTGAAAAAGACAAGTCAAGTATGACACAATTAGGCAAACAATTAGACAACCCTTACTCGGTAGAAAACATGCGCAAAGCCTGGAGCAACTTAAAAGTAAACAGTCCGGCTATAGCCGCCTTAAAAATTGCTCCTACCCACCTTTACGTTCGTTTTAAACCTGCCAACGACGAAGAACTTACTACGTTGAAAAACGACGAATTATTGGATTTGTACGATTACCCACTCGACCGGGAAGTGACAAAACAGGGAAGCTTTTACCACGACCCTAGCATACCTGTAGGACAACCTACTTACCAGTACTGCGCCGTAAAGGTTGATCAGGAGTTGCCAGCTGGTATTAAATACAAAGTGTTGGCTCAGCTTTTTATTCCTGATGCAACAAACGATGACCAGGGCAAAAACCAACGTGTGGCTGACACCGAGGTAGCAGATGCTTTGGTAAACGAGGCATTGCGCATCACCAACAACCTGAACACTACTACCATTGGCAGAACTACAGCCAAGAGCTGGCGCCCTGCCGGAAGAATTCGCGTGTGGGACGACAACCTAAACACTTTTGTAGCACTACAGGGAGTAGAAGTAAAAGCCAGAAGATGGTTTACTACGCACAAAGGTATTACTAACAGCCAGGGTAATTACTCTTGCGATGGCACTTTTAAGAGAGATGCCAACTACCTGATCAAATGGGAGCGTTACCAGTTTACTATTCGCCAGGGAGCACTCAACGACGCCCAGTACAATGGTCCAAAACGCAAAGGTAACTGGAACCTCGACATCAGAAATGGTGGGCAAGAGTTTTATGCTACTATTTTTAGAGCCGCATACCACTATTACTACCGCGACATTCAGGGTTTGAGACGTCCTCCTCAAAACGGCACACTGAATACTAAAATGAGAATTCGTGCCTATAATGAGAGCAACAGCGACATTAACGGTTCGCACTCTGAAGAAAGAAGATTTTTAGGATTGGGTAACCAAATAAAGATGTATAACCCACAGCGCAACAGTCGTGACATTTACGGTACTACTATTCATGAGTTGGCACATGCTTCGCACTGGGACCTGAAAAGGAATGATTTTGATGACTCAGAAAGTAAAGTAAAAGAGTCTTGGGCAAGGGGTGTACAGTGGATATTGACTCGTGTAGAGTATCCTGGTTACCGAGGCGGTGCTACTATCAGACCTCGCTACACTCAGGTTGTAGTAGATTTGATTGACGGAAACAGTGATGTAAATAATGGTTCTGAAAACACTAGCCAAGACAATGTATCGGGTTATACGCCTAGTCAGATTGAGGATGCCTTAAGAGGGCAAAAAACCTGGAATGGATGGCGTAATAACATCATCAACCGTTATAACAATTCTACAGAGGGCAATGTAAACACATTGTTTGCTTTTTGGAACTAACAACCAAAGGCTAATTTTTATTGGTTAGTAAAACTACTAAAATAACCTGAGCCATTTGACTAATCTTATAGCCCCAGACTTCTTGAAAAAATATGTCCATAGCTTTGGCTATGCAAATATTTTTTCAATCGCCTGAAACTAAAATATTGCACCAAATTTGGCTCATTTTATTTTTTCCGTTTTACTTAAGTGAGGTTGGTCAGCAATGATCAACCTTTTTTATGCATTATAAATTCAACAGGAAAACAATTGGATAAAGGTAATGACAAAGTGACCTGCCCTACAGGTAAATAATAAGTTGTGTGGCCTGATTGGTTTGTATTACACATTCATTTTACACTGTTTTAAACACACAACTTTTAATCGTTATGAATTAATTATACAAAGACATGACTCAGTATAAAAACACACCTTTTATTTGTAATTCAAAATTTAATTTTACTATACCTTAAATTACACAAATAACCTCATTAAAACCAATAAACTAATGTGGTTTATTTCAATCATCAAACATTTTATTTGCCTTAAGTTTTACTTTATCGAAGGCTATAGGGGCAAGCCCCTTGCTCAGTGCCTGCTTTCTTGATAAACATTAGACATGTATACCCAGGTCTTGAAAATAAAAATGCTACCCCCAGAAAGAGGCAGCATTTCGAAAAGAACTCTAAAATGTTTTGGCAGTGGTTTACTTTCCAACCAGTTCTACGCTTCGTTCGATAAACTTGGTAAGGTTGGCACCGGAAAGCAGGTTTTGAGAAAGTAACGCCAAGTCATAAGCCTGCAATACCAATGCTTTTTGCGCTTCTTCTTCAGCTTTTAATATTTTTTGAATAATGCTGTGGTTTCCATTAATAGACACCGTAAGTGCCGAAGGAAACTCGCCCAAGCCCATCATTCCGCTAGTTTTTGCCATTTCTTGCGCTCGACGCATAAACTCAGGCACCGTAATTACCACTGGCAACTCGTCGGTGGGCAGTGCTTCTACCTGCAGATTCAACGCATTGTTGTTCAGTGTTTTCTCAAATATTTCTTTGATTTTGGTAGTCTCCTCTTCCGACAATACACTTTCTTTTTCAGTACCTGTATCTATCAGTTTGTCCATCGTGTCGGCATCTACCCGTTTAAAGCTTGAGTTGGGTATTTTAGACTCTAAAGAACCCACAAAATGACTATCAATCATTTGGTTGTCTAAGAGTAACACATCGTAGTTTTGTTTGCGTGCCGAACTGATATAGGCATCTTGCTTGTCGGGGTCGTTAGAATACAAGTATACCACATTCTCGTTTTTATCGGTTTGTGCCGCCTGAATGTGCTCACGGTATTCGTCCAGGGTAAAGTACTTGCCTTCACTGTTTTTGAGCAAGCATATATTCTTTGCCTTGTCATAAAACTTCTCGTCGCTTAGAATGCCATATTTTACAAAGAACCCAACGCTTTCCCATTTTTCTTCAAAAGCAGTACGGTCTTTTTTGAACAACTCCTCTAGCTTGTCTGCCACTTTACGGGTAACATAGCCGTTGATCTTTTTCACGTTGGCATCAGATTGCAGGTAACTACGCGACACGTTCAATGGAATGTCTGGCGAATCGATGACGCCACGCAACAACATCAAAAATTCAGGCACTACGTCTTTTACTTCATCAGTAATAAATACCTGACGAGAATACAGCTGGATTTTGTCTTTGTAAAGGTCAAAGTTGTTGGTGATTTTTGGGAAGTACAACACCCCTGTCAAGTTAAAAGGGTAGTCTACATTGAGGTGAATCCAAAACAATGGGTCGGGCGACATGGGGTACAACTCTTTGAAGAAAGCAAGGTAGTCTTCGTCTTTTAGTTCACTGGGCGACTTTGTCCAGATAGGCGTCGTATTGTTGATTTGTTCGCCATCGAGCTCTATAGTAATAGGTAAAAACTTGCAATACTTGTCTAAGATACCACGCAAACGTGCCTTGTTCAAAAACTCTTTAGAGTCTTCAGCTACCTGCAATATAATATCGGTTCCGCGTTCTTTTTTTTCTCCTGGCGAAATCTCAAATTCAGTACTGCCTTCACATTCCCACTGGGCAGCCTCGGCACCCTCTTTATGCGAAAGCGATACAATTTTCACTTTTTCGGCCACCATAAAAGCAGAGTAAAAACCCATACCAAAGTGTCCGATAATTTCTTTGCTGTCTCCTTGTTCGCTGTCTTTGTATTGTTCTATAAACTCAGTAGCCCCAGAAAACGCCACCTGGTTGATATACTTTTTAATATCTTCGGCAGTCATTCCAATACCGGCGTCGCTCACGGTAATCGTTCCTGCTTCTTCGTCGATGCTTACCTGTACTTTTAGCTCGCCTACTTCGCCTTGGTACTCGCCCATAGCCGCCAGTCTTTTGAGCTTTTGGCTGGCATCCATTGCGTTGGCTACCAACTCTCGCAAGAAGATTTCATGGTCAGAATACAAAAACTTCTTGATAATAGGAAAGATATTTTCGGTGCTTACGGAAATTGTTCCTTTTTCTTGCATGATTTTTAAGCCTTTTTTTTAGATTCTTTTACCAAACTACCACGCATTTTTTGGGGCTTATGCCCCCATACCTGGTAGTGTGTTTTTTTGATTAAAATGGCTGTGTTCAAAACCTATTCCAAACAAGGCAGTATGTCATATTGTCATAAACAACCGCAAAAAGCCAAACAAAAGCCTTATTACCAACAATTATTTTATCATATACGTTTTATACAAAACATTCCTTTTATATTTTATTTTTTTGCATAATTTGTACCCAACGCTTATATCACGCTATACGACATACAAAGCCGACAATTAGTCTATTTACCAACAAACGCGATTGATCCTATGAAAATATTACACTTTTACCTGCTCCTTTTATGTTTTAGCTTTTTACCTGGTGCCATTATCGGCCAAAATAAAACATACCGCCAGGCATCTCCTGCCTCATTGTCATCTATGTTGCTAGAGTCTAGCATTACCTATGAGTTTGTCTGGGACAAACACTACCAACTGCCCCAGGTAATAGAACTCACCCTTGACCGGGTAATCGGACTTGAGCCACAACAAACGCTTTACCGCGCCAAGTTTTACGACCAACACTCGCGTATTGTCAAGGCAGAATGCCTCAATAGCGACGGACAATTGCAAAAAATGGGTACAGTACTATGTGGCAATCACTCTATTCAGGGAATTTTTTATTCCGATGCCCAAATTTGTCGTTACCCACTGGAGTTCAAAAACGCTGGACAAACGCTGAGTCTCAAAACTCTTAAACAATACAATGATGTAAAATACCTCACAAGTGTCTATTTTCACGAAGATTTGCCCACCAGCACCAAAAAGATTGTTTTTATCATACCCGAATGGATGGAGGTAGAACTAAAGGAGTTTAACTTTGAGCCTTTTGCGGTTTCGAAAACAAAAAAATACCTTGCCCATCGCAAAGCATGGCAACACACTTACGAGGCACACAACCTGACTGCACTTTCCAGAGAACATTTTATGCCGGGCAACTCGCACGTGTACCCACATATATTAGTGCTTGCCAAAAGCTTTACCAAAAATCAACAACGTCAGACTTTGTTGGCTTCTACCGATGATTTGTACGCCTGGTATTCAAGCCTGACCGATCAGGTAAAAAACCATCCCCAAAATCTACGCCCTTTGCTTAGGCACGTTATAGAGGGCAAACAAGGCGATTTGGATAAAATCAAGGCAATCTACTATTGGGTGCAAGACAACATCCGTTACATTGCTTTTGAAGACGGCATTGCCGGATTTAAACCTCAATCGGCCAATAAGGTGTTTGACCAAAAGTATGGCGACTGTAAGGGCATGGCCAACCTTACCAAGGCGTTGCTCAAGCTGGCGGGTTACGATGCGCGCCTTACCTGGATAGGTACCAATCATTTGGCTTACGACTACTCTATTCCTTCGCTGGCGGTAGATAACCACATGGTATGCACAGTATGGCTCAAGGGCAAACGGTATATTTTAGATGCCACCGAAAAGTTCAATGCCTTGGGCGATTATGCCGAACGTATTCAGGGGCGCCCGATTTTGATAGAAAATGGAGATAAATATATTTTGGACAAAGTGCCTGTATTGAGCAATACCCGCAACCTGGTGATTGGCACCCAAAAAGCTTTTATCAAGGATGGGGCGCTACAAGGCAAAGGCAGCATGGAACTATCGGGCGAAAACAAGCAAATGTTGCTTTACTATTTGCACACGACCCCTACCCAACGCCGCTCTCGGTTTATCAAAGGGGTGATTTCGTCGCGCAACCCAAACTTTGAGGTGCTATCGAGTCAAACCAGCAATGTAAACAACCGCGAACAGCCTTTCGAGATTCAGTATCGTTTCCAAAACAAGGCACAGGTCAACGAGTTTGGCAATGAGTTGTACATTGATATTGATTATGCTAAAGAATACAAAGCCTCTATTATAGACACCAACCGCTTGTCTTATGTAAAGTTTCCGGAGAAGGTGCTCAACCTGACCAACATTACGCTGAACATACCCAAGGGTTATAAAATAAAACACTTGCCCACCAATATGGAGTTTATGCACCATAAATTTTCATTTAGAGTAAAGTTTGAACAGAAGCAAGGTAAAATACTGTATGTCAAAGAGATAGTGGTAGGCGATGGCATCATCCCTAAAGAGTGTTTTAAAACCTGGAACGAATGTATTATTCAGCTCAACAAAATTTATGAAGACCAGGTGGTGCTGGTGAAGGAATAGGCTGTCTTGCATAGGGGGCTAGGAATGCCTCTAGTTTGAGTAAAGGAGTATTCAAACAAAAAAAGCCCAAAAGTATATGAACCTTTGAGCTATAAATAACTATTACAATAGTCCATAGTATTTAGTCCATAGCTGATTCGAGTAAATGTTCACCTTATTAAACCCTGTAAATCAGTAGTTTATACTAAAGTTGTTTACCTACTTTATTTTTCAAAGGGTTTCAGTTTTACGTCTAAACACGTAATTAAATAGTTTTTAAACTTATAACCATTTGATAACCGAGCCTCTGGCGAGTCCTTAGATACCGATGTATATCGGTGCTCAACGAAGGTAATCAGTAGTCAACTTTGGCTAAAATCACTGCGGAGTATTGTATTAGTAACAAGCTATTTATTCGTCTTCATCTACATAGCCATAGTGCCAGTTTTGTTCACTTTCTTTGCCCCAAGTAATTTGATTTGTTCTTTCACCTGTTTTAACAAACTCTTCTATTGCTAACAATGCTTCTTCTCTTGTAATAAAGAATTTTGTAGGTAAAAGCACAGGGTCACCCTTGGATAAAGGGTACAAAACCAGACATTAATCAATGCCTGACTTGAACTAAACATTACCTTATAAATCCTTTAAATACTGCCTCTCAATTACTTCTTCGGGTTGGTCTTCATCATCCATTCTATTTTCTAGCTCATATTTGTTTACTCTAGCGTATTTTGTATTGTCATACACAGGCTCAATGCCAGTAAGTTGTTCAATCTTTTCTAATGCATTTTTTAGCCTTGGAGCATTCAATTGGTATATTTCTGGTTGAGGCTCTGCTAGTAAGTTATAAGGTAGCCATATATCTGCATCGGTGATAATTCTTATTCCCTCGTAACTAAATTGTATAGTGAAAATACCTTTGGAGGTTTTATGCCCACTTTCTTGGAAAATCTCTGAGCTTCCCATCAGGTATAAGTCTCTTATAGGTAGTAGATTATGTATGTTAGAGTATTGCAACAATAGTTTTTTAATATCTATTATTTCATTTTTACTTACTTGTATGTGCTCTTCCGTTGTATCGTGTTTTTTTGGTTGATCAAAATAACTGATTTCTATATCTGTCAATGTAAATAGATGCAACTCACGTAATGTATTTAATATAACATCAAGTATACTTAACCTATTGTCTTTTTCATTATCACAAGCAGGGTTGAAGTTTTTTATAATCCCCATGCTCGCTTCAAAAAAATCATAAAACCATTCAGCTACTCCATATTGTCCTTGAGTAATTCTTTTGATAATCATATTTAATCTAGTATTTTTTTGTTACACCATCTTTAAAAGTAAGGTGAATCTTGACCCCACCAAATTTACCATCTGATTTTTGAGCTTTTATAGCCTTCAACCTGTTACTTTTCACAAACTCCTTGTATGTCATATTTACCATCCTAATATCAATAACTTTTCTAAATTCTCTTGGTGCATTTGAAAATTGTGCTAACCCTTTTTTAATATTGTCGAACAGTTTTTTATTGCTTGTAACGTATTTTAGCTGATAAATAACAGATTTATCCAAACCTGATTTTATGACTACTGCACCAACATCAGCATCGTATCCCCATTTTTGTGTATCACGTTCAAAGAATATATCCTTAAACCCTTTGGCTTTCAGGTCATCAGCGGCATTTAATGCTTGGGTGGTTTTGGCTACGTTTAGTTCCCCTTTTTGTTTAAGTTTTGACATTAGGTCATAATAACCAGGGCAGGTATTATGATCACCTTTTACAATTCGTTTCGCAAGTGCTTCTCCTCCTCCTTCTGTTTTTAGTTGCTTAATAATTTGATTCATTTTTGAATCGCTTAACTTAAGGTTCTTTTGTAAAGCCTCTTTTACACCCTTTTCCAGTACTGCATCAGCCAATTTTGGCAAGTTATCAATATCTGTGAGGTTATCTTTTTTCTTTCTCCGCCAAAATAATAGCCATTCAAGTCCATTTTTCTCCAACATTGCTTGTTCAGCCTTGCCCAACTTACTTTTAGCAGCAGTAATTACTACCTTCTTCAAGCTTTGAAACTTATTGATAATCGGCACCAACTTCTCAATCCTGGCGAGGTTTTTTACCAAGCCACCGCCCGCACTCAGTATAGCAAGGGCTATTTCAAACACGATTTGCCCTAGTACCTGCCCTCTGAAAAACCATTTATCGTAGGGGTTAGGGGCATTCCATTTTTTTTCAAAGTCACCCAGTATTTTTCCAAATAGCTTTTGTACGTCATCCCAGGACATACTAAATAGCTGCTTGAACATCGCGTACAACTCGCCCGTAAAGAGTTGATAAATGAGCTTTACCAAACCTGTAACAGTATCATACGCCCCTTTGAGCAAACCAAAATTAAAGCCTAACAAAAAGCCCGTAGAACCTTTGCCAAATTCAATGGCAAGGTTGTGTATATCGCTACGTTGGCTTAATTTACCCGCTTTTTTCAAGTCATTGATATACTCAGTAGAAGGCAGCCTTACAGTATGGTCTTTCTTGATCCGGATGGTTTGGTATAGGTCACGGGCAGGCTTCATAGATGGGTCTAACAAATCGCGCCACCAACTGCCCCCTTCTCCGGTGTAATATACCCCAGGGTTGTCTTTGTTGAGGTTGGCAAAAGCCTCGGCAATGGTGCGTAAGTCGTCACCTACCTTGAGGTCGTAGGTGGCACCGTATTCTTGCATGAGCAGCTTCTCCAGGGTTTCCCCTTTTTTTACCTCGTGTTTGCGTTTGGTAAAAATGGCTTGGGGGTCAGGGATGTTTTGTTTGAGGTAACGGGCCTCTATCCATCCCGTTTGAGTTTTGCCGTTGTCCTCCACAATTTGTATCAATGCCCAACCTTCGTGTTCCTCATTGCCATAGCCTATAATGGTTACTTTGGTGCCTTGGGGGTATACTTTGCTCGCAATGCCTTGCTTTAATTGATAATCGCTGTCTTGAGTGTCAGGGGTACTGTGCAGTCTGATGCCTTCTTGGGCATTTACCAAGGCATCAAGCAATGCTACCGAACCTATATATTCGTTGTTGGGGTCAGCTTTGGGTTGCTTACTCGGAAACACATACTCTATTACTCATGTACCCGATGGGTTTTGAATCACAAAGTTGATCTTTTGGCGGTGCTCATCGTCGGTGTATTGCACCTTGCTAAAATAGCCTGTATAACGTGGGTCACCTTCTTTGAGCTTTTGCTGAATGTGGGCGTATACATCGCGGGTAGACAAAGGGTGAGTTCCGGCGCTAAACACGGGTTGGGTACCACTAAAATCTGCCGATACTCCGGTATAAATCAAGTACTCAAACTCGGTATAATGGGTACGTTTGGGGTGGGGTATTTCAAAGATCACAGGTTCGCCCCCACTGGTAGTAGTGCGCAAAGGAAAGCTTTCCGTAAAACGGGGGTCTTCGGCTTCTTTGCGTCTTTTGATCAAGGCAAATATTTCTTTGGCATCAATGGGTTCATCGCCCTTGTCTACCTTGGTAAAGCGCGGTTTGTTGCCGCTAAAATCAGCCGTGATACCTGTTTCACTATCATAGTATACCTATCGACTAAATACTATGGACTATTTTAAAGAAATATGTATCAAGACAAAATTAAATACACCTAATATTCAAGTATAACTATCACATTATGAGATAGTTATCTCTACTTATGGCTTATAGTTAATTGCACCGATATTCATCGGTATCTAAGGACTTGCTGCTACTTACCCAAGTAAAACGGAAAAAATACAGTCATCCGAATTTGGTGTAAAATCTGCAGGCGTAGTCATAACCAAGGCAAGCCTTCTGGGGCTCAAAGCCTACAGTTAACGAAGTCAGCGCGTAGCAAGTGCTGTTTCACCATTGAAATTCAAACAACAAACTCGTTTTTAAACAAGCGCTTATCAAACATTCTCTACCTGCACCAAAAAAAAATAAATCTTGAGGGACACTTTTGCCATTGCTCATACTATATCAGCAACTACGTAATCTCTACGATTACAAATCTCTAAGTAAAACGGAGAAAATAAAGTAATCCAAATGGATGAGGTTATTTTTATAGTTTTACTAATATTTAAAATTACATTTTTATGCAAAAACCTCATATCAACCAGGCTTTAGGCAAAACCACCTTCAACCAAAGCCTTCGCGCGTTTATCAACGACGCAAACAACCAAGCCATTGCAAAACTGCCGATGGTGGCAAAAATCATTTATGCCGATGGCAAAGAACATCACCTGGGCATACTTTCTACCGATTCGAACGGTTATATTTCGTTTAAATTTGTGGTAGAACCTCACTCAGAAATCAAGGCAATTTCGCTGGCTCCACTGGGGCTTGACCACTTGGCACAAGATGTTTTCCCTTTGCTACATAAACAGGGAAATATGTCGGGCATAGAGCTGACATACAATGATGCCGTTAACATCAGAAGCATGATTGCAAGCGGTAAAAACCAAAGTTTTCTTAGCATTCAAAACCCTGACCCATTGGATTATCACATCTCTCCTGGGTCGTTGGCTACCCAACCTGAGCTTACGCTGGGCAATGGCGATTGTGCTCGCTTAATTCCAGCACACAACACTACCTACACTTATCAATATGGCGAAATTGTCAAGAAAAATGCGCCTCTTGAGAATGTCACTATAGCCTCTTTGACCAATAGTGATTGTAGTGAAAAAGTAAAGGTAGTGGCTATAGGAGAAGGCAAGCTTCAGGAATACAAGCTTGACATCATTCCCAAAGGCTACTCGCTGGGCGAACTGCTTTATTCTGTTACGCTGGCTCCCTGCGAGTCAGTACGCATTGCGGTCATCGACTGGATAAGACAGGAACAGGCTTACCGCCAGGAAAACAATTTTTATCAAGAGACCTACATCAGTCAATACAACCGTAGCTTGTTTGCCCAAGAGGTTTTGTCTGCCAGTCTTCAGGAGCGCTCCTTTTCGTTGGGTGTGCAAACAGGGGTAGGCAATAGCAATAAAGCCTCTGCCAGCGGCAATGCAAGCATTCCCCTAAAAGGAGCAACTATAGGTTTGGGAGGAGCTTTGTCTTCTGCCGTTACCAGCTTTGTAAATGTTGGCATTGGCTATAGCAGTGGGCGCCGTCAGATTGCTGCCGAGTCTACCCAAAGCATGGTAGACAACATCCAACAAAGGGCCAACCTTGCCCGTCGTTATAGCAGCTCTATAGTGATGGAGGCCAATCAGGTAGAGCAGGAAAGCGTGATCACCCGCGCCATTTGCAACCACAACCATTGCCACACCCTCAATGTGTTTTATTACCAGGTAATACAACACTACCTTATCCAAAACACTTTTATAGGTGAAGGAGATATTTATTGGGTAAAATATGAAAACAATGGGTTTACTGAAGAAAATGTGATTCGTTATCAACATTTGCTAAAAAGTGCCTTGCTCGATCCATCTTTGCTGCCTTGCTTTCAAGCCTTGGAAAAATCGTTTTTGTGTGAAGGCACTTCAAATGGGGGGGGTGGCACCACTCCAGTGGTGGGCGACTTGTATACGCAACGAATTGAGGGGGAAATAAAAATAGGTGATACGACAGGGTCGCCTTTTGACGGGGAACTGTACCTGGAGATTACGGTGGCTGGGCTAAACGAAGTAATCCACGGCAACCCGCTGGAGCCTATAGGCACCAAAAAGCCAGGCAAAAAGAGGTATGAAAAAGGGAAAACTTACTCGTTTGCATTTAACTTGTCGAGCCCGGTAAAGGTAAGCGATATTCAACAGATTACTCTCAGAAGCGAACCTGATGAATGGACAGATGCTAAATTTATACTAGACCACATCAAAGTCAATTACACCACAGTTGAAATAGGGGGCTTGTTTTCTTTGCTGAACAATGGCAACAATGTAAGTATGGCAAAATCTGACCGAAAAACATACCAGACCAGCCCCGAACGTACCACGTATGAATACGAGGAAGATGTTCCAGGAGCAGGAACACCTGGCACAGGTACAAACGCCAACCAAGCTTGTTGTACGCAAAGGCTGCTCAGACACCTCAATTGCAATAAGTTGCACTACAATAAGGCGATTTGGCTGTATGAAGATGCCGACGAAAGGGCGATTCGTTTTGAAAATGTAATAGCTAATGGAGAGCCCTTGATCAATCAGATTAAAAACGAGCCCATTGCCATTCAGGGCAATTGTGTGGCGTTTAAAGTGTCGGACTATGCTTTGCAAGCACAAACTCCGATTATTACCAAAGAACATATTACAATGCCTACACGTGGGATTTTCTCTGAGGGTATTTTGGGGCATTGCAATACTTGCGAAAAGGTAAACGATGAGGTGTTTTGGGACTGGTCTGAATCTCCCTGTAATTGTGGAGCACCTGATATTACCGTAGCTACGGGCAATGCTGGCAGCAACTTGTCGGGGAGCGATGCACTTAAACCCACTGATTTTATGCAAAACTCTGTCAATGTGCAAACAGGTGGCGATATACCCGTCAGTGCTTTGGGTAATCTTTTGGAGGCGCTTTCGGCAGATTCTAAACTGCGTGACCCTGAGGTGTTGGCAGACCTTTCCGAGTTGTTTAAAACGTTGGGGGGCGATGGTGATAAATAGGGTTTGTTGATTTAGATTGTTGACTCACTCAAAGCCTTGCCTGGAACTGACCGGGCAGGGCTTGCTTTATATTTTGATCAAAAATAAATAACCTTCTTAGGAACGGTGTCAAAATAAATTTACATTCTTAACCTCATCTTTTTTGGACATGCTTCGTTAAAAAAACTTGCCATAGCTATGGCTATGCCGCGTTTTTTGGCCTCGCTTGACCAAAAAATATTTCCTTAAACTATGGAACTTTATTTTTGCATCGTTCCTTAGGAATGGTACCAAAATAAATTTACATTCTTAACCTCATCTTTTATTAAACTATAGAAATTTATTTTTACACCATTCCTTAAAGGATATTTTCAGGGTATTCTCATATTTGACAAGCACTTTTCGAGGCATTGATGCAGGGTTTTCTTATAAAACTAAAGCTCTAAGTGCCATTAAGGGCAAAAGCAACATCACCCATATTCTTAGTGGCATCGCTGCCCAAGCTAAAACTGATGGTTTGGGCTTTTTTGGTCACCGTCAATGTACGAGCAATGGCGGGCGCAGATGCGTACTTTTCGTTGCCTGCCTGGGCTGCCGTAATAGTGGCAGTACCTGCCCCTACCACAACTGCCAAGTTGCCCGAAACAATTACCACCGATGAATTGCTGCTACTAAAGCTCACCGCCAAAATCAACCTTGCTTTTGTTGGCCACCACCGCCGCCCCCTGCTTTACCTCCAAAGGGGAAACAAAGGAGTAAGCTTGCGCAGGGCATGATTACTCCAGTCTACAAAATAAACATTCCCTAATGCGTCTACTGCTATTCTGGATTGTTGTTGGCATCCAAAACTATGTCCCAAACATCGCCCATGATTTTTTTGGTAGAGATCACCCCAGTGGCGATGTCTACCTTTCTAATTCGCCATTTTCATAATCTGCTATATAGATATTGCCCGCAGTATCCAGGTAATGGCATCCAAACGGTACGCTTTATTATTTGTCCGGTCAGCTATGTATACATTGTTCTGGGCATCTATAGCTACCTCTGAAAGGTTATCGTAATTAGATAAAACCGTGTTGATTTTGTACTGGTGTTGCCCCGATGCCTCAAGGCTAACGATACACAAAAGTGTAATAAAAAAATAGTATACTTGTTTCATTGTATAATGGGTTTGTTGGCAAGCCAAGCTTTGTATAAAATGGTTATTTTTGAACAGTTGCATGGGTAAGTTTTCGAACGCGCGCAGAGCTGGCTTTTATTGCTTGCTTCTTGCGGTGGGCACCTGCAACCAAATGAGTCGGGCTAAAAAACCTGGCATGGTTAACTACCCGTTTGTTTCTGCCATTATCCAGAGTACCTGTGGTTACGCTGACGCTCACTACGCCCGCTTGAGCAGAGGCCTTGCGCCTTTGGCGCTTATGATAATCTCCGATATGTACTTGTTTCATGAGCTGTGATTGATTTAAATAATGATTGATTCAATTCAACTTTTTGCACCCCAACTCTACATTTTGGTGAGTTGCACTTATTCAGTCGTAACAAGGGCGGCAAAAGACGCAATCTTTTCAAAATAATTTTAAATTTTCCAATTCTTTGAGCAGTGCCTGTGGCTGTTTTACCCCCTGCCTTAGGTGATAGTCCACTATTTGTCCCCGCTCGTTTTGCTCTACCTCAAAAAAATGGCTGATCGTTTCTTTGAACTTTTTTCGTGCCCGCTGTATGCGCGATTTGGTAGCCGCAAGGGTCAAACCAAGCCTTTGGGCTACCTCTTTTTGGGGAAGTTGCTCCAGGTCGCTCAAAAGCAACGGGGCTCCGTATTCTTCGGGCAAGTAGTTTTCAATTATAAATTCAGACAGCTTGTACAGCGGGGTAATGGCCGAAGCCTCTAGTATACATTCGGGCAGGTCGTGGGTAGTCAGTCGTTCGTGCCCCTGATCTTTGCGGTAAAAATCTATGGTGGTGTGCCTGGCCACCTGAAAAAGCCAGGTCTGGTAGTTTTTTACTGGGTGTTGTTGTACCAATGCCTGGTGAAGCTTGATGCCTACTTCTTGTAATATGTCTTTGCACAAGACCTCACTGTGTACCTTTTTTTTGATAAGACCTAGCAGTAGGTGCTCATTTTGATTCCATATTTTTTCAAAAGTCATCCTGATTATGTTTTTGGTTAAAGCATAAGTGTATCATACAACTATAAGTTTGCACCCTAATTAATTGTATAATACAACTTAACTGATAGATTTAGATGCAAAAGCGGTGAAGGTGGTTGTCTATGTAGACAATAAGGAATGGTGAGAAATTAAATTACCATTCTTGAGGTAGAGGTTTTGTTTTGAGACGAGGCTATTTTTTGCGCCCATAGCAGCGCTACGGGCAATAAAAATAACGAAGTATCAAGGCGAAAAATCACCCCTTAGAGTGTAAATTTATTTTTGAACAATTCCTAAGCAACCCACAGACCCTAAGAAAATAATGACCTGTGGGCGATTTTTAGCATTCAATGATGTTATAGTGTACTCTTATATTGATATTTTTCAATGACCAAATCTATGAGAAATGCCTGGCTACACGCAAGCAGTTTTATAGCAAGCGGCAATGGTTTTATACCAACCTGGCAGTTAGGCAAGTGGTTATTTTACAAAAAGTAGTATTATACAACCTTTTAGCTCAAACAGCTTTGGCAAGCTTAAAGGTTGGAGGGGTAAATTTACCAGAAGTACTGCCTATTTTTTTTACCCAATGCCAAACGCTCAACCAGCGCGTTGAGACTATTCTCAAATATGATAAGTAAGTTTTGAATTGAAAACCCACTGTTTTTTTCTTTTTTTGCAAATGTGAGAAAACCTGTTTTTCACTTTATACTTCTTTGTTATTGTGATGATTCAAACTACTTCTGTGCTGCAAAGAAACGGCGTATCTTCTGCATATAAAAGTAGTCACATTTATAGCCCATAGTGACACAAATGTTACCATGGCTGTTTTTCAGCTTGTTAGAAATGAAAAAAAATGCCTCATTGACTTAAGTTTTTTTCAACTCACGCTTTCAAACAGAAGAAAAGCGTTAAACTTCGTTCAAAAGCAAGTCGAAAACCTGGCTCTGTTGTCAGGCATGAAGTCTGAAGGCTTCAAGCAATAAAGGGAAGCACAAACCCCTGCCCAAAAATTTCCTTTTTCCCCTCATATCTTTTATATTGAAGCATTACTCACTGAATGTTCACCAGATAAATATTCATAATGAAGTACAAGATTTTGTTTGTATTGCTTTGGCTTGCTTTGCCTGCTTTACACGCCCAACAATTGTCGTTTGCGGCAAAAGAAGTAAGGCAAGAAATATGGGGCACGCCTGATGCCGACTTTACGGCTACCAAAGCACCCGCCAAATGGCGCAAAGAATCGGCGGTGATACTGGGCAAGAGTTTTAGGTTTGAGTATGGCAGGAAGAGTGGTTCACAAAAAATTTACAAGCGCACTTATTTGCGTGAACGCATCCAACTGATAGACAAGTCAGCAGTAGAAGAATATTCTGAGTTTACCTTTAAACAAATAGACCATACATGGGGCGACAAACTCTATTTTGGTATCAAAGTAATTAAACCCAATGGCGTAGAAAAAGAAATTCCGCTGAGCGAATCGGTCAAAATGCAAACCCAAAAAGGCAGCGAAACGGTGTCTTACCAAAAACTGGCGATTCCTGACCTGGTGCCGGGCGATATCATAGATTATTACATTTTCTCGAAAGAGATTCTAAGTGTTGCCACCACTACCCAACTGCCCGAAATGTCTATTTTGTTGGCGGGCGAATACCCTACAGTACGCCAAAAAGTAGTGCTGGCTATAGACCCCAACATTTACCTGAATGTGCGTGCTTTGAACAATGCCCCTGACTTTGTGTATAATGAGGAAGAAGATTTGTATTTGCTGCGTGATGGCAACCGCGAAAAATTGAGAAAGTCGCTGTGGTTTATAGAACAACGATCGGTACCCATGGTCAGATTTCAGGTATTTTTTAGCCCTCAGAAATTTACGGGAAAAAAGGGCAAGCCTAAGTTTAGCATTACCCCGGCAGACGTGCTCAACGCTTTGAAAGAGTACCCCAAAAAAAGCAAGGCAGCGGTTGATTTCTACAAAAAATTTAGGGCTTACCTCAAAGCCAGCAACAAGCGAAAACTAAGCAATGAAGACAAACTAAAAGAGGCTTATTATTTCTTTAGGCATCAATACCAAATAAGCATGCTTGAGCAAGCCATTGTGTTTCAGAAGGTAGACTTGAGCCGTATCAAAACAGACCAAGACTTTGTAAACATCATGGCATATTGGCTGAACAAGTACAAGTTTGAATACGAAGTAGTGGTGGCGGTGTCGCGCAAGATTGCCCGCCTTGCTGACTGGATCATTCCTCAGGAAGCCTCTTTGCTGTTGAAAGTCAACGGCAAACAAAGCTACTATTTGCAAAACCCGGTGTTGTATGACTACTTTGGCGAAATAAGTCCAGCACTGCAGGGAGTACAAGGCTACAGTTTGCCTCTACACACCCCCCACCCCCAACGCAAAGTAAGCAAGATACGCCTGCCTCTGCCAGGACACTCTTACCATACTACTTACTACCGCACCGAGGTATGGATGGAAGAACCTCTGCAAACGTTGAGGATAAAACAAAAAACAGTGTTGGCGGGCGCCAGCCGAAGTGGGTACCAAACCCTGATGGTGAACCCTTATGAAATGATTGAGGAGAGTTTTCCTACATATGGCACCAAAACCCAAAACAATAGTGCCAAAAACCAACGCATACACCAGCGCCTAAACGATGAACGCAACGCAGGCTTTAGGCTCACGCTTAAGGCAGAATACAATAATGACATTGTGGCACTCAACCAACTCAGGGTTACCGAAAACGGCATTTGGCACCACAAGCCACTGCTCAAGTTTGAAAGCGAGTTTGTAATGCCTAATCTTGCCAAAAAAGTGGGACAAAACTATATTTTTGAAGCAGGCAGACTCATTGGCAAACAGGTAGACATAAAAATACTTAAGAAAAAACGGGTGTATGATGTGTATATGCCTTACGCCAGATCATTTAAAAACGACTTAATCATCCATTTGCCGAAAGGCTATACTGTGCAAGGCTTAAGCAAGCTGCAAAAAAAGGTGATCAACGAAACTGGAGGGTTCGAGAGCTCCGCAAAACTCCAAAATCAACAATTGATCATTACTACCTACAAATACTACACACGCCATTATGAACCAGTAAAACAATGGGACAAACTAAGGGCTTTTCTCAAGGCTGCACATCAGTTTACCCAACAAAAACTTTTGCTGAAAAAGCAAACCACCAGCGACAAATAAGGGAGTAACCAACAAATAGCATACGCATTTGATGGGTGATGCTTTACCCAAAAATAAGCCCTTTATTTACTGCTTACTCCCTAAAACCTAATGCTCTAAGCACTAGTGCATTGGAAACTAAATTCCTATCATATTATTCGGAGCCTTTAGCCCGCTTACTTTACTTCAAAAAGTAACGCGTAGCTTTGGCTATGCGCACTTTTTGAAGTGCGTCAGCAAACAAAATACCCTCGAATAAATAATTTATTTAATCCCCAATGCACTAGCTACTTGTCGCTTGTGGCTTGCAGCTTGTTACTTACTATATTGCTCAAAAACTATCCCTTAAGCCCGGCAATGGTGGCTATAGGATCTTCGGCGCGAAACACAAAACTACCCGCTACCAGCACATCGGCTCCTGCCTCAATCAGTTTGGGCGCATTCTGGCTGTTTACTCCTCCGTCTATTTCTATACGTAAAGGCGTGTTTTGTGCCTCTGCCATTGCCCGTAGCTTGCGTACTTTTTGGTAAGTTTGTTCAATAAATTTTTGCCCGCCAAACCCGGGGTTTACCGACATTAAACACACCAAATCTATGTCGTGCAGGGTATCTGCCAACAAGTCTACCGAGGTATGTGGATTGAGCGCCACCCCTACTCTACAATCCAGGTCGCGGAGCTGCTGCAGGTTGCGATGCAAGTGTGGACAAGCCTCATAATGCACCGAAATGGTGTCGGCACCCAGTTTTTTGAAAGTTTCTACATAGCGTTCGGGTTGCTCTATCATCAAGTGCACATCCAATGGTTTCTTGGCGTGTTGCTGAATGGCTGCCAACACAGGCATACCAAACGAAATGTTAGGCACAAACATGCCATCCATAATGTCGATATGAATCCAATCTGCCGAACTTTCGTTCAACATTTCTACTTCTTTTTGAATATTGGCAAAGTCTGCTGCCAAAATAGAGGGGGCAATAATAGGTGCCATAATAATATTTATATAAAATTTAATGATGATGTAGATAGTCGATAGTCCAATGCTGTTTCCTTAAGCTTTAAGCAGCTGAAAGTTGTGGATACGCTTTAGTCGATGGTCGATAGTGTTGACGCATACTATAAAACTTCCACTAAGGACTTGAGGCTGTGGGGACTGCTGACTCCCGACTAATAAAAATTAACCTTTTAGTAATAACGAGTTAAAAACGCTGCAAATCAGATACTTACAAAGCAATGCAAGCCATTTTGACCTACTTAAGCTCGTTTTTATTGGCGCAAATATAGGAAATCCCACTTCTTTTATTTTATATTTGTTCAACATTACAACACAGATAATTGTAATTAAACCAATGAAAACGATAAATTTCTTATTTACTCAATTCTCCTGTGGCTCACCCCAGGACCCAAGCACCAACAGCACAGATGCTGTTACATTCATTGCCCCTTTAGCTACTGCTAACATCCATCATCATCCCCATCATTTGGCGCATCATCATTGCCATTAATTCTTGTATTGCCTTCACTCTTTTTCTCAAAAAAACCCACAGGCATACAAAACAGTTTCACATTTATTTTTCTTGTTAACTTTCATACAGTTTAGAATCGAGTCAGACGCTTTGTACTGCTTCGTATGCTAAACACACTCCTATTTTTTGGTCAAACCCGTGTTTGGGTTGATCAATTCGCTGGTGGCTTGGTATGATATAATATTAGACATTTGGCGCAAGCTTGCTTTAGAGCTTGTAGCTAATGGCTTGATTCTCTTTTTTTTGACAAAAACTATCTAAACATCAAAATACTCATGCAAAATAAAATTACCATTGCTATCCAAAAATCAGGGCGGTTATACGACAAATCGGTAGAATTGCTCAAAGAATGTGGCATCAGGTTTAACACCTACGGCAACCGCCTCAAGGCAGAAGCGACCAACTTTCCCTGTGAAATCTTGTTTTTGCGCGTATCTGACATTCCGGCGTATGTAGAAGATGGCGTGGTGGACATAGGCATTATTGGCGAAAATGTACACATCGAAAAAAACAAGTTTATAGATGTGGTAGACTACCTTGGTTTTTCTAAATGCCGGGTGTCGTTGGCGGTGCCCCGCGAAGCCGACTACCAAGGGCTGGAGTATTTTCAGGGCAAAAAAGTGGCGACCTCTTACCCACACACGTTGAAAAGTTTTTTTGAGAAAAAGAACATTCAGGCAGAGGTGCACCTTATCAATGGCTCGGTAGAAATTGCCCCCAGTATTGGGCTTGCCGATGCCGTGTGCGACATTGTGAGCACGGGCAGTACCTTGCTGAGCAATGGCTTGAAAGAGGTAGAAACTATCTTAAAGTCGCAGGCAGTAATAGTGGCCAACCAAAACCTAAGCCCTGATAAACGCGCCCTGCTCGACAAGTTGATGTTTAGGGTAAAGGCATACAAAAAAGCCAAACACACCAAATATATTTTGATGAACGCCCCCAACGATAAACTAGAAGAGATCACGGCGATTATCCCTGGAATGAAAAGCCCAACCATTTTGCCCCTTGCCGAAGAAGGCTGGAGCTCGGTACATTCGGTCATCAATGAGGATGACTTCTGGGACATTATTGACCAGTTGCAGGAAAAGGGCGCTGGAGGAATTTTGATTGTACCTATTGAGAAAATGATTGTGTAATTAGCGACAAGGCATAAGCGACAAACGACAAGAACTGATACTTGCTGCTTGTTGCTTGTGGCTTGCCACTCTTAAGAACCTATATGAAAAATATCATAAAAAACCCTGCCCGTAGCCAATGGGGTGAGCTGTGCACGCGCGCTGTGATACAAGCTGACGTGATAGAAGAGCAAGTACAGGCAATTTTAGACAAGGTGGCCAAAGAAGGAGACGCTGCGCTGAAGTTTTTCAACGAAAAGTTTGACCAAAGCAAAGTAGACGCCCTGGAGGTAAGCTCCGAAGAAATAGCCCAGGCAGGCAACGCCTTGAGTGAGGAACTCAAACAAGCCATTCGTCAGGCATACCACAACATCAAAGTTTTTCACGAGGCACAAAAAGAACCCCTCAAGAAAATAGAAACTATAGAGGGAGTAACTTGCTGGCGCAAAAGTGTGCCTATAGACAAGGTAGGGCTCTATATACCAGGAGGCACCGCCCCTTTGTTTTCTACGGTGCTGATGTTAGGAACACCCGCCCAAATAGCAGGTTGCCAGCAAGCCGTGCTTTGTTCTCCGCCCAATGCCGAGGGTAAAATTCACCCTGCCATTTTGTTTGCTGCCGACTTGGTGGGCATTCGCCAAATATACAAAGTAGGAGGCGCTCAGGCAATTGCAGCCATGGGCTATGGTACTGAAACCATTGCTCAAACCTACAAGATATTTGGACCTGGGAATCAATATGTTACCACAGCAAAAACCTTGTTGGCTAAAAGCGGTATGGCAATAGATATGCCCGCAGGTCCGTCTGAGCTTGCCGTAATTGCCGATGATGCCTGTGTACCTGCTTTTGTGGCTGCCGACTTGTTGTCGCAAGCCGAACATGGCGCCGATAGCCAGGTAGTATTGATTGCTACCAATGACCAGGTGGCCGAAAAGGTAATGAAAGAGGTAGAAAAACAAGTGGCTACTTTGCCCCGTCGCGACATTGCCAAAAAAGCTTTGCAAAACAGCAAGGCAATTGTGTTTGACCAATTAGCGGACGCTATAGCCTTTAGTAATTTTTATGCCCCTGAACACCTCATCATTGCCACGCAGGATTTTGAACAGGTAGCAGAACAAGTGACCAATGCCGGGTCGGTGTTTTTGGGCAACTTTACCCCCGAATCGGCCGGAGATTATGCTTCAGGCACTAACCACACCTTGCCTACCAATAGTTTTGCCCGTGCATTTAGTGGGGTGTCGTTGGATAGTTTTTATAAAAAAATCACTTTCCAACACTTGACCAAACCGGGGCTGCAAAGCATTGCTCAAACTATTGAAACAATGGCCACTGCCGAATCACTGACAGCACACCAACGGGCGGTAAGTATAAGGTTTGAGTAATTACGAATGGTTTAATTACGAATGAGGAAATTACGAATTACGAATGGGGCGAAGCTTTTTAATTACGAATTTGAGAATTACGAATCGACCAAAGGGAGCTCTGCGTAAGCTAATTACGAATGGTTTAATTACGAATGAGGAAATTACGAATTACGAATGGGGCGAAGCTTTTTAATTACGAATGGGTACAAAGCAAAGCTAAAGGCTAAAAACTCATCGCAGCTCAAGAAAAAGCTAAAGGCTAAAAGCTCAATACAAACAGTTAAACAAAAGCTAAAGGCTAAAAACCCAATACAAACAGTTAAACAAAAGCTAAAGGCTAAAAACCAATCGTAGCTCAAGAAAAGGCTAAAGGCTAAAAACCTATCGTAGCTCAAGAAAAAGCTAAAGGCTAAAAACCTATCGTAGCTCAAGAAAAAGCTAAAGGCTAAAAACCTATCGTAGCTCAAGAAAAGGCTAAAGGCTAAAAACTCATCGTAGCTCAAGAAAAAGCTAAAGGCTAAAAACTCATCGTAGCTCAAGAAAAAGCTAAAGGCTAAAAACTCATCGTAGCTCAAGAAAAAGCTATCGTCTATGTACTCTGAACTTAAAAAAAAATGAAAAATATTGAAAAACTGGTAAGACCCAACATTTGGGCTTTGAAGCCTTATTCGTCGGCACGCGATGAGTTTGTGGTGGACGATGAGGGCAATGAACAACCCTTGGTGTTTTTAGATGCCAACGAAAACCCGCTGGGGTCGGTGGGCAGTAATGGGGCAAATAACCGTTACCCTGACCCTTATCAGCGTAAGCTAAAGGAGGCACTAAGTACCCTAAAAAACGTGGCTCCAGAAAATATATTTTTGGGCAATGGCAGTGATGAAGCGATAGATTTGTTGTTTCGAATTTTTTGCACTCCGGGGCAAGACCGGGTACTGGTTACCCCGCCTACTTATGGCATGTATCAAGTCAGTGCCGACATCAATCATGTGGCGGTAGATAAGGTAATACTCAACGAAGATTTTACTTTGCCAGTAGCTCAACTGTTAGACACGATTGGGCAACAGGCGTATAAATTGTTGATTTTGTGCAACCCTAACAACCCTACGGGCAATGCCATTGCTTCAACGGCTGAGTTTGAACAAATCTTACAGACTTTTGAGGGAGTGGTGGTGGTAGATGAGGCATACATAGATTTTGCTGATTTTGCTTCTATGACTGCCCTGATCGACCGTTACCCCAACCTGGTGGTGTTGCAGACGTTTTCGAAAGCCTGGGGACTAGCAAACTTGCGTCTGGGGATGGCTTTTGCCTCGCCCCTGGTCATTGATTTGCTCAACAAAGTAAAGCCTCCTTATAACCTCAATGGTATTACCCAGGAACTGGGGCTGCAAGCGGTACAGAATGTTGCCCAAAAAAATACTTTTGTAGCAAACATTCGAGCCCAAAGAGACTGGCTGTATACGCAATTGCCTTTGTTTGACTTTATCGAGAAAGTGTTTCCTTCTCAAACTAATTTTATCTTGTTTCGCACTCAGCAACCCAACAAATTATATCAGTACTTGGTGCAGCATCAGGTAATTGTACGCAACCGTTCTACCCAACCACTTTGCGAGGGTTGTTTGCGGGTGTCGGTGGGTACCGAGGCAGAAAATAAACGTTTCATTGAATTATTAGCCTCAAGCTAAAGGCTAATAACTTTAGGCTGTAGAAACTATCGACTTTAAACTAGGAGTGTACGAAGTCTTGTAATCATCTGATAATAAGTGTTTTGCAAGGTTAAAGCGAACAAAAACAAGGTTGTTTTCACTTTTAAAAGGTGTTTTATATGCTCATTTTTGCTCTTTGCTAGGGCGACCACAAGGGTAGCCCCTACAATTAACACCTTGATTTATATGTAAATACCTGTATATCAAGGATTTTAAAAACTTCGTACAATCCTAACTTTAAACTAAGAAAATTATGAAAAAACGTGTACTTTTTATAGATCGTGACGGGACGCTCATTGTAGAGCCTCCGGTTGATTATCAGGTAGATTCGCTCGAAAAGCTGGAAATGTACCCCAAGGTAATCAGAAATATGTATCAAATAGCTCAGGAGCTGGATTATGAGCTGGTAATGGTGACCAATCAGGATGGACTGGGCACGGATAGTTTTCCGGAAGATACCTTTTGGCCAGCTCATAACAAAATGCTCAAAATCCTGGAACAAGAGGGAATTGTGTTTGATGAAATATTGATCGACCGCACTTTTGAGGAAGAGAACGCTCCTACCCGCAAGCCACGCACCGGGCTGATGACAAAATACATTGATAATTCAGCGTATGACCTTGACAACTCATTTGTGCTGGGCGACCGCCTGAGCGATATGCAATTGGCTAAAAACCTGGGCTGCCAGGGAATTTTACTTCACTCAGAACCAGCCGCTCACGACTTGCCTATAGTACTCACTACAACTGACTGGGACAAAATTGCGGTATTTTTGACGGAAGCAAACCGCGTTGCCCAAGGGCGTATTGCTACTGTACAACGTGCTACCAAAGAAACTGATATTGTTATAAACCTAAACCTGGATGGGAGCGGCAAAAAAGCGATGGATACGGGCATTGGTTTTTTTGACCACATGCTGGATCAACTGGCGCACCACGGCAAACTTGATTTGAGCGTAAAGGTAAAGGGCGACTTGCACATAGACGAGCACCACACTATAGAGGATACCGCCATTGCTTTGGGTGAAGCCTTTAAAATAGCGTTGGGCAACAAAAAAGGCATTGAACGCTATGGTTTTTTTAACCTGGTAATGGACGAATGCCTGGCACAGGTTGCCTTGGATTTTTCGGGGAGAAATTGGTTGGTGTGGCAACCTGTATTTAAACGCGAGCGAGTGGGTGGTATGCCTACTGAGATGTTTGAACATTTCTTTCGCTCGCTCAGCGACCACGCTCAGTGCAATATTCATGTAAGATGCGAGGGCAACAACGAACACCACATGATAGAGGCCATATTCAAAGCCTTTGCCCGTGCAGTAAAGGCTGCCAAACAAGTCACTGGTGTTGAAATTCCAAGTACTAAAGGGGTGATTTAGCCAAGGGGCTACAAGAGATACATCACACTAACCCTTGCCACATTCAGGGCTAGTTTACTCACTATTAAATAGTTAGCCCTGCTTGTTTGCTATATTTAATGCGTTATTAGTATTCAGCATTTGAAATCACGCGAATTAATTAGTTTTTTTGCAAAAATAGTAAAGCACAATGAAAAAAAACCTCTTACTTTTACGCCACGCCGAAGCGGTGGCTTACGCTGCCGGAAAAACTGATCATCAGCGTCCATTGACCCCGCGTGGCACCCAACAAGCCCATGCTATGAGCGAACTACTGCATACCCAAGGTTTTGTGCCTGACCTGGTATACTCCAGCAACGCCCAAAGAACCACCTCTACTGCCGAAATTTTTGCTCAAAAATTGAATTATCCCACTAAAAACATCATATTTGATCCGTCTATTTATGAAACCATGCTAGAGGTAATGCTGGACGCAATTAATAAAATAGCCCCCCAACACCAAAAAGTGCTAATGATAGGGCACAACCCTACCATTAGCTACCTCACCGAATACCTCACGGGGCAGTCGGTAGCTGGCTTGCCTAACTGCGGGATTGCTTCGATTGTGTTTGAAGCAGCCGAGTGGGCACACGTATCTGCCGATACCGGAGTTTTGGCCTGGCTAAAACATCCATAAAATTTGCCTTCATTATCACGAAAAAAATTATATTTACAAAAATATAGTATATGCTCTTTATTATTATTGCTCTTTTGGTATTTATTACCCAATCGTTGTTTGCTGCCTGGTGGTGGATAGCCGTGGTAGCTTTTGTAGCTGCTGTACTGGTGGGGCGATCTAACCTTGAAGCATTTTTATCGGGTTTTTTGGGTGTCGCCTGTGTATGGGTGGCACGTGCTTACTTTATAAACCAGGCAAACGATGGCTTGCTCTCTGGTAAAATAGCGCAGTTTTTTTCTTTGCCTTCCGGCGATTGGTTACTTATTGTAACTGGGATAACTGGCGGGTTGGTAGGAGCATTTGCTGCCTGGACAGGCTACAGTTTAAAGGCAATATGGAGCAAAAAATAAAGAAGTTTTTTTTTGATTTGTTTTAATAAATTTAGCTACTTTTGCGCCACATGTTGTAAATATGAAGGCAGGTAAATAAGGTATTTTTGAGCATTTTCAAACAAAAACACTCTACAACCTGATAGAAATTACACAGGCACAGTCCTGGATATACTTATATAAATACGTGGTTTGCATAAAATCAGAATGACAATGACTTTTACTAAAAAAATTTATCATTTAATTATTATCTCGTTTATGTTCTCTTTAGTGTCTTGTGGATACGGCAAATACAATGCGTCGTCATCGGTACCTGACCAAAAAGTAGACTACGACAACAGCAGAGTATACGGCGATGGAAAAGATGCCAAGGCGCGCCAAACCAAGGAAACTTACCCTACCCCTGAAAACGCAGGCGATAGAGTAAACAAAATAAAAGACAAGCTATACGGCAGTGCTACAACGGTTAAAGCCAAGAAAATAGAAACGGTTGACTCTACTGAGCAACTCAAAGCCGACTCTACCCAGGTAGATAGCAGCAAAGCCAACTAAACCAACTGCTAAACTTACGCAACCTCTGCACAGGTTCGTTTGATTTCTAAAAATATTGTGATGCTGCCAAAATAATTTTTGGCAGCATTCTTTTTATATATGGCTGTTGGTTGTTTTTGTTAGCCATCCAAAACACCTTATTGCCTAAATCGCTTTTTTGGGGCAACCCACCCACGGCACCCAAAGTATATACAACCCTCAATTTATGAACATTATCAGGTTATACATTGTACTTGTTTCTACGCTACTCCTGCTTCCTGCCTGTAAGTCAGACAAATCGCCCCACAACCCACCTGTTGCCAAAGAAGTTTACCTAAGCGAAATAGCCGGCAGAGCAGATTCGTTGCTTCATTACTTGCACAAAAACCGAAACTTTAATGGCAATGTGCTGATTAACCACAATGGGCTCAAAATTTTGGAAAAAAGCTACGGTTATGCCGACTTCAGAAACCAAACCCCGCTTAAGAGCCAGTCCAGCTTTAGGCTGTCTTCGGTGAGCAAACAGTTTACTGCCATGGCCGTTATGATGCTAAAGGAAGCAGGCAAGCTCTCGTACAACGACAAGGTAGCCAAACACCTTCGAGGGTTTCCCTACCCTCATATTACCATTCGCCACTTGCTTACCCATACCTCAGGCTTGCCCAACTATGGCGAATACTTTGCCCAGGTAGTGCTACGCTCTAAATACAAGTTTACCTACCCCACCAACCACGATATTTTGCTCTGGTTGATCAACGAACACCCCAAGCCTTACTTTAAATGTGGCGAAAGCTGGCTCTACACCAATACTGGCTATGTGCTGCTGGCGCTAATCATAGAGAAGGTGTCGCGGCAATCGTACCCCAGTTATCTTCAAGAACGCATCTTTAACCGCCTCGACATGCGCAACAGCGAAGTGTTTGACTACCAACACAAGTTGCCTTATAGGGTGTATGGCTTCAAAAACAACAAAAAATTCTACGATGACCACTTGTTCAACCGCATTTATGGTGATGGTGGCATATACGCTTCAGCCTCAGATTTGTATAAGTGGGACCAGGCACTGCGCACCAACCGATTGGTAAAAAGAACAACCCTCGAAGAAGCTTTTTCGCCTACTAAATATTACAACCAGATGTTTAGCAAAAACTATGGGTTTGGCTGGCACATCGACAAAGATGGGCAAACGGTGTATCATTCGGGAAGCAGTGGAGGGTTTCGCAGTATTATCTTGCGCAACTTACACCAAAACAACTGCGTGATTTTGCTCTCTAATAACCAGGATGGCAGGTATGAAAATATTGCGCGGGTCATTTATGGTTGGCTGGATTGATTGTTCATAGTCGATGGTGCAATGCTGTTTCCTTAATAAAGCTTTTATTAGCTTTAACCTGTCACAGATGGCTCACGTGTCTGTTTTTTTAATGCTCAATCCTTAGGAATAGTACCAAAATAAATACGCATTCTTAACCTCATCTTTTGAGGCTATACTTTGTTAAAAAATAGCCGAATAGTGATGCTATTAGCCAACCATCCCTCAAGCTCGCTCAACATCCACTGGATATTGCCGTGCCGCGTCTAGCAACAAAATATTTTAGCGTTACTATAGAAATTTATTTTTACACCATTCCTTAAACCAATACTCCGCAGTGATTTTAGCCAAAGTTGACTACTGATTAACTTTGTTGAGCACCGATATACATCGGTATCTAAGGACTCGCCGGAGGCTCGGTTATCAGTAGGTTATGATTTTAAAAACTATTTAATTGCACGGCGTAGACCTAAAACTGAAACCCTTTTAAAAATAAAGTAGGTACACAACTTTAGTATAAACTGCTGATTAACTTCGTTGAGCTCGCCGTAGCAGAGCTACAGGCTCGGTTTACAGGGCTTAACAAGGTAAACATTTACTCGAATCAGCTACGGACTATGGACTAAATACTATGGACTATTGTTAAACAGTATTGGTCGATGGTTTATTGGGGCTACGCTAAACTCTAAACAATATAAGTACCTCATTATAAATATTTTATCATCAAACTATTCAAGTATTGATTGAGGTGTAATCACTGCGTATTAGTATTGGTAACTCCAAACAAACTGTAATGTCTTTACTCAAACCCTTGGTTCACTATAGCTTACACTTTTTGGCACCCGCCCTCATTGCCTGGGGCATTGCTCACACTCGCTGGACTACATGGAGCTGGCGTAAGATTTGGTTTATATTGCTCGCTACTATGCTGATAGACCTTGACCACTTGCTTGCCACGCCTGTTTTTGACCCCAACCGTTGCAGCGTTGGATTTCACCCGTTGCATTCTTACACCGCTATAGTGGTATATATAGGGTTGTTGCTGCCTCGGCATACCCGCATTGTAGCAGTGGGTTTGCTGTTTCATATAGCAACTGATTGGTTAGATTGTTGGATATAAGCTAATTACGAATGGGCGCAAAGCGACGCTTTTTAATTACGAATGAGTGAATCACGAATTGGTCTATTACGAATGGCTTCGCCCAATTCGTAATTCTCAAACTCGTAATTCCTAATGAGGGCTTAAAACTTATCTCTATTCACCTTCTCCATAAAAATTGCTAAAAAAATGAACAATCCGGTTGGATTACTCATTTTATGTGTACACAATCAGCAAAAAAAATGTAAGTTTGTAGTTGGTTAAAAATGTATTTGTACAAACCGAGAATTCCCTAAGCCTTGTGAATAAGATGGATACCCTTAATACTGAGACTACTGCCAATAACGAAGGCACAGATATATCAACTGGTTATACTGATAACCTGGAGATTTTTGGCGCACGCGAACACAACCTCAAAGACATAGATGTTACTTTTCCCCGCAACAAATTGATTGTGGTAACCGGGGTAAGTGGCAGTGGTAAGTCATCGCTTGCCTTCGACACCATCTACGCCGAAGGGCAACGACGCTATATGGAAAGTTTTTCGGCGTATGCCCGTTCTTTTATTGGCGACATGGAACGCCCCGATGTAGACAAGATCAACGGCTTGAGTCCGGTCATTGCCATCGAGCAAAAAACCACGTCACGCAACCCACGCTCTACGGTGGGTACTACCACCGAAATTTATGACTTCTTTCGTTTGTTGTTTGCCCGTGCCGGAGAAGCTTTTTCTTATGTAACGGGCGAAAAAATGATCAAACAGTCAGAAGACCAGATCATTGACCAAATCATTGCCAAGTTTGAGGGACAAAAGGTGTTGTTGCTTGCGCCAGTGGTCAAAGGGCGAAAAGGGCACTACCGAGAGCTTTTTGTACAAATACGGAAGGCGGGTTATGCCAAGGTGAGGGTAGATGGCGAGATACTAGACCTGGAGCCTAAAATGCAAGTAGACCGTTACAAAATTCACGACATAGAAGTAGTAGTCGACCGACTTGCCATCAAAGCCGAACAACGCATGCGCCTTGCCCAATCGGTAGCCACTGCCCTCAAAGAAGGCAAAGGTTCGTTGATGCTACAGCTCCACGATAGCAATGACAAACCCATTCATTTTTCACGCAATTTGGTATGCCCTACTTCGGGTATTTCGTATGACGAACCTGCCCCCAATGCTTTCTCGTTTAATTCGCCTTATGGATACTGTACCGACTGCAAAGGCCTGGGGGTGATAGAAGAGTTTACCGAAGAAACCCTGATGCCTGACAAATCGCTGAGCATTAGCCGGGGAGGAATTGCACCTTTGGGCGAATACCGCGATACCTGGATGTTTAAGCAATTGGAAAAAATGCTCAAAAACCGCAAGTTTAGCTTAAGCACGCCCATAGAAAAACTGCCCCAAGACCTGGTAGATGTTATTTTAAACGGTTCGGATGAACTCCTCAAAGTATATTCGCCCAAATACAAACGTACCTACGAAACCACCTTTGATGGTATCAAGGCGTACATGAAAAAAAACTACGAAGAGGGCACCGAAAAACTGCAAAGTTGGGCTAAAGACTTTGTCCAGATCAACACTTGCCCTACTTGCGAAGGTGCCCGCCTGAAGCAAGAGTCGTTGCATTTTAAAATAGACAACCACAACATTTTTCAACTCAGCGAAATGGACATCAACCACCTGGGCAGCTGGTTGGCAGATGTAGAAGACCGCCTAAGCGAAAAGCAAAACCAAATTGCCCACGAAATACTCAAAGAAATAAGAAAACGGGTAAGTCTATTGCTCAATATTGGGCTGGGTTACCTTACCCTCAACCGTTCATTGCGTACCCTGTCGGGAGGCGAAGCCCAACGTATCAGGCTTGCCACCCAAATAGGCACTCAATTGGTGGGAGTACTGTATATTTTAGACGAGCCCAGTATTGGGTTGCACGCCCGCGACAACGTAAAACTGATTCAGTCGTTGCACGAGCTGCGTGACCTGGGCAACACCATTATAGTGGTAGAGCACGACAAGGATATGATGATGGAAGCTGACCACATTCTGGATGTAGGACCAGGGGCGGGTATTCATGGGGGCAAGGTAGTGGCTCAAGGTACACCTCAGGAGATTATGCAACAGCAAAGCATGACGGTAGACTACCTAAGCAACCGTAAAACTATAGAAGTACCCAAAAAACGACGCAAAGGCAACGGCAATCAGTTGGTGCTGAAGGGGGCTACCGGACACAACCTAAAAAATGTCAACCTGAAGTTGCCTTTGGGCAAAATGGTATGCATTACCGGAGTAAGCGGCAGTGGCAAGTCGAGCCTTATTCACGACACCCTCTACCCTATTCTCAATACCCACTTTTTCCGCGCCAAGCGCAAACCCCTTGCCTACAAAAAAATAGAAGGACTGGAGCACATAGACAAAGTAATAGAAGTAGATCAATCGCCGATTGGACGCACTCCCCGCTCAAACCCTGCCACTTATGTGGGATTTTTCTCCAACATCCGCGACTTGTTTACCCAATTGCCCGAAGCCAAAATAAGGGGTTATAAACCGGGGCGTTTTTCGTTCAACGTAAAGGGCGGACGCTGCGAAACCTGCCAAGGGGGAGGAATGAAATTGGTAGAAATGGACTTTTTGCCCAATGTATACATCGAGTGCGAAACCTGCAAGGGCAAGCGCTATAACCGCGAAACCCTAGAGGTGCGTTTCAAGAGCAAGTCTATTGCCGACATACTGGACATGACCGTAGAGCAAGCCGTAGAGTTTTTTGAAAACCAACCTTCTATCTTGCGTAAAATTAAGTTTTTGCAAGAAGTAGGGCTAGGCTACATTACCTTGGGGCAACAAGCTACTACCCTTTCGGGTGGCGAGGCACAACGCATCAAGCTTGCCAAAGAACTCTCGAAACGCGACACGGGCAAAACCTTGTACATTTTAGACGAACCCACCACGGGGCTGCACTTCGAAGACATTCGTATACTACTACAAGTGCTGCAAAAACTGGTAGACAAGGGCAACACAGTACTCATTATTGAGCACAACTTAGACGTAATAAAGGTGGCCGATCATATTGTAGACCTGGGTCCTGATGGAGGCGAAAAAGGGGGGGAAATTATTTTTGAAGGCACCCCCGAACAACTCATCAAAAAGAAAAAAGGGTTTACGGGTAAGTATTTGAAGATGGAGATGGAATGATAGCAGTTCTATTGCTATATGGTTTTATGGTTCGCAAAGCGAGGCTACTGCTGGCTTAAGTGCAGCAGTAACTTAAATCCAAAAATAATAAACAGTTTGTAACTGGTCTTGCGCAGCAAATTTACATAGAAGGTATATAGGCTTAAGGCTTTTTCAACTTAAGCCAGAGTGATAAGCCTGAGCTTGCTTTACCAGGAGCGCGGAGAAAAACCTTGGATCGAGTTCAGGGAAGATGTACTGGGTAACAACTACTACTTTGTGCACTTTAATATAACAGCCAGGTGTTGCAGATGCTTTACTAGAAGAAAATACGTCTCAATTTCTTCGCAACTTATACCGGAAGAAACGGTACATCCGTTTGGGTTGAAGTACCGTTTTTTTGTTTTTCATTAAAAAGGGCATTTGGCAAATACAACGATCGTTTTTTATGATTCAAGTATGCCTCTAATCTCGTTTATGAATTTGAACGATTCTTTTTCAATCTGTTCTGTTAAACATTTTTTATTACTAAAATCGGGTTCTTTCACAATGGTGTGGTCAATAATTGACAGACTTTCATTAATTGATTCTGCCAAATGATATTTGTCCCAATCACTACCTTTAAATATTTCCCAGTATTTTTTTCGGATGCTTTTGTTTTGACCAGATAAGCAAATCGAAAAATATAAATCCTGGTGGTTTAATACAATCACAAATTTCAGCTTTTGTTTTTTCAACTCCTCAGTTGTAAATGAAAAATAGGAAAAATCAGGGCTTCCTTGATAAAGATTTCCAAATTTAAAATTAACGCTGTATTCTTTATGTAAAAACCCTCTCAACTCTTTCATGTAACCTATCAGTTGATGGTAATCTAAATGTTTTTCACCTCGCTTGTTTTGTTCTTTGTAATCCAAGAAATCTACCTTATTTTTTTTCTCAATTTTTAGGTTTCCTGTTCTTTCGAGTGGAATACAAATGTCTAATATGAATTTTTGATCAGGATGAGTTTTGTGGTCATTATGATACACTTCAAAATAGTCTCCATCCCTAAATTCATAACCATTTTCAATGACCCAGACGCACATATTTTTCCAGGCTGTTGGAATTTCTTCTGCTTTAATTTCAAAATGGCCAACAGCATAAATGCCTTTCTTTAAGTTGATTGGTCTAACCTCACCATCTGCATTTATGTCCTCACTAATCGTTATACACGTGCTGAATCTCAATTTTGAGGTTTGAGTGACGTTGGGGTTATCGTGATAAATAGTAATGGCTTTAAAATCTGAAGTAGCCAATACCCTTTTTTTAGCTCCCCATTCCATCAACCTTTGAAACATATTGCTGGCCTTGTCAAATTCTCCGATATGCATAATACCAGCAAGTTTTACTTCTTGTAGTTCTGTTATAACAATTTGTGCATTCATTTCAATCCATTTTTTAATATGATCAGTGCTACAAATGTATTGCTCAGTTGTGAAAAGCTCTATACCAATCTTGCGAAGTGTATTTTTTCCTTCTGATTTGAATCTGGTTGGGCTAATTCCATAATACTTTTTAAATGCTCTTGAAAAAGAACTTTCGCTATTAAACCCGTAGATATACGCAAGTTCTTTGATGGATTTATCTGAACGTATCAATAGAATGGAGGCGATACGTTCTATTCGTTTTCTATTGACGTACTGGTTCAGATTTTCTCCTATAATTGTCGAAAAAACTCTATGAAAGTGGTAAGGGGAATAATAGGCTTTTTTTGACAAAGACTCAAGTGACAAATCCGCTTCAAGATTATTCTCGATAAAATCTAAAACGAAATTTACTCGTCTAATGTACTCTGTTCTTGTTTTATCGGCATTCATATTTTATTTTTAGAGCTGTACAAAGTCGTCTTATAATTAACTGGTAATAAGTATTAAGATTAATGCGAGCAAAAATACGATCATATTTAGTTTTAAAAGACGGCGTATACGCTCATTTTTGCTCTTCGCATGGACAACCATTCCGATAAATCGAGAACTTCCATTGCATTATAGCAAGGGGTAGCCCCTACAATTACCCCCTTGACTTATACGTAAATACCTGTATCAATAGTCCATAGTATTTAGTCCATAGTCCATAGCTGATTCGAGTAAATGTTTGCCTTGTTAATATCTGTAAATCAACGGCTTACATTAAATTCATTTACTTGCTTTATTTTTCAAAGGATGTCTGTTTTACGCCTAAACACATAATTAAATAGTTTTTAAACTCATAACCGTTTGATAACCGACCAACGGGAGCTCACCGAAGGTAATCAACAACCAACTTTGACTAAAATCACTGCGGAGTATTGTATATATCAAAGATTTTAAAACTTCGTACACGATTATTTCATTTACACAATCACAAAATACAATACCCTCATGCTCATCGAACTCGCCATAGGCGACGCTTACGGGGCTGGTTTTGAATATGTAGACCGCCAAGAGGTGGTGCGTCATAACAACTTAAGCTACCGCCAACACCCCAAACATACGGGCACTTTGCCTGGCATGTATACTGACGATACCCAAATGAGCCTTGCCATAGCCGAGCTGATGCTATCGGGCGATGCCTGGACTCCATTGAATATTGCCCAAAGATTTGTAGAGGTTTTTAAGCGCGACCCCAGGGAAGGTTATGCCGAGGGGTTTTACCATTTTTTGAGAAAAAACACAGGAGGCGGTGAAGAGTTTCTTGCTAAGATTAACCCTACCAGCGACAAGAGCGGAGCCGCCATGCGAGCACCTGTCATTGGCTTACTTGCCGACAAACAAGAAGTACTCGAAAAAGCCGAAATACAAGCTGCTATCACCCACCACACCAAAGATGGAATCAATGCTGCCAAAGCGTCGGCACTGATGGTACACTTTTTTACCTGGGAAGGTGGCAAGAAACAAAACCTGGCACGCTACCTCAAAGCCAACGTAAAGGGCGATTGGCTCAGCAAGTGGACGGGTAAAGTACGCTCTAAAGGTTGGATGAGCGTACGGGCTGCCATTACTGCCATTGCCCAAGCCGATACCATGAGCAATTTGCTCAAAAGCTGCATTGCTTATACGGGCGATGTAGACACCGTAGCCGCTATAGCATTGGCAGGGGCAAGTAGGTGTAAAGAAATCAAACAAGACTTACCTTATTGGCTGTATGGCGATATGGAAAATGGCGCTTATGGCAAGACATATATCGAAACACTGGATGCTCAACTAAGGGAGAAATATTTGAGCAATTGACCATTATTAATGTAGCTACTTCTTTACCCAATTGCCTCCTTTTTCCGGGTCAAGCGCAGTCGATAGGTTTTGCAGTGCCGAGCGGTTGTGGTGACACATTACAGCTTTGAAGGCAAGCTTCTTATCTATTTTTTCTTGCTGGGTTTGTCGAGCATTGGCGTCTTCAAATCCTTTTTGCCACTGGGTAATTTGGGTAAAATGCAAAGTAAGTTCGCTTCCTTGCCGCTGGTAAGTACCCTGCCATACTTTTTGTTCTTCAGACCCTTTGCCGTCATCGCCCACTGTCACATTGGTGTATACATACCTTACTACCTGTTGGGGCAAAAACACCAACACAGCCCTAAAAGTAGAGCGGTTGACTCCAGTACAAGGTTTTTTGCCCCAAATATACTCGCTGCCCTCTAGCTGGTTGAGCTTGTATTGGCTGGTATCGGGCGCTACTACCTTGCGCGCAGATGCTGGCGGCTCTGGGTTGCTGTTTTTCACCGTTTGTTCGGGCGTAGAGGTACACTGTATAAAACCTCCAAGGCTCCACACTACCCATACAATCAAGGTTGTTTTTTTAAAGTAGTTCATTTTTGGTCATTAGTGTCTAAAAAAACTAAAGAAAGCTTGAATGGGCAATAGTCCACTTTTTAACAAAACCATCAGGCTTAGTATGTATGTACCAAGACAAAATTAAATATACCTAATATGCAAGTATAACTATCATATTATGAGATAGTTATCTTTACTTGTAGCACCGATATACATCGGTATCTAAGGACTTATAGCTAATTGCACCGATATTTATCGGTATCTAAGGACTTGCTGCTAAGTAAGTGAACAAAAATAACTTATACATAAATCTATTTAGCTAAAGTTAATTTGAAACTCGTGATCGTATTTTCTAATAATATTAAATATAGCTTCTCTAAGGAATGGTACCAAAATAAATTTACATTCTTAACCTCATCTTTTGAGGCTATACTTTGTTAAAAAATAGCCGAATAGCGATGCTATTAGCCGATTTTTTGCCGCGTCCAGCAACAAAATATTTTATTAAACTATAGAAATTTATTTTTACACCATTCCTAAGCGTATCAGTAGTGAAGTAATCTTGTGGTTTTAACCATTCATATTTTATTTTTCTCCAAAGGGTCTCCACTAGATTTAGGTGGGGACTATATGTTGGTAAAAAAAATAAAAAAAGATTTTTTTCTGCCCATACTTTTTGCCTCTCGATTACCCGGTTTGCTTTGTGCCAAGATGCATTGTCAAGCACAATAACTGTTGGTTTGTTGATCCTTAAAGCTATCTCATCAAGGCATTCTATAATAAAATCACTATTGATATTTTGCCTAGTGGCATAAGTGATCAACTTTCCTTTTCTACTGAGCATTCCAAATAGGTTTACTACATGGTCTTTAGCACTTTTTATTACTCGTTGCTCACCAACGGGTTGCCAACCATAAGGAACGCAAGGCGTTAAATTGAAGCTACTTTCATCTCCAAAAAGCAAATCAATTGCACCTTTTTCTTCCAACAAAACGAGTGCTTGCAATTCTTCTTTTTTTGAGCGTATATTGCCGGATCTGGTTCCTTTTTTAACCCTTTGCGGAACCGTTTCCACCGATAGTCAACTCTTTTAAAAAACGTTGTAAGGTCTTTTTACACAAGTCAATCCCAAGTTCTTCTTTTATTTGACCAACAACACGTTGAAGGTTTTTGGGCTCATTTTCTATCAGAGTTTTTATTGTTTTGACCTCCTCTACATTATCAGGATTGAGTTTCTTGGGACGCCCACGACCAGGCTTTAAGTACAATCCTTCTATACCACCCATTTCCCACTCATTCAGCCAAGTAGAAATACTAACTTTACTGACGTTAAAAAAATCGGATAATTCAGTCATGTTTTTTCGCTCATGGCTCAATAATATGCCATAACATTTTCTGCGAAAAATGTGACTTTTACCGTTTTTATACCCTTTTTGTAGAGAATCTTGTTCCTCCTTTGTTAGATGCTCTATGTAGCGATGTTTACGACTCATAGGACAAAGGTAGAAACAAAACTATAAATATAAGTTATTTCTGTCTTAGTACTTACTTAACCTATGTAACGCTTCGTCTTAAATATTGAACCAAGCAACCATAAAAACCACGAATGAAACACCGCTTATTATTTACCTTATCCAGCCTGGTAAGTTTGTTCACGCTATGGGGCGTGTCTGCCAATGCCCAAAATACCCACGCAATAGATAGCCTGAAAAATATGCTCATCCACCAAACTGACACCACACGGGTGCTCACGCTTGATCAACTTGCCTGGGAATTTAAGTATAGTTCGGCCGACACCGCCCTCATGTATGCTCAACAAGCTTATGCCCTTGCCCACCAGCTCGGCTACTCAAGGGGCAAAGCCTTGGCATTGCATAAGTTAGGAGTAGTTTATTGGCTCAAGGGTGACTTGAACGCTGCTATAGATAGTACTAAACAGGCAATGTCTATGTTTCAGCAACTCAACCACACCAAGCAATACGTAGCTTGCCTCAATAACCTGGCGGCAATTTATCGCCCTAAAGGGCAATATAAAAAATCGTTGGAATTGCACCATGAAGCCTTACGCTTGCGCGAAAAAATCAAAGACTCTGTGGGGCTGGTATCGTCTCATACCAATATTGGGTTAGTATACCTCTTTACCAAAGATTATAAAAAGGCAATGAGGTATTTTAAAACCTCTGAGCAACTGAGCCAACAAATACCTAAAGTGTCGCCCTCGGCAAAAATCAATAATTTGATCAATACGGGGGTGGTATACCGCCGCATTCAAAAGTCCGATTCAGCGTTGATTTATTACCAAAAGGCACTTAAAGTTGCCGAAAGTCACCATATTCAGGCACGTATAGCGACCATATTGGTCAATATTGGGGTATTACATTTTTTTCGAAAAGAATACCGCCAAGCGCTTCAGGTATGGCTAAAAGCAAAAAAAATACAGGAACAAAATCAGTTTACCAAAGAAGTGAGTCGTACTTATCAAAACATAGCCGAAGCATACGAAGCACTGGGAGAAACTGACAAAGCACAGGCGGCGGTCCAACAGGCATACAAAGTAGCGCAAAAAACAGGGTACCTGGAGATAGTATGCCGTGCCGAGCAAACTATTGCCCGGTTTTATACAGCACAAGGCGCCCACAAAAAGGCCAATGAATATCTACAGCGATACCTGGTTCATAAAGACAGCCTGCTAAACCTGGAAAAAGGGAGGGCTATAGCCAACATAGAGGCAAAACACGAGTTTGAGAAAAAACAAAAAGAAATTGCCCTATTGAAAAAAGACAATGCGCTAAAAGCCCAGAAAGCCAACATCAGGAGTTTGCAACGTAACATAGCTTTTGCCGGAGCTGGAGTATTGCTGATCATAGCAGTAGCACTTTGGAACCGTAGCAGAATGCGTAGGGCTTTGTTTGAACAAAAAGAACGTACGTTTGAGGTAAACACTGAAAAAAACCGTCTGGAAAAAGAACATCTTGAAACGCAGGCAATACTTAAAGAAAAAGAACACAGGCATATCCAGGAAGAACTAAAAAATCAAGCAGAAATCAACCAACTTAAAGCGGATAAGTTTCAGAATGCGCTCGAACACAGCCAACGCGAACTAAGCACTACGGCAATGTTTGTATACCAAAAAAATGAGATTTTGGGTAATATCAATGACATGGTAACCGAGCTTATAGAGCTTACACCTGTAGATAAAAGAAAATCGTTAAAAAAAATTAACACACTGATAAACAACAACATCACACTCACTGATGACTGGGATAGGTTCAAGCTGCACTTTGAAAAAGTACACCCACGCTTTTTCGAAGACCTCAGTCAACAGTTTTCTAACCTTACCCAAAACGAATTAAAACATTGTGCTTATCTTCGCATTAAACTTTCGGGCAAAGAAATAGCCCGAATGCTGAATGTAGCGCCCAAAAGTATGCAAGTGGCACGCTATCGCCTTAAGAAAAAGCTTGCCTTGGGAGCCAAAGACGATTTATATGAGTTTATAGCCAGTGTGTAGTCTATGATCACAGCAGATGAGTTATTAAGAAGGTGTTTGATCCACAAAATTTATAAAGAATGGGATGCCAAAGTAGAGGAACTTTGGCAAGAAAAGCGTTGGTACAAAATATTTAGAAACAAGCACCCCCATCACTTGCCTATGTCTATTGCCAAACTTCCCAATGGCTTTTTCGAGAGTCTGGCAATAGACATTAACCTGGTAATTCAGCAAAAACTAAACGTATCAAAGCAAGAACTTTCGTTGTACACCATTTCGGGTTCTTCGCTTAAACGTTTGTTAGGCAAAAACAAAGACGGTACCTCACGCAATGACAAAAAGAAACAAGGGTTGGCCATTTATGTGGGTTATCAAAACAATGTTTTCCATTTTAAACACTGGGACGATTTCTACCGGGTATACCTAGATTATAGCCGCTTTTGGGACTATTGGCAAAAAAACGCTTTTCGCCAACAACAGCTAGGGGTGCCTTTGCCAACAGAAGAAAGAAACACCCCTACTACCCCGCCCTTGCCTATATACTCGCCCACTGTTCAACTCCAGTTGGTGCATGAAGTTATGCAAAACACACATGCGGCACAGGTACCCTGGTATACCAGTCAACAAAAAAAAATGCTGTGGGTGATCGCCGGAATACTGACCCTGGTATTGGGGCTGGCTGCAATGTGGTGGTTTTGGAGTAAAAAAGACTTGACGGCAAGTTTGCCCCAAAAAACCGCCCTTGCCCAACTTACCCCTGAGCAAATCAAGCAGCGGATCACTTTTTCTATAGTAAAGCATATCAAGGGCAAAAATAAAAGTACTGTATTTGTAGCGTATGATGTGCGCCAGCTTCCAATAGATACTATCAGGATTGGTAGTAGTTATCACACAGACATTACGCCTCGCTTGTATACAACCACCAAAAAACAAGACACCATTAGTTTTATTGTCAACAAGCCTGATGGTATATTGAACTTACGACACAGACGTACCTTACTAAAAAAACTCAGGGTTTACCAAGCGTCTACTCACTGGATAGGTTGGGTGCATGCGGGTAAAAAATTTATTGGTGCCTACCAGCCCACCTATAAGCTAGTGCAAGATTGTACATTGGTGTTTCCGATAACGTTGGTACCCCCACAATACCGCTCTTACTACTTTAGTAATTTAAGAAACACCCGCCGCTATGGGGTAGATGGCAACTACCACACTTTTGAAACAAAAATAAAACTGATAAATAAGCCCTCTAATGCTACTTGCAATCATTTAAGTATGACGGTAACAGGCAGCGAAAAATCTATGCAGGCAATTGCCAAACGGTTGAGCTATGAGCTAGAGCTAGACGGCTGCGAGTATTGGTTAAATAGGGAAAAATACCCTGTAAACATTGCCAGCAAATTTACCCACGATATAGATACCTACCGTCAGTGGAACACCTTTAAGTGGGTTGCCAGGGGGAGCCTCATTGAGGTATATTGGAACAATGAAAAAATCTTGTCCCAAACCATTGTCAAAAACATTGGAGAACTTACCAATATAACCTTTAGTGGCAAAGGCTCCTGGGCAGTAAAATGGGTGCGCTTGCTGAACAAAGAAGGAAAATCAATGTATGAAGAAAACTTTGATAACTATCAGTAAATCAATGAGTTTTGTAGCTAGTTATCGCTTTGAGCAAGTTTGGTAAAAGTTGTTCAGGAGTTGGTCAAGATCGTATAGTGTTTTGGGCAACTTGGCAAGTAGTATTGCCTTGACTTTGTGATGGATTCGGGTGACTTTTACGCAAAGTAAATCACTAATAACCATTCAAAACACCCTAAACCATGACCAAATATATTATGAGCTATGTGCTACTCTTCAGCACGGTTTTTCACGGAGTTGCCCAGCAAAACGAAGTTCCTTCAAAGAAGCTCGCGCAACAAATAGAAACTCTGATCACAGCTCAAAACTATGACAAAGCCGCTCTTTTGCTCAAAGCATACCAAACCCAACTTGCCAAAGTAGACGGGATGGTTTTGCGGGCGCAAGTAGACAGCTTTCGATATAGAGCCAAACAGAGCAACCAACAAATTGTAGATTTGCTCACCAACTACGCCAAAGAAATGAAGCCGTTGGTAAAAGAGAAATTATTGAACCTTAAGGCGAAGAATGACGCCTATCTGAATCATTTTCAGAATGTGTCGGAGTCTGCCAATGAAACCATTGACAAGTGCCCTTTTGGGTTGTCCGCAGAAAAAATAAGCTGGTTTAAACGGAGCTGTAGTTATTTTATGAAGCTGTACCAAAGAGAAGCCCACCTGCTTTTGAATAATTGAATGAATAAATAACGCTATTGCTTACAACCTACCTGACAGGCTTTTGACCTGCCAGGTATTATTCTGTTTACTTAGGAATGGTACCAAAATAAATTTACATTCTTAATCTCATCTTTTGAGGCTATACTTTGTTAAAAAATAGCCGAATAGCGCTGCTATTAGCCGATTTTTTGCCGCGTCTAGCAACAAAATATTTTATTAAACTATAGAAATTTATTTTTACACCATTCCTTAGGAACGTGTTAGCCCCTGCTTCATTTTTTTTATTCTTTGGTAAGATTCATCAATGCGTTTACGCGATATTTTGCCTTGCTTGATGAGTTTTTTGATAATTTTAATAGACTCAGGTACTATATTTTTGTTATAAAAAATTCTACCGTTGTTTGAGAAAAGTACAATATCGACTCCAGCATTGATAGACTTCTCCAAGGCTTCTTCAATTCCAAAGTTTTTAGCAATCGCATTCATTTGCATATCGTCAGAAATAATAATCCCCTGCCAACCCCACTGTTTCCGGAGGTAATCGTTCATAATTTTTTTGGATAAAGTAGCTGGGTATTTCTCGTCCAGTTTTTTATTAAATACATGGGCAGTCATCACCATCCCGTCAAACCCCTGCTCAATCATTTGTTTAAAAGGCTTGAGTTCTATTGGTTTCCAGGTATTGGTTACATCAGTAAAGCCCAGGTGAGAGTCCATAATGGCACTTCCGTGCCCCGGAAAATGCTTGATTGCGCACACAATGCCGTGCTTTTGGTGCACTTTGGTAAACTTAAGAGCGTGTTGTACCAAAGTATTTACATCGCCCGAAAAGCTACGCCCCAGCTTGCCAATAATGGGTGCTTTGGGGTTTACGTTGAGGTCGGTTACCGGAGCAAAGTTTACGTTAAAGCCCATGGCTTTTACTTTTTGGGCAATATGATTTGCCCATTTTTCGGTGGCAGCCAAGTCGTTGATATCTCCTATTTCCTGGGGAGTTTGGGTAGTAGCAAAGCCAAATTTTGCATTCAATCGGCTCACCTTCCCTCCTTCTTCGTCTACGGCCACCAACAAGGGTACATCAGAAAGTTTTTTGAGGTCGGTAATCAACGTTTTTAACTGTGATTTAGACACTATGTTGCGAGGTTTCGCCCCCATGAGCAGGTCTCGGCTATACAAAATAACTCCCCCCAAATGGTGCTTACGAATGTCGCGTTTGATGTGGTTTTTACCCTTGATACTAGTGCCTCTAAAGCCTACCATCAGCATTTGCCCTATTTTATAATCCAGCGAATCGAGCGTGGCAGTATTTGTTTGGGTACGGCTTTCGGGGGTGCGGCAGGCATAAATAAGCCAGCTTGCTCCTAGCATCAACCAAAGGAAAGTAGTGGAGTAAAGGTGTTTTTTCATTCTTTTATTTTTAAATTAAATAGTACTTCAGTATGGCACAAAACAGTACAAATTATTCAACGAAAGTGGAAGATGGTAAATTTTGCCCCTCAAACAAAAAAAAGCAAGACAACTCATTGTTTGCCTTGCTTTATTTATTGAACTTGTTTAAGGTTTTAGTCTCCCTGTTAATTAGAGTCGCTCAAAGGAATAGGAAACTCAGTATGTACAATATCACCCGTACGGTCGATAGGCAAGTTGGCCGCGTTTAAACGGTTGTACCTTCTGAGGTCTGCCATGCGCACTCCTTCTAACCATAGCGAGTAACGACGCTCTTTTAACAATTGAGTGATCAGGGTTGCCTGATCGGTAGCCCCGGCATAATTGGCAAGCCCCGCCGCAGTTCTCACAATATTGATCAACCTTACCGCTTCAGTCGCGTTGTTTTGTTGAATATGGGCTTCAGCTGCCATCAAAATCAGTTCTTCGTTGCGAATAATAGACACAGGGTCTGCACTACTTTTATAAATGTTCTGACGATGAGTAGCAGTTAGATTATCTTTGGTATTTACTTGCGCCAGGGTTTTGGTAGCCACTCGTTTGTCACCCGCTTCGGCATCTTGGTTAAAGGATGGGTGCGCATAAATGTTGTCAGACCCTGTACCATAAAACAATGGGTTGAGTAGGTCATTGGCACTGCTCGAAAAGTTATATTGAGGACCAACATTCAAATCGCCTGTTTCGCTATAAAAAGACGTGCCCAACTGAGTCAATACATCTGCCCAGCTTTTTTGATACAAAGCTACTTTAGCTGCCAAAGCACGGTTAAACTTCTTAAAATTGGCAGGTGTATTAAAATCTTTGAACCCTTCGTGCAACCCAAAGCCAAACACAGCCCCTGCTGCATCTAAGTCTGTAGCAGCCTCATCAAGCAAGCTTCTGATGGCCGTATAAGCGGCGGCATCTTTCAAAAATGGTCCCAGGTTGGCAGGGTCAGCCACCTCTATACGCACCCCATTGCTACCCAATAGGTTTAATACCTGGATAAACACATGGGCTTTCATTGTTTTGGCAAAACCTGTATATCCTTTTACTTCGGTAGTGTTTACACCTGGAATATCTTTAGCCACTGCAGCTATCAACAGGTTACAGTCTTTTACTACCCTGTAGTAAGGCTCATACCAATCGTTCAAATAAAAAGAGTTGTTGTCAAGCTGACCACCATTTTTACCCAATAGGTCTTGGGTGTTTCGAGGATCAGCGTCAAACAAATACAGGTCACGGGCAATGGTGCCTGACGCAGTACGGTATATCTGAAGCCCGTTCCTAATGTCAGCCAATAAACCAATGGTCAATGCATTCACCTGACCCTTGGTAACCAATTCGTCTACCCCTGGTCGGTTGGGGTCTACTTGCTCTTTAAAATTACAAGAGGTTACTGCCACAGTAAACCATGCAAGAATAAATAAATATTTATATATAGATTTCATATTTCTATTTCAAATTTGATTTGGTAATTTATCAACAGTCAATACCCAACTTGCCTAAAGTGCTTACAAACCAGGTAATGTGCTGGAGACAGCGCTTATTGGCGGGTGTACTAAAAAGTAGCCGCCAGGTGAAAAAATACTCGTTTAGAACTTGGGAAAGGCGCCACATCTATTCCTGAAGATAAGCCAGCCCCCCCTTTGGTAGATACTTCGGGATCGTACCACTTATAGTTTGAGAAGGTTAGCCAGTTTTGAGCAGAAACGCCCAATCTGATGTTTTCTACTTTGTTGCCAAACCACCTCTTGGTCAAGCTCTTGGGCACATTATAAAACAAAGCAACTTCCCTTAGTCTAAGGTAGGTGGCATCTTCTAAGAAACGAGCCGAGCCTGTTCCGTTTCTCCTGGCTTCGCCTTCAGGGGTGTCATAGTCAAAGCTGGTTTGCCCCAAATCTGCCAAAAACAAACTCAAGTTAAGGTTGTCTCCTCCCTTTTTGTAATGCCACAAAAACGAAAGTTCAAAGTTTTTGGCAATCTTCATGGTGTTGTTCCACGATAACTGGAAGTCGGGCATGGCATCTCCAATAGTGATCAGGTTGCCATTTTCATCTCTTCCTTTAAACTGGGTAATAGATTGTCCTTCTTCTATATAAAAAGACCCTAAACCTATACTAAAAGAAGCGCCTGGAGGCGCAAAAGCAGGAACATCTAGACGGGTCACTACCGAGCGGTTGAACCAAAAACGAAACTGAGTAGACCAGCTAAAGTTTTTACTTATAAAAGGGTCACCGCCCAGGGTCAACTCTACCCCAGTGTTTACCATGTCAGCAGCATCGGTTATTTCAGACGAGAATCCACTTGATGAAGGCAAAGCATTTTCGATCAATAGGTTTTTTACCCCACGACGATAGTAAGTAGCTTCAAAAAATATACGGTTGGCCAAGAAACCCAGGTCAAGTCCTGCTTCTATCTCAGTGGCTATTTCAGGCTCCAAACCAGGGTTACCTCTTGCTTCATTGATGGTTGCTCCGCTTAAACCGCCCATGCTTGCCCGGTCGAAACCAGTAAATAAGGCACCAAAGCCAGGGCTACTACCCGTTTGCCCAAAGGCAGCTCTTAATTTCACTTGGTTTACCACGTTTTTCAATGTCCAAAAATCAAAGTTGGCCACGTTTACAGCCAATGACGCTTTAGGGAAAGCATACATTTTGTTAGGGTCACCATTGAGCGTAGACTTATCTAAACGCACTCCAGCACTTAAGATTACCTTGTCGGCAAAATTAGCTTCTTGCTGGAAGAAATAACCAAAATCTTGCTCAGTAGCTAATAATTGGTTAATGGATGGTGCGCCAACTTGTTGTAAATTTTGTTTGCTATTCAGATCGATACCTCTGGCTAATAAAAAGTTTCTGTTTTTGTAAAGACCAGTCACCCCTGCCTGAGACGTAAGATCAATGCTGCCCAGGTTTACATTAAACATCAAAGCACCCTGGTAATTGCCATTGATTACCGTATTGGCACCTTCTGCCAGGTAACCGTTAGACACGCCTCTTTGAGCTGTATGCAGTGGAGACACAAAAGTAAAGGTGCCAAATTTATAAATATCAACTCCTCCCCCCAGGTTAAACTTCAAGAGCATATTGTCGCGCTGCAATAAAGTAAAGTCTAAAGCAAGGCTTTGGATCGTACGGAAAACTTCCTCGCGGTTGTACATGCCATCACGTACGAATAATGGGTTACCCGAAACTCCAGGGTTGTCGGGATACTCGCCTAATTCGTTAGGAAAAAGATTGCTCCAGGGGCGGGTAGAAGTCAGGTTATAACCGTAACTCAAACCACCTTCGTTTTCGTTTCCGGTAAAGCTACGGTCAGCACTGGAACTCACAAAATAAGAGCCCGCAGTTAGTTTAGCATACTGAGACAATTTATGGGTAACATTCAGGCGGAAGTTTCTTCTGCGGTAACCAGTCCCCCGGATGATCCCCTCTTCGTTACGGATAGATGTACTGGCATAAAAGGTAGTACGGTCATTGCCGCCACTTGCGCTAAAGTTAGTTTGAAAAATACCCCCAATGTTCCCGTACACTTCTTTTTCGTAGTCAAACAACTCACCACCATTGGCAGCTTTGACAGCGTTCCACTGAGCTACAGCACTGTTGGCATCGGCACTGTTGGGGTCACTAAAGTAACTTCTTACTTTGGCCTCAGTATCATAATTTCTTTGTCCTAAAAGTTTGATGGCACGGGCAGTCCCTACCAATTGCTCAAAGTGAAAACGGGTTTTACCAGCATTCCCCTTTTTGGTCGTAATAATCATTACTCCGGCGTTGGCACGTGTACCATAAATAGCTGCAGCAGATGCTCCCTTCAACACCTCTATTCTTTCTATGTCGTTAGAAGATAAATCAGCCAAACGGTTAGAGGATTGTTCTTCGTTTCCGTCATTGGCGCCAGACACAAAACGAGTTCCACTGGGAATCTCACTGTTGTCGAGATACACCCCATCTACAATAATTAAGGGTTGGTTTTGCCCAATAATAGACGAAACCCCGCGCAAACGGATAGAAATACCTCCCCCAGGCGCGCCTGAATTTTTTACAATGTTGGCACCAGTAAGTTTTCCGTACAAGGCACCATCCACAGTAGGAGGAGAAGTAACCCCTACCAGTTCTTGCGACGAAATGGTAGATACCGCATTGGCAAGGTTGGCTCTTTTTACATTTGAGGCAAGCCCAGTGACTACAATCTCGTCCAGAATAGAGTTTTCGTCGGTGAGGGTCACATTAATTTGGGTTTGTGAACCTACCAATACTTCTTTGGTGGTCATTCCTATAAAACTAACAATAAGAATAGCGTTGCTGGGCACGCTTAAGGTAAACTTGCCATCAGCATCGGTAGAGGCGCCGTTAGTAGTGCCTTTTACCATCACGGTAGCACCAGGCAAAGCTTGGCCGTCTTTGTCTACAACCTTACCCGTAATGTTGCGGGTTTGCGCCCAGGCAAAGGAAGTAATAAGGCATAAAGTGAGTAATACAAGTAATTTTCTTTTCATATAAAATGGCGTTTAAAATAATTATTTATTTTGCCTACTTCCACATGCACAAAACTTTGTTGGGAAATAAGCTTATTAATATATAGTAATCCTTCGAAGCAAAACTAAGGTTTTTTTATAAAACTTATACCGTTTGAAATATTATTTGGCATATACAATGGTTATCCCTCAAAAAAACAAAACTTATAATAAATATGGAAAACACCCATTTAGAGATATTTTCTAAAATTAAATATTCATTTTACTGCATACGCTTACTTTTTATTTTGATAATACCATTACCTACCTCTTCACTACAGAACAATCGTTGTATGACGACAAGACTGCCAGTCATTTTTCTTGAAAACAGTGCTTTTGGATTTTGTAAAAAATAGCTAACTTCACCCCCGATTTTAAATCAGTGTTTGCCAATAATTATTTTTTGGGGGTTAAAAATGTATCTGTTATTACTGGTTCAAATATTTGAGAGGCGATGGGTTTTACCTTGCTACTCTCACCAGTGTTTTGTGAGCAGTGAAATAGGCAAGTTTTACATTCAAAGACAAAAGGTTGGACAGGCGCTTGAAAAAACAATGAAACTATAACATTTAAACAACTTATATTATTATGAGCGTAGAAGCTACTACTCAAAAAGTGCAAGAATTAGTTGCTGGAGGCCCTGGTTTTAACTATTCAATCAAATTTGTATTCAACGAAGGGGGTGTTATTCACCTTGATCGCAATGATGTAAGCAACGAAGACAAAGAAGCTGATTGTACCATCAATATGGAATTGAGCGACTTTGACGCAATGATGGCTGGCGACCTAAACCCACTGGAAGCTTTCATGGGTGGAAAAATGCAGTTAGATGGTGACATGAATGTTGCAATGCAACTATCTTCGTTGTTTAACTAAGGGGGCTTAAAGCCTACACAAAAACATAAGGAAGCGAGGCATAAATGTCTCGCTTTTTTTATGGCATTTGATCAAGGTCTACTTTTACTCCTGATACAATCCTTGTTTTGCTTTACCCTTGGGGCAAATTGAGCATGACTATATCCTCGCCAGCAAAAAGAAAAAAAACTCTCCAGTGTTTCACCTCGCCAAAGTATACAGATAGGAACAAATAAAAATAAGAAAACCTACATGTTTTTGAGTACTGAGTTATCATTAGATACAGCTAACAGATTAGTATAGTTAGTCTATGATGAGTGAACTGATCACTCATTGTCAAGATATACACTGGTATTCAATAAAAACTGTAGCGCCTACAACCGTATATACTACCTATAAACACTATTCGAAAAATGCTCAATTTTAAACATTACCACCTGTTCTTATGGCTATGCACTTTTGTTTTGATGGCTCAAGCCTGTACTCCTCCTCCTACCGTAGAACGTTTTCGCGGCAAGCGCTTTGTAAATTACGGCGATGAAGTCACCCTGTCTTGGAATGTGCCCAAGGCCACTTCGGTAGAAATAGAGGGGGTTCAAAACAATTTACCCGCCAAGGGAAAAATTAAAATCAAACCTAGCCAAACTACTACTTACAAGCTGATTGCCCGCAACAAAAAACATACGGTTACTAAAGAATACAAAGTAAAAATAGTGAAGCGCTCAGCAGTGATTGATAAGTTTGATGGGGACGATGAAATTGCCGAAGGCGAAGAAGCAAATTTGTACTGGAGCGTGCGTGATGCCAAAACTATTCGTATTGCCGGGCTTGACAAAACCTTGAAAGCCAACGAAAGCCTCACGGTCAAGCCTGATAGTACTACTCAGTATATATTGGAAGCTAAAGACCGCTACGGCGAAGTAGTAAGAGACACCCACACGGTGAAGGTAAAATTTGACGAATACTTTAAAGGCCCCCGTAGCATAAGTGTAGGAGAGAAAGTAAGGGTAAAGTGGCGGTTTAAACAAGCGCGTTTTGTGGTTTTTCAGAACGATACCTTGCCCACCGAAGGCACGACTCTGATACAGCCCAAAAGGTCAAAAAACTATTCAATGATGGTGATACGCAACAACCGCAAAGTAAACTTTGTGAAATTGCCAATAAAGGTGGTTCCAGTTACTTTTAAGGGTAAAAAAGATATTTTACTGGGCAGTAAAACCCGGATTAGATGGAATGCCAAGGGGATGAAAAGTGTGATTTACCGAGGAGACAGTTTGCCTTTGGTGGGCAGCATGGAGGTAGCTCCTTTGCGTAATACCACTTATAAGTTTTTGATAGATGACGGAGAAAAATCTTTTGTGAAAAGCTTTAGGGTGAGGGTAATTAGACGAAAATTTATAAAAAATGTGGCGAGAAAAACTACCTTAAAAAAAGGACAAAAACTTGATTTTGATATTTTTGCCACTGACCGCTCCCAATTTCCCAAAGAAGTAAAGCTGTATGTGCTCGTGACAGATACCAGCGGCAATTTTATCAGCCACCTTGCCCCTCCTTATGTAAGCTACCGCGAATCCCGCAAATTTTTTCGCAAAATAGTAGAGAGTGTAAAAGGGCGACGTTACGCCATTAATAACTTCAAAGTACGTGAAGTACACGAAATGATCTCTAAACCTTATGATATTTCGTTGGTGATGGACTACAGTGGCTCAATGGCGGGCAATATAAAAAAATTGGAAGAAGCTACCCGCAAATTTATTTTGACCAAGCACCCCAACGATAAAATATCGGTGGTAAAGTTTGACGAACGACTGGAAACTGAGCTAAGGTTGACGGCACAAGGCAGCAAAGCCGATTGTGTAAAGTTTGATGGCATTACCCGTTATGGTGGCAGCACTGCCTTGTATGCAGGGGCTGACGAGGGGCTCGAAAGCTTAAAAAATGCCCAAAATAACAAGGTAATGTTGTTGTTTACCGATGGGGAAGAAAATTCTTCTTTGCAATATTTTGGTAAGCGGGCTTTTCGCGCCAGCGAGGTAGTAAAAAAAGCCCGTGAAAAAGGCATCAGGGTGTTTACTATTGCCTATGGTACTGGAGTAAACAACAAAACCCTGAACGCGCTCTCGATGCTCACCGATGGCAAGACTTACTTTATAGAAAACCCCGGTGAGATAAAGCAAGTGTATGAAGAGTTGCCACGCATTTTCCGCAATTTTTATGAGATTACTTACCGCCCAGTAAATGTACAGGGGCAACACGACATAGAGCTCACGTATAACAATGGATTGGGCAAAAGCCAAACAGTAGGGTCAAGTACCCATATTGGCGAAAATTACGAGATAGATAAGTACGACTATGAAGGGGCGTATAAATACCAAACCAACCTCAAAAAGCGCCCTGTAGCTCCACCTCAGTCGGTGGCATTTTTTGAATACAATAAGTATGAACTAAAAGGTAAGTTTATCAAAAACCTGGAACCATTTATCAAGTATTTGAAAAAAAACAAAAATGCGGAGCTTGCCATTTATGGACATACCGACCAAGTGGGCACTGCAGCAGCTTGTTTGTTGCTTTCGCAACGCCGCGCCAATGCCATTAAGCAGTATTTTGTTAGGCACGGCATTGCTGCCAAGCGCATTACTGCCAAGGGCTATGGCAAAGCCAAACCAATTTGGAAAAATGAAAAACACGATTGGCAAGCCAAAGAAAACCGTCGCATCGAGTTGTTGTTACTTGAGTAAAAACTCTGTTTCTATCTACAGGTTTTACAAATCAATCGCTCAAAATCAACGTGATAGAAAAAGCGTAGCTATTCTTGAAACAATCTAATTTGGCTTGCCCCTGTTGAAACTATATCCTCACTCTTGATACACTGCTTTTGCCACTACTTGTTTGGCAGGGTTTGGGACAGGATGATAGTCCAATTTCTTTTTGCCGTACTGGGTTAAAAAATAGATCACAAACAATGACAACATTACCGAAAGTATCAAGGCAACGATGAGAAACTTATTGGTACGTTTTTCTTTTGCTTCCTCAAAATCAGTTACTTCATCTAAAGTATCAAACATTGACTTGGGTTTAATTACTGAAGCAGGCTGCTCGTCCGAACCATCTGCAGGCTTAAAAGTGGCATCGCCAATCGTTACCTGATCTACATTTGTGGTGCCATATATTTCTTTATCATATTCTTCTTGAGTAGTCCCAAGCGAGGCTGCCGTATCACCAAAACCCTTAGTGGTTTCAAAGGCAGAATATTTTGTTTCGTCAGTCTTCTTGGGAAACAACTCCAGTAGCTCGGCTACTTGTTGGTAACGCTGATCTGGGTCATTTGCAAGGCATTTTTGTACAATGGCATTATAGGGAGGAATTAATTGATTTAAGTCACCTTGCATTTGATCACTCAGAATATTTGCCATGATTACATCATTGGTAGTCCCGTTTTGAGTAGAGCCAAAAGGCAATTGATTGGTCAATAGTTCATACACCAACACACCAAACATCCATATATCCGACATTTCAGTAATCCTCTCGTCATATTTACCAAGGCGTTCGGGAGGTAAATAACCATAATTAGACATATACTGGCTCAATTGGGCGCTTAATCCAAAATATAAAATCTTTGGTGTAAGTCCCCCATTCTCTTCTTTGATAATCACTTTGGCTTGTCGCAAATCCCGGTGAATAATGCGGTGGTTGTGCAAGTAGTGTAAGCCCGACAATATGTCGCGCAGCAAATGCTGCAGAGATTCTTCAGTAAGGTTATAAATAGGAAAATTATTCAAGGTTTTGCCCTCTACATACTCCATTACTACGATATGAAACAGCAAAGTTTCCTCTTTAAGCGTGTTTTCATCCTCAGCATCAGGAGTTATCTCGATATTGGTGTTCGACAATACATTGTCAGGAATCGCAGAAACATCTACAGGTAGCTCTTGCTCGAACACATCGTAATACCTCACCAGGTTTTCGTCTGAGTGGTATTTTACCCGTTCTATCTCCTCAGCCAGATCGTAGTGGGCAGGCAACAAGTCGGGTGAAATACACTTCAGCGCTACTACCCTATTTTCTTGGGTATCTACTGCACGATAAACTGTTCCTAAGCCTTTTTTGTCTAAAGTATCATGTTCAGGGTCATACTCATAACGATCGCCTACTCTCATCATCATTTACAAAATAAGGGGGTTAGATAAAGAAAAACAGGGGTAAAAATACCATTTTTTGACAACAAACCAGAGGAAAAAATAAAAAGAAGTACTTCAGTTGCCTTTTTGGTTGCCTGTATGACAAGTATTACTATAAAACCATTGTTTTTTTGAATTCATCAAACACTTACCCACTTCAACAAACCTGTGAACTAAATCTACTTAAACTTTTCAACAAGATAGTTGCCCTAAGTCTGCCCTATTTCGAGTTTTTTTTATTCTTTTAGGGCAGTGAACAATGGTTAGGCTGCCTAATGGTGGATACGCTCCTCATAAAGAATACCCCAAAGCCATGCTTAAAAAATGACTGAATTTATTCAACACCTAAATTTGTAAACAATATGACAATAAAATTACTCCAGTGTATGGTTTGGCTAAGCCTGATAACAGCTTGTCAAAGTAAGCAAAGTGCCCCAACTAATTTTAATGCCACAAATAAAGCCATAGAAAGAAAATCTAAAGGGCTAGAAACTCTCCAGGTTAAGCGCTACGATAATCCGACATCTTCTATACTACAGGGAGTAGCCATACCCAAAGGAAAAAAGACTTTTTTGACCAGTGGGCTGGTAGCTCCATTGCTAGATTCTACCGCAGCTAAAACCGATGCACACAAACGTCGGGGAGATACATACACCCAAAGCATTCATACGCTCAAACGCATTGAAAAAATATTGCAGGAGGCGGGCTTAGAAATGAAAGATGTGGTATATTTAAGAGTGTACATTGCACCTGATACCCAAAACAACCAGGAGCCTGATTTTGACGCTTGGTTCAAAGCATATAATAAGTTTTTTAACAATGCGCAAAACCCTACAAAGGTTGCCCGCACTACTTTGGGAGTATACCGACTGGCTCGTCCTGATATTTTGGTAGAGGTAGAAGCGGTAGCAATTTACCCTGAGTAAAGTTTGTTTTTTATATTTCAATCAAGTTTTAGTAACACGATAGATTATAATCAGAGCTTGTTTAGAATTAGCCGATGGCAGAGCTCGCTGAAGGCTCGGTTCATTGATTGGGTATTTTACGCGACTTTTCGGATTATATATTGTCAAATTTGACGCATCTAATCCTAAAACATCCTGTAAACGAAAATTTAAACATACTCTTATCTGAAAACAAAGCTATTACACAAATATCACTTTTTTTTAAATAGGGAAACCTGACCTCTGGAACCTACCCCTGCTAGAGATTATGAAATATTTAACAATGAAAAAAAAACTATTTTTATCTCTTATTTGTTTAATTGTTTACGGAGTATTACAAGCAAAAGCCCCCAAAATATGGGATACCAGTGATACCAGCAAGATATTATCAGAAGAGGCTGCTGCTGAACACTACCAACCTTTGTCCAGCATTAACACCCTATCACCCAAAAAGCACACACAACCATCATTGCACCGACCTACCACATCTCATAAACACCATTATGGTAAACGTTTGCGAACGTTTAAACACTACCTTCAACCCCAGCAAGCCCTTACAATGATATGGATTGGCGTAGGTATACTCATTGCGGCTTTACTTATAGGCACAGGAATGATGCTTCAGTTGGTGAGTTTCCTGGGAGCGTTTATTTCTTTGGCTATTATTACTCTTGTGGCACTGGTGTTGCCTTTTGTAGAAAGTATTGGCATAGAAGAAAATTTTGTACTGGGAGCCATCTTGTTTTTCTTCGGAATAGCCATGATTTTTATGGGCTTGGGGGTGGTGGCATTGTGGGCAGGAGGAACGGCTTCCATCATAGAAGCCGGAGCATTTGTAATCTCTTGGAGTTTACTCAGTTTTGCTTTTGCCATTGGCTTGTATTTTGCCCTTTATATACTATGGAAACTGCTCAAGGCATTCTTCCGTCTTATCATTCTTGTCTTTACATTTGGGCTGGTAGATATTGGTAAATAAAGGCACTGAATGAATGAAAAATATAAAGTCAAGACATTGTATTTTTTAAAATAAAAATCAGTATATTTTACTAAAGTTTTTGACTTTTTATTATAATTTAGCCTAGTGGCAATTGTTTTAGTTATAAAAGGACTGTGATTTTGACTATTCTTATCAGGATTAAGTATCAATACATCTAATGAAGTATATTTTCACATTTGTAGGTTTATTGGCAACCTTGTTTGCTTACGGGCAAAGTGATAGTACTTCTATTCTAACCGATAGTTTGGAAAAACGGGTTGGTAGTACTCAAGGCAACAAAAAAATTAAAATCCTTCTCCGTTTATCAACACTCTATCATTCAACAAACCCTACCAAATCACTAAAATACGGGCAAGAAGCTGTCAACCTTTCTCAAAGAGTCAAGGCTCGCCCTGAAATGGCCAGAGCCTTGAGCAACATAGGGTATGTACATACCCTACAGGGCAACTATATAAGTGCGTTGGCATATTACCTGAGGGCGCTGGATATTCTCCAAAAGGAAAACCCGGCTTTGGTACAAACCGAACTTGCCAAAACACTTGACCGCCTGGCGCAGGTATATTACCAAAAAGGTTACTATGAACAAGCCCTTAAGTACCAGTTAAAAGCATTAAAAATTCAAGAAAAATCGGCTGATCAAGCAGGTATTGCCAGTTCATTTGATCACATAGGTTCTATTTACAAGGCACAAAAAATGTTTGTAGAAGCGCTTGAATACTACAATATGTCGCTGAAAATCAACCGAACCACCCAAAGCAATGTGGCAATATCTCAAAACCTGGGTAATATCGGAGAAGTGTATTTTTTGCAAAAGAAATATAAAGAAGCACTCGACTTTTACCAAAGGGCTTTTGAACTCATCTCGCACGAAAACCATTATAAAACCAACGAAGCCAACTTGCTTGAGCACATTGGTAAAGTATACCAACAACAGGGAGAATATAACAATGCATTGGCATATTTTAAGAAGTCGCTTGGTATAAGACAAATGCTGCAAAATAAAGATGGTATAAGTGCTAACTTGAGCGACATTGCCGAAATTTATCTCGCCACTAAAAAAAACACACAAGCTATACAGTATGCCCAGCAAAGTTTGTTGCTTGCCAATGAGCTAAAGTCTCGTATCAGGGTAAAAAATGCTTCGCATGCCTTGGCAGAAGCATACGCTGCGCAAAAAGACTTTGAGCAGGCTTATCGTTTTCAAAAGCTTTATAACCGGGCAAATGATAGTTTGTACAATGAGTCAAAACTCAAGCAAATTGCCGAATTACAAGCCTATTATGACTTAAATAAAAAAGAGGAAGAGAAGAAAGACTTGTTACAGGAAAAAAAAGTATTACAGCGCAAAGCCAACGACAACACGGTAATATTGAACAACAAGCAACTTACGATTTACGCTTTGGGGTTTGTTATTTTGCTGGCACTGGCTACTTTGTTTGTGCTGTATAACCGGGCAAGGTTTAGAAAAAATCTCACCGACGAACTGGAACAAAAGGTAAACGACCGTACTGCTTACCTTAAAAAACTCGCTGATGAACTTACTCGCGCCAACCACGAGCTGGACACTTTCTTATACAAAGCTTCTCATGACTTAAAAGGCCCTTTGTCGTCGCTTGAAGGGCTGTGCCACGTGGGTTTGCTCGAGCAAGACGAACGCAAGGGTATGTATTTTAATATGCAACGTGAGGTGCTCAATCGTATGCAGTTGTTATTATTTAGAATAGTAGAAATAGGCGATATAAGGTCGCACCAACCTGAAACTACTGAAACTATCAAACTTAAAAAACACCTTAAGTCGGTAGTAAGAAGCATGCGCCGGGTAGAAGGCTATAAAAACACCAGCTTTTCGGTAGATGTCAACGAAGATTTGGTGATTATAACCGATGGGGAAATGCTGGATATTGCCCTTGATAACATTGTAAAAAATGCTGTACAACACGCCAACTCTTACTATGGCAACGATTCACCGCATATTCGCTTAGTCTATGTTGATTTGGGTGACTATCATCAAATAAAAATTATAGACAATGGCAGCGGCATGCCTCTAGAAATTTCAGAACGAATATTTGAGATGTTTTTTCGGGGCACCGATAATTTCAAAGGGTTTGGATTGGGACTTTATAAGGCCAAAATAGCCATTTCTAAACTAGGTGGAGAGATTTCGCTGCTCAAGGCAGAAAAAGGTGAAACCATATTTTCGATTACCATTCCCCAGTACAAAGTCACTCAGGAATCGCCTATAATCAACGGAGCCATCCACCCCAAAAAACACCATTATATTAAATTGAACTGACTTAAATGTATAGGCAACGTATTTGTCTGGTGATAAGTAGCAGTAAGTCCTTAGATACCGATGAATATCGGTGCAATTAGCGATAAGCTACAAGTAAGTGTAGCTTACCAATAGCTTGGCAATTACGCCTAATATATTTAATTCTGCCTTGGCGCTTACGCCGGGTAAAAACTGCCAAATGAATGTAAAGCAATTATGACCAAACTCTCCCTCGATTTTTATTTGACTACTGACGTGGTGCAAGCGGCTCGCAACTTATTGGGCAAAGTATTATATACTTGCGTTGATGGGCAGGTTTCGGCTGGTATTATTGTAGAAACAGAGGCATATTGTGGGGCAACCGATCAAGCTTGTCATGCTTACCCAAACAAACGTACCAAACGCACTGAAACGATGTATCAAACTGGTGGTACAGCTTATGTATATCTTTGCTATGGCATGCACCACATGTTTAATGTAGTAACCAATGCTCCCGACGTGGCAGATGCGGTGCTGGTAAGGGCTATAGAGCCTGTAGAAGGTTTAGACCTTATGAAAACCAGGCGCAAACTAAAAAAACCAGGAACCCACCTTACAGCAGGTCCTGCCATGTTGACTCAAGCATTGGGCATTAGCACCAGTGATGATATGACGGATTTATTAGGAGATAAAATCTGGCTGGAAGACCAGGGAAGAGTTTATTCAGAGGAGGAGGTAATAGCTAGCCCCAGAGTGGGCATTGACTACGCCGGAGATGATGCTTTGCTGCCCTGGCGGTTTAGAGTAAAGGAAAACAAGTGGTGCAGTAAGGCAAAGTAAAATGCTAATATTAAACAAGTTCTAAAAGCCAGATAAATACAGCTTATACTGTATTTATCTGGCTTTATCAGTTAGAGTATGTTTAAAAATCATAATCTGGGCTAAAAAAGTGTCCCCGAATACAAGTTCGGGACTTACAGTTTTTACG
>NZ_CANLRP010000015.1 GCF_947493425.1 uncultured Microscilla sp. | reverse complement strand
TGATCCTGCAAGCCATTGAAGGCAAAATCCGTTTGATAAGTGTGGATGAAAAAACAGGTATTCAGGCCTTAGAACGTCAAATGGTTTCTTATCAGGGAGGCCAACGAATAGAGGCTGAATATATCCGTCACGGCACCACTTGCCTACTAGCCGCGCTCGAAGTGGGTAAAGGAGAGGTTGTTCATCATATGTTAAGTGATACTCGTAAAGAGGAAGATTACTTAGCCTTTATTCAGGGTTTGGTCAGCAAATACGCGGGGGAAGAGCAACTCATTATATTGGCTGATAACCTGAATACTCATATGTCCGCATCACTTGTGGAATGGGTAGCCCAAGAAATTGGGTACGAAGCAGACTTGGGGACTAAGAGGTATAAAGGCATTTTAAAGTCGATGGAAAGTCGTAAATTTTTTTTGGAAGACCCGACCCATCGGATCAGGTTTGTTTATACACCCAAACATTGTTCGTGGTTAAATCCCATTGAAAACTGGTTTGCCAAACTGCAAAGGCAGGCCATTAACAAAGAAAGTTTTGAGTCCAAACAATACTTATTGGAGGAAATTGACAAATATATCCAATACTATAATACCTACTTAGTCAAGCCCTTCAAATGGAAATTCAAGGGGTTTAATAAAGACAAGCAATGGCAAGGATATAATATAAAAGGAACTTAGTTCCTGGCGCACTAGGGACTAGGTGCAAGGTTCTAGGTATACCCTGTTCCACAAGTATCTACACTTTTTATATCACGTTGATTTTCAGTTGTTTACAAAAAGCGTAGTTAAAAGCCCTGACAAGGTTCTAGGTATACCCTGTTCCACAAGTATCTACACTTTTTATATCACGTTGATTTTCAGTAACTTACAAAAAGCGTAGTTAAAAGCCCTGACAAGGTTCTAGGTTCTAGGTACTAGGTGCAAGGTTCTAGGTATACCCTGTTCCACAAGTATCTACACTTTTTATATCACGTTGATTTTCAGTAACTTACAAAAAGCGTAGTTAAAAGCCTTGAAAGGGTTTTAGGTGTTAGGTATGCTCAGTTCTGTGGGTGGCTATGTTTTTTCTATGGAATGGTGAGAAATTAAATTACCATTCTTGAGGTAGAGGTTTTGTTTTGAGACGAGGCTATTTTTTGCGCCCATAGCAGCGCTACGGGCAATAAAAATAACGAAGTATCAAGGCGAAAAATCACCCCTCAGAGTGTAAATTTATTTTTGAACAATTCCTATCATATTGACTTTTAGTAACTTATAAAAGTGAAAAGCTTAAGGCTATTTGCCAAAGGGCATACCTAGAGCCCTTATAGACTATTAAATATATATAACCAATGCATCATATACAAATCATAGAATACCAAAACCAATACCGCCAACAAATCATTGATATGGTATTGCATATTCAGCAAAAAGAGTTTGGCAGTACTATTACGCTCGACGATCAGCCTGACCTCAGTGACATTCCTGCTTTTTGTGAAAAATGGAATGGTAAATTTTGGCTGGCTATCAATGCAGAGGCTCAAGTAGTAGGCACTATTGCCCTGCTTGACATTGGCAATCGTTGGGCAGCTTTACGCAAAATGTTTGTGCGTGAAGATCATCGAGGAAAAACCTTTGGAGTAGGGTTGGCGCTGCTCAATGGCTTGTTTGCCTGGGCTATCCATCAAGGCATACAAGAAGTGTTTTTGGGGACTACTGCCTGGTTTTTGGCAGCCCATAGATTTTATGAAAAAAACGGTTTTATTGAAATTCCTAAAGATTCGCTTCCTACCAGTTTTCCAGCAATGGATTTGGATGTGAAATTTTATCGAAAATATTTGGATGTGTCAGCTCAAACCTAATAAACAAACTTACATCGAAGCCTCAAAATGGTAAAATAACGTGCCAGCTTTGCGCGGAAATTTTATTTTTCACAGTGGTCAGTTACATGATTGATTGAACTATTTCAGCTTCAATTGCTTACGTTTTTCAGCCTATTTGTCACCCCTTTTGCTCGCCAAATCGTCACCCAAAATATTTGAATCGGGCGGGAATTTTGCCGATTTTTATAATACCAATTATTTAAAACATCGAGCATCATGAAAAAAATCGTCATCAATATTCCGGAGGTAAAATGGAACATCAGAGCTATGTTTGACAAGCTTATAAAAAGCTTGACTTATGAAGTAGATGAAACAGGAGAAAAGCTTCCCAAAAATAAAACAAAAAAGCCTATTGAAAAACAAGCAATCTTGCACACACAATCAAAATCAATACAAACAACCGCTGTCAATGACAACACACCATCGCTTTTTCCGAAAACTCAAAAAAACTCACGCACCAATAAAATTCAGATACAAAAAGAAGATTTAGCCTTGATTTCTACAGCATTGATTCGCTACAAGAAACACCTTGCCCAAAGCAACCAGCTTGAAAAAGCGCAAAGAGTGGGTACCCTTGATAAAATGTTTTATGAAATGATGCAACCTGCTAAGGCATCGGGTGAAACTGTGGCTCAACCACTGTCGAATTTGTCGGAAAGATACAGGCAAAACAAAAGAGAGCGAGCGACAAATTTGGGGTAGAAAAAGCAGTCAGCTTCGAGCAACAAGCGACAAGGAGTTTAACCTTGTCGCCTGCAGCTTGTGGCCGATTACCTGTAGAAACTAAAATCTCACCATGGCATTGAGCAAAAACGACCTGCCCGGTGCTGGAATCAACGAGTTGTAGTAGCCCTGACTTCGTTGGGTAAAATCATTGCCACTGTTGGCACTGCGCACCCCTGGCAACATATACAGGTGGTTAAATATATTATTGACCTTGATCATCAGCCTTACCATCCCTACATTATACGCCACATTTCCATTAAAAATAGCATAAGGTGCCAAGCGGTAATCTTGGTCACGGAGTGGGTTTCTGAGGTAAAGTTCTCGTTCGCCTACCATATTACTTCTTAAATTGATATGAAATCGTTGAATAGGAATATGCACTCCTACATTGAGCTTATGTGTAGCAATATCGCCCAGGTTAGCTTCTCCATCTATCCATTCGCCCGCTTGGTGGTCGTAGGTAATGCCACTTTTTACATCAGTATAGTTATAATACAAATAGCCCTTGATGTCGCCCGAATTGGGCAAAGGGTTAGGCAGGTTGTAACTTAATTTGTAGCCCAACCCCAGTATTTTACGTTGTCCGGCATTTTCTGCTTCCTCTTTTATCACATTGTTATACAAGGCATAGTAGCCTACTATTTCGTGTAAAAAACGCCCCGACTTATGCAGTAAATTTACTTCCATATTTTGTACTTTCTCCGGCTTCAGGTCAGGGTTAGCGCTTCTACCGTTCCAGCCCCCCCACAAAGAACGTGGCGATGGCTCTTGAAACGCCTCTCCATACAATAGCTTGATAGCAGAGCGACTGTCGGGCTTAAAAATAAGCGATACCCTGGGGTTGATTGATTGCCCGTATACCGAGTTGCGGTCGTAGCGTATCCCTGTATTGAAACGAAACTTGCCTACATCAAATACCCCCAAAAAATATCCACCTACATCGTGGGTGATTACCTCATTTTCAGAAGGAACCTCTCGGTTGGGAGTAGGCGATATAATAAACGAGGGATCAGTACTAAGTGTAATACCTCCACCTTGTCCATAAGGACCATCGGGGTTTTCTAAAGTCAATGAACTATAAGACCCTGTCCAATAACCAGGTACATCGTAGTTTTTGGCAAGTGTTTTTCGTTCATATTTTACCCCAGTAAGCAACTGAACGTGCTTGCTGAGTTTAACGTTTAGATTATCTCTAAACAGTACACTACTACTGAAGGTGTTCCAATTGGTATAGCTCACATAAGAGTAAGCCTCTCTGCCTGGGTTCCAGTCTGGTTCAGCCTCTGCCCAATCGCCCCAAATACGCGAATTACGGTAGAGCAATGTTGCATTGTTGCTGATATTACCTTTATCAAAACTGTGGCGTAAATAGTACTGGTTAGAACTATTGTTCCAACCTGCATTGTTTTGGGCACGGTCTGCCACAAACTCATTGCCGTAGCCATTGTATCTTACCCACTTAATAATGCCTGCTTCGAACCCGCGATAGGCAACATTGGCCACTAAACCAAACTCTTCGTTAAGGCTGCGGTGACGTCCCAGTCTTTCCCCCCTTATTTTGAGCCCAAGTAATGGACCCCAAATGTCTTGATTGCCGTACAGATCATCCGACAAAAAATGCCACCGATCTGATATGTCTTCAGCCTCGCTACGAAAAGCCCGGCCAGACACAGAGTAGCGTAAGCCTGCTACATTCCCCCTTACACTGGCATCTATTGCCCCAGTTTGATTGCTGCCACCGATAAAGTTAATATTCCCCTTATTACGTCTAAACTTTTCCCGTTTAGTTACTACATTGATAATGCCCAGAAAAGCATTAGGGCCATACACTACCGACGCAGGACCCGACAATACCTCTATGCGTTCGATAGAACTCATTGGAAACTGTTCGCCAAAGGCAGCAATGTGCGACCATAAGTCATTGGCAATGACTCCGTCTATCATAAACAAGGTTCTTTGTGTGTTTACAGTACGGTAACCTCTTTGGTAAGCATTGACGTAAGAGTTGCCCCCTGATACCGGAATCAGGTCAAAATCGGGCAGGTCGGCTACTACCTCGTGCAAACTGGTATACCCTCTGTCAGCAATGTCTTTTGCCGTAAGTACTACCATAGAGGCAGGGGCATCCAGTACTGTTTCTTTTACCCCAGATGCAAGGGTACTTTTGGTACTTAAAATGTCACTTACCGACAGTTTGTACAAGCGAGTATTTGAGGTGTCAGAGATTTGGGCAAATCCCTGGGCAATGAACCCCCACAGGCCTAACACCATAATGAATGTCCTTTTTTTCACTGGATATTTTTTTTGATGAGATAAATAAAAAGTTAAAAGCTAATCTAAATGAGTTATCACAAGCGTAGTTGTCAATCACATTGTCTGTATTACCAGAGCAAATCAGGCATTGAAACTTCCAGGTGATGGTAAATTTTTCTTAAAGATGTTGAATAGTGCTATTTTGGTGGTGTCTTTGGTTAGATGCTGGGCTGTAGGACGGTTGCTTATCAGAATGGTTAGGTTGTAGAAGAGTAACATGATCATTTAATGTTACTCTATTTAAACTTAAAATTTGTGTTAATAGTTACTTTTTGATTAAATATTTTGTTTTTTATCATTATTTAGATCAATTATTTGGTATTGTAGGTTTTTGATCGGATTAAATAGGTTGTCAATGTAACATTACTTGGTAAACCAAGTAAACTATAACTGAAACTATACAGTTACTAACACCCATAAAAACACTATGAGTAAACGTATCAATGATCGAGGCATAGAAATAGATTTGTTATTGGATGACAAAAACCTGCCCAGAGCAATTATTCGCTTGCTTGATTTTGTGCAAGATTTTAGTACCAATGCAAGCCATGTAAACGCTGCTTTGGAGATTAGCACCAATCAAAAACAAATTATCCGCGATCAGGAAAGCCAAACCATCACCTATGAACAAGCCCTCCAGCGCACTGCTGAGATTACTCAACGTATCAGACAATTAAAACAAGACATTGCTGATGTATATTTGCTGGCGGTGCACGTAAACGCGGAGAATACCCGACAGGTACAAACCGAAACGACTGAACCGACAAATGTAGCAGGAGAAGAATTTAAGGAAACCATGCCCATCTTGATGGAGTGTTTTGGCTTGAGCAAATATTACCGAAAATCAGGTTTTAGTTTGTCAGGCATAGACTTGCACCTGCGTTTGGGCGAGATTACCGGAGTAGTAGGGGAAAACGGTAATGGAAAAACTACCTTGTTTAAAGTAATTACCGGGAATTTACAACACGATGCCGGAGTGATAGCTTTTCCGTTGTTGCAAAAGCATCAAGCCAGTAAAGATAAGGTAGACTGGATTGAGGTAAAGTCTGAAATAGCCTATGTAGAGCAAGAATTACCCTCGTGGCACGGCACGCTTAAGCAAAATATTCACCTTGAGCTGGCGCAACACGACATCAAGGGAGCGTATAACGAGCAAAACACTGCCTATATACTTGAACGCCTGGGCTTGACCGAACACGCCGACAAAAAATGGTCAGAACTATCGGGAGGATATAAATTGCGCTTTGCTTTGGCAAAAGCCTTGGTGTGGCGCCCCAAACTGTTGGTAATAGATGAACCCCTTGCCAACTTGGATGTACGTTCGCAACGCATTGTATTGAACGACTTGAAAGACCTTGCCAAAAGTGCCAAATACCCTATAAGTATCATTATTAGTTCACAGCACTTACACGAAATAGAAAGTATTGCCGATAACCTGATGTTTTTGCAAAAAGGACGCATGGTATTTAGTGGTGATAAAAATAACATAGGAGATGCCCGTCTTCACAACTTTTTCGAGCTTTCGTGCGTGTTGGAAAAGAGGGCTTTGGAAAGTTTACTTACTGGTTTGCCTGTTTCAGAGATAGAACACAACGGTTTGTCTTATGTGATTACAGGCAGTAAAGAACTAGACGGACAGAAAATATTAGAAACACTCGTTCAAAACAATGTAGAAGTAGAGTATTTCAGAAACATTAGCAACTCAGCCAAAAGGCTATTTTTGTAAGCCAACGTATACATAAACACTGAAACACTAGATCACGATGAAACCTGAATTTCTTAAAAAAATTGATAATTATTTATTAGTCAACTACCCAGTCTTATGGCAGTCCCGGATACTTTGGGTAGGAACCTATTCGCTGGCTTTATTTGCCTTGTTTTATTTTTTTGGCGATCGGTTTGACTATGAGCCTTACGAAAATGGAGAGTTTAGTTATTATTACCACGAACGGCAAGACCGGGTCATGTTTGGCATATTGCCTTTGTTTTTAAGTATACTCACACTCTTTTATTGGTTGTATACCCAGTACCAACAAAAAATAGACTATAGCAAACTGTCATTGGGTGGATTTACCGCTACTACTTTATTGAATTTTGCCTGTGTGGTTTTACTCTTTTTACCCGCCATTGGTTTGGCATACAGTACACTCGACTTTCCCCGTAACCTTGAAAATACCTGGCTGGGGATTCAAACTGTAGTTACTTTAGCTACAGCAGCTTCTATACTCCCTTTTATATTACGTCAATATACGATCATAGAAACCGTGCTGGTTATCTTTTTTGGTTTTGTTTATTGCATTGGGGTAGCGTTGGTTTTTGCCGGAATATTAGAAGTAAAAGGCGATAGTGTAATGGTAACTATATTTGTAATAAACTACCTGGCGTTTTTAGGGTATGTATTGGTCAAATTTGCCAAACGAGAGATTACTCAAAATCTTAAGCGCCTTGCGTTGCTTTGTGTGTTGGCGTTGCCTTTGGTTGTTCCTGCCTTTACTTACTATGCAGGGTATTATAACTACAGAATAGAACGCGCGTATGAATATGCCTTGGGTTTCAAAGGTGATCCTTTTACCCTGAAATGGATGGTGTTGCATGTAGTTACTGTCCTTACTACTTATAGCCTGTTGGCTTATTTTATGTATCGTTCTATGGTATTTCCCGTTAAACGAAAGTAAACAGATATTATCGCACTATGGCTTTTGACAAAATTAAACCTGAATTTCTTAAACGTTTAGACCATTACTTGCTGGTAAACTACCCGGCAATATGGCATTCTAAAATAATATGGGTAGCCTTTTACTCCCTATCTTTGTTTGGTCTGTTTTATATGTTTGGCGATCATTTCGACCAAGAGGCAAGCAACACAGCCCATCACTATTTCTACGAAGGCGACGACTTTGTAATGTTTATAGGTATTCCTATGTTTTTGGCAACTTTGATGGGTTTATATTGGCTATATATTCAATATCAACAAAAAATAGACTATAGCAAACTATCATTAGGAGGGTTTATAGGCATTGCCGGGCTCAATTTTCTTTGCATGGCACTCATCTTTTTGCCTATAGTAGGGTTGGCACTTAGCACACTTGACAGACCCAGTAATCAGACAAGCGCCATGTTTATGGTACAGATGTTTTTGAGCATGGCCACTTTTACCTCAGTACTGCCCTTTATTTTACGTCAATACAAGATCATAGAAATCGTGTTAGTCATTTTCTTTGGTTTTATTTATAGTATGGTAGTAGGTGGACTTTTGGCAGAAATATTCAACAAGGCAGCACTTGGCATGTATGTGGTCAATTTGTTAGCCTTTGCAGCTTATGTAGGGCATAAGTTTTACCACAGAACATATAATCAAAACACCAAGCGCCTGGCGTTGTTTTGTTTGTTGGTGCTGCCAGGGTTGTTTCCTGTGATGTTACACCTTTTAGGTATTTACAGCTCTTATGGTGCTGCCTATCTGGCAATGGCTTACAACAGTGAAGGTGAACTCTTTTTGGGTCTAAAATGGTTGCTTACCAATATTGTAGCCATTATATTGATCTATAGCCTGATTACACGCTTTATGTACAAGTCTATGGTAGCCCCTATGTTGAGGAAATAAGTAAACATTAAAAAACAAAAAATGCCGTGTAGCTCTGAAGTTACACGGCATTTTTTGTTTTAGAGCACTTGAACCAAGTATCAATCTTTTGCTTCGTCCTCTTTATACACTTTGATTAAGTCAGTATCCAACTCTTCGTCGTCTTGTTCCAGGTGAAACTCGTCATACTCTTCGATAATTTGCATTTTATTTTTGCTGTACTTTCCATTGTCAAACGACAGCAGCATAGATGGAAGCAAAATAAGGTTGGCAAGCATAGCCGACATTAAAGTGATAGAGGTAAGCCCACCTAAAAATACAGTACCTTGAAATTCGGACGATACAAATACAATAAAACCAAAAAATAAGATGATAGAGGTATAAATCATTCCAGTGCCCGTTTCTCTCAAGCTTTTAAGAATAGCATCAGGCACATTAAACTTATTTAAAAACAACTCTTGTCGGTAACGGGCAAGGTAATGAATAGAGTCATCTACTGCTATACCAAAGGCTATACTAAATATAAGCGCAGTACTTGGTTTAAGCGGCACCCCCAGAAAGCCCATCAATCCGGCAGTAATTGCCAGCGGAATAATATTGGTAATAATAGATACTAAAATCATCCGGAAGGAACCAAACAACGCTGCCATTAAAATAGAGATGAGTAAAATAGCCAGTAATAAGCTGTTTTTGAGGTTGTTAACCAAGTACTTGTTTCCTTTGATAAACAAAAGGGTGGTACCTGTGATATTGACTTTAAGCTTGCGTGGGTTAAAAAACTCCCTGGCAACATCCTGGGCAATATCGGCTCCTTCGCTTATGAGTTCTTCATCGCTGAGCTTAGAGTAGTCAACGGCTTTTTGTTCGTAAAATGTTTTGGCAACCAATGGCCGTACTACCTGATTGACCAACGAATCCATCTTGATGGAGCCTACATCAGCTACTTTGAGCGAAATACGCATGGTTTGTCCAGTGCTGTCTACAAAAGCAGTAAGCAACTTAGAGGTAGGGGTTACCTTTTTATCTTTTTGGTTGGTTTTGAGGTATTGTATAATAAAGCCTTGATCGTTGCGGGTGGGCAAGCTATAAAACGACGAATCGTTTCGGTAATATGCCTGGCGGGTAGCTTTTATAAAATTGATCATAGATACAGGAGGCGAGAGCAAGGTGATTTTTCTCAATTCCTTTTCAAACTCATCTACCTTTTGTAAATTACGTAAGCTCATTACCCCTTTTTTGCGTCGTGTATCTATCACAATTTCCAGTGGCATTACCCCGCTAAAGTTTTGTTCAAAAAAAGCCAGGTCACGTTTAATTCGGCTTTCGGGAGGAATATCGTCTACCATAAACGCCACCATTTTCATTTTAGAAATACCAAAGCCACTCAATGCCAAAATAACTATCAATACCAAATACACTTTTTTGCGGTGATTGAATACAATATTGGCAAAGGTAGTAAGCGTAGCGTTGAGGTGCCTGCGGTCGAGGTGGGTAAGCTCACGGGGCTTGGGCTTGGGCAAAAAGGAGAAAAAGATTGGTAACAGTATAAGGCTCACCACAAAGGTACTCATGATGTTGATACTGGCCACAATACCAAACTCACGCAAAATGGTGATTTCCATAAAGCTAAACACAAAAAAGCCAATGGCAGTGGTAGTATTGGTCATCAGGGTAACCACCCCAATTTTACGGATAATGGTACTCAGGGCACGTATTTTACTTCCGTGACGACGAAACTCCTGGTGGTATTTGTTGAGCAAATATACTGCATTGGGTATGCCAATCACCACCAGGATAGGTGGTAACAGCCCCGTAAGAATGGTAATTTCAAACTGGAATAGCCCTAGCATCCCCATGGTCCATACCACCACCACCGCAATGATGACAATAGGAAACAATACCGCTTTGAGCGATCGGAAAAATAAAAATAAAATCAAAGCCGTGGCTCCCAATGATACTACCAGCAATAGTGTAAGTTCTTTGCCTACCTTGGTCATCATCATAGAACGCACCACAGGTACTCCGGCAAAGTGCAGTTCAATCTGGGTATTTTCGGTAAACTTATCGGTTAATTTGTATATCTTCTTGATGAGTACATCGCGGGCGGGTGAGTTGAGAATGTCGCGCTTCATAGATGCCAATATCAAGGTGGCACCATTTTCGGCATTGACCAGTTGGTTTTCGTAAAACTTGAGCGTTTTGGCAAAGTTGAGCAAGCTATCTAGTTCTTGCTGGGTAGCAGGTTTTTCACTAAATACAGGTTTGCCCACAAACTTGCGGCTTTCGGTATCTTTTACCAAGTATTGCATGCGGGGCAACGACAACACCTGCGTGATGCCCTCCAGCTTTTTTATCTCGTCAGCAAGCTTTTTCAATTCATTAAAATTGGCAAGCTTATAAACATTCTTGTCTTTCAGACCAATTGCCACAATGTTACCATCTTCACCATATTGGGCTTTAAAATTTTTGAGGTATTTAAAATCTGCATCAGACGGAGGTACTAGTTGAGCAAGTTCATAGCTCTTTTGCACCTTCAGGGCGTGGTAGCCCATAAAAGCTGTAATCAATGCAATAATTACAAGGAATACAGGACGGCGTTTGAGTATGGTATGGGCAATTTTAGTCCACATAAAGATCGTGTTTTGGTGTTTTATGATAACCCGGTATTTTTAAAATTCTAATGAGCAAAGCTAAGGATTAACCTTTGAAATATCCAATAAACAGTACGTTGCCCTCAGCTTAGCTGACGCAATAACCAAAAAAATCAAAAAAAAACTAACAAAGTTATATAAAAGCTGTGCGTTATCGTATTACAATTACCTACAACAAGAAAAATATGAAAACTGTTTTTTTAACACTGTTTGAGGCAAAGGGAAACACTGCCCGAAAAGGTCTTTGGTGCATTGGTTTTTGCCTTTGGTCAACAGGACTTTTTGCCCAGTCTTCTGCTGTACACCACTTTACTCTGGGGCAACAAAAGCGTAATGAAGGCAACTATGCCAAAGCCGTGACCCACTTTACCCGTGCTTTAGAGCTAGATGCCAGCCTGGTTCAAGCCCATGAGTTGCGTGGATATAGTTACGCCCGCTTGCGCAAGTACCACCAGGCGCTCAAAGACTACAACAAAGCCTTGGCAATGGGTTACGAAAATGCTATGCTCTATCTCAACCGAGGGTGGGCTTACTACAGCCTGGGTAATAAAGATGAGGCCTGTATCAACTGGGAAAAGTCGAACCTGATGGGTTATAAAGGGGTAGAAAAAATACTGAAAAAACATTGTGGGTTTTAGCCACTTAGAGAAAAAGGAACAAGCTGATTGTTTTTGATTGTGCCCCTACCTGGAAGCGTTCAGTTAACTGTATTTTTCGAAAGCATCACCACTGACAATCAGTAAATTAAAAATTATAAACACAATTTTGTGAACACTACCCCTTACCTTAAATCTGCCTCTGTTCACTGATTTTTTCCCGCTATTCGTTGATTATCCTGCTACTATTCTCTAAAAACTGCGTTGGTTTATATATAACATCCTATTTCGTATAAGAATAATAAACTATGAGTATAATTTTAGCTATAGAATGGTATACCCGTTGGGGGATCATATTAGGTATACTTGCCCTGCGTTATTTTGTGGTAGCGGGCATTTTCTTTACCATTTTTTATGTCATTCGCAAAAAATACTGGACCCACCGCCGTATTCAAACCCGCCAACATCAGGATCAACAGTATTGGCAGGAAATTAAGTATTCACTGAGTACTATGTTTATCTTTTCTATCATTGCCATTAGTATTTTGTCATTCAAAGAGCACACCCTCATTTATCACGACATTAGTCTGTATGGTTGGATCTATTTATTGGCAAGCTTTCCCTTGATGGTGATTCTTCACGACACTTATTTTTACTGGACTCACCGCTTGATGCACCACCCCAGGTTTTACCGCACCATGCACCGCACTCACCACCTGTCACACAATCCGTCGCCTTGGGCAGCCTTTTCTTTCCATCCGCTCGAAGCCATCGTAGAAGCAGGCATTTTCCCTTTATTGGTATTTACCATGCCCCTGCATCCTTTAGCTATATTTACCTTTTTGCTGTTTATGATGACCCTCAACGTAATAGGGCACTTGGGTTATGAGATTTACCCCAAAAACTGGACACGCCATTGGTTGGGACGTTGGCAAAACACCAGTACCCATCACAACATGCACCACGAGTTAGTCAAGGGCAATTATGGACTCTATTTCAATTGGTGGGACAAATGGATGGGCACCAACCACGAGCATTACCTGCAAAGGTTTGATGAGGTAAAGGCAAGAGAAAAAACGAAAATGGAGAAATCCATGTAACCTGTATTGTAAGTAGGTGGGCACTTGTTGATCAAATAAATATTTGTACCTTCCTTGTATTATTTGTCATGGGCAAATTAACAAACTTAAAACAGCTTTTAAAGATTGAATATTATGATAGCAACACAAGAGAATGAGGGTAATCAAATTTTTTTTCAACAAACCATGCCAGACAATGTTTGCTTTGGCTGTGGGCACGAAAACCACGAAGGGCTAAAGATAAAAAGCCATTGGGAAGGCGATGCCAGTGTATGTGTGTGGGAGTCGCAAGAAAAATACAATGGCTGGAAGGGCATCATGAATGGAGGTATTATTGCTACCATCATAGATTGCCACACCATGGCAACAGCTACTATGCACGCCTATAAAGTTGAAGGTAACCGCCCCTGGAACAGCAACCCTGAGTACCGTACTGGTACCCTTACTGTAAAGTACCTAAAACCCACCCCAAACGATGTACCTGTAAAACTAGTGGCTAGAGTAACCGAAGTAAAAGGACGCAAAACAGTGATGACCTGCGAGTTGTGGTCAAGTGATCAAAAAACCGCTGAAGCCGATGTAGTGGCTATTCGAGTATACGACAGCAGTCAACAGAAGGGAGATAACCCCTTTAAGGGATAGTCAATGATGGTTAGGGGAAGTATGATGCTCATCTTTTTATAAGTTTTAGCATCTTACTTGCCCACTGACTCACTTCTCTTATTTGATGTGCAAGTTCTATGTACGTTCCCATTTCAGGTATATACCTTAATTTCATTACTTACCTACATTGTAGGTGTTTGCAAACGACTAAAATGTAAGCAAAAAGTTTCCCCCTCTCTATTCGATTTTTATCTTAGTTTACCATCATTACTACTTCTTTTTTTATAAAAAAAGTTAAATGAAAACTTGATATAATTATATGTTATACTTGTAGAGTTTCCTGTAATATAATTTTATGTATATTTTAAGTGAAAATATTGTAAACTTTTGATAATCAGAAGTATAGCATTTGCTTTTGTATTTGTTTTCAGAATGTTGCAGGGGTACTTTGGTTTTTTAGAAAAATAATCTATCAAGATAATACCAAGCTTCGCTAATAAATTGGGAGAATGTGACCTATAACAGAATTACCTTTGTAATGTAAAGAAAAATCTGCTAATGTGTTGTTCCCCGAAAATAGGTAGGAGGTTAGATGATTAAATTTGATCATACCCAATCAAGATGTTTCTATACAGATAATTTCTTTAAGTACTTCGGAAAGCTAAAAGGTCTTTTATTGGACAATAAGGCATTACCATTGATAATGTTTTTAGCTTGATATATTACACCTTTGCAGACCCAATTTATTACATTTTAACGATAAAAACGATGCGTAAAAACTTACTACAGTATAAGCTGTGTGTACTCATGATCATGTGCTGGACTATGAGCGCCTGGGCGCAAAAAAGCCCACCACATTATAAATGTGGGCATTTACCCATGCATAAAAAATTACTACAACACGCCAATCCCTTGCTAAAGCAGCAAATAGAAAACGCACGCCAAATATTAGAAAAGCAAACCACCGAGTTTACTACCCTAAGTGCACGTAAAAGTTCTGTCAGTCAAAGCGTACTTACTATCCCTATTGTATTTCATGTAGTGCATGATGGCGGAGCAGAAAATATTTCAGATGCTCAAATTATAGAGTCGGTAAAACAACTCAATGAAGATTTTAGTGCTACCAACCCAGGGGTAGGCGACGTGGTAGATGCGTTTAAACCATTGGTGGCCAATGTGGGACTTAAGTTTGTGCTTGCCCAAAAAGACCCCAATGGCAACCCTACCACAGGTATTACCCGTACCCGCTCTTCTCATACTTACAATGGGGGCAATATAGGACTCAAGCAGTTGATTCGCTGGCCAAGAAATATGTACCTCAATGTATGGGTAGTACGTAGCTCTGACGGAGGCAATGGTTCGGGCTTTGCCTTTTACCCATCTGGTACAGTAGGTTCTAACGCTGTTTACGATGGAGTAGTAGTTTCGCATTGGGCAGTAGGGCGTACCGGTACTGCCGCCGCGACTCACTATAAATTGTTAACTCACGAAGTAGGGCACTGGGCAAACCTAAAGCATATTTGGGGAGGCGATACCAGCAATAGTGACGATAGTGCATGCAACGATGATGACGATGTAAGTGACACACCTAATACCAAAGGTACTACAGGTTGTGAGCTGACCGCTACCAGTTGTGGATCTTTAGACAATAACCAAAACTATATGGATTATGGTACTTGTTCTGAGATGTTTACCGAAGGGCAAAAAACTCGTATGCTTGCTGCAATGAATTCAAGCGTGGGTGAGCGTAACAACCTTTGGACTCAAGCTAACCTGGATGCTACTTTATATTCTTCGGCTACCCCAAGAGTTGTATTTGCCAAAACTACTTTTAGCGAAAGCAAAACCAATGATGGAGGCATAGACGAAACCATTGAGTTAAACTTATTAGACGGAGCTACTTTTAGTACTGCTTCAGGCGAACTTGATGCCTCAGCTTATAGCATTACCGGGCTACCTACAGGTTTTGCAGCTCAAATTACTATTGTGGACAATACTACCGCTGAGCTTGTTTTGCAAGGCAGTACCGACCCACACGCTAAAGACAATAGTGTGAACGACATTAGTATCAGCTTTGACGCATCAGCGTTTGGAGTAGTGGTCAGTAATTTGACTACTGCGGGCATTGGCATTGACTTCATTGACCCTTATAAGATAGTATACAAAGACGTTGACGACTTGCAAGTGACTACCAGTGCAGTATGGACAGCCTTTAACCTGGAGTTTGGCGATGCTACCTATGGTCTTTTTTACAATGCAGAGAAAGCTTCTTTTCAGTTAGAGTCTTATGGCAAATCAGCTGTTTGTGAGGCAGGTACCCGCAACATTGTGCCATTGTCATTCAATACAGTAATAGGTTCTGCCAGCCAGTGGGAAGCCGGAGAAAACTATCCTAATTTGTTAGATGTAACCAATGCTACCCACACCGCCTGGAACGGTAAAACAGCTTATGTAGGTTTGCGTTTTAGCAATGCAGGCAGCATACATTATGGTTGGCTTAAGCTAGAAGTGGCTGCTGATGGTCAATCTTATAAATTATTAGAGTATGCTTACCATGAGCAACCCGATGCGCCTATCCGTGCTGGGCAATCTATGCTTGACGTAGGTAACCTGTCAGTATCTAAAACAACATTGAAAGAAGATGCTTTTGCCAATAATGGTTCAGTGAGCGAAACTACCCTGTTAAGTTTGTTAAACGGTGAAGAATTTAACCAAAACACTGGTGAGCTTACTGCTGGTACTCATTTTAGTGTGGCTAATTTACCTGCTGGCTTATCGGTTAAAATTGATGTGTTAACGGCTACTACGGCCGAGCTTTCTTTTACTGGAAAAGCAACTAACAATGATGAAACACACAATGTAAGCAACTTACAAGTCACCATAAAAGCAGCGGCTGTATCGGGCAACGACGATTTATCATTGCCTACGCTCAGCATATTGTTTATGGATGAGTATCAAATTGTTTACCGTGACGTAACCCCCGATTCTGAGGTAACCACTACCAATGTTTGGGATTTTTTCAGATTAGATGTAGGGAATGCCGATTATGGTCTCTTTTACAATGTCGAGAAAGCTTCTTTTCAGTTAGAGTCTTATGGCAAGGCTGCAGTTTGTGAGGCGGGTACCTACAATATGGTTCCACTTCCATTGCATACTGTCATTGATTCACAAAGCCAATGGGAAGGGGGAGCTGCTTACCCCGATTTATTGACTGTAACCAATGCTAATTATACTGCCTGGAATGGTAAGACTGCTTACGTAGGCATTCGCTTTAGCATTGATGGTAACACCCACTATGGCTGGCTTAAATTGGAAGTAGCTGCTGACGGTAGTTCTTATAAATTGCTGGAGCATGCCTATAACGAACAACCTGAGGCGGCTATAAAAGCAGGGCAAACCGAGAAGACTGATGACGATGAATCTAAGGTTCCTGTAGCAGCTTTTAGTGCCGATTCTACTACTATTTTTGTAGATCAAAGTGTTCAATTTACCGATGAGTCTACCAATAACCCTACAAACTGGACTTGGATTTTTGAGGGAGGCGATATTACGACTAGTAATGGTGAACGCAACCCAGTAGTTACTTATTCCAAAACGGGTACTTTTAGTGTAACCCTTATGGTAAGCAATGATGAAGGTGCCGATACCTTAACCAAAACAGCTTACATTACAGTAGTTGAACGGCCAGCTCCTATTGCTGCTTTTACGGCCAATACAACCAATATCATGGCAGGCGAAAGTGTCACTTTTACCGATGAGTCTCTCAATGATCCTACTTCGTGGGAATGGACTTTTGAAGGAGGTACACCTGCTACCAGTACTGAGCAAAACCCTACTGTCACTTATGATCAACCTGGGGTTTATACTGTCACCCTTACGGTGGCTAATTCATCAGGAGCCAGTATCGTCATCAAAAAAGAATATATTCTAGTAAGACCTGCTTGTGACTATTGTGACTTTGCCAGTAGCCGGGCTGATTTTGAATACATTGCTGGAGTAAAAATGGGTAATATGAACCATACTTCGGGTGCTACCGAATACAGCGATTTCAGAGAACAAATAGCTACGGTATTTTCAGGAAAAGACAATGCCATTGAGCTGACTCCTGGTTTTGCTGGTACTGAATACAGTGAGTACTTTAGCGTATGGATAGATTATAATGGTGACTGTGATTTTGACGATGCCGGAGAGTTGGTATATACCTCAGAAGGTACAACAAGCACAGTAACAGGTATGATTGCCATTCCTGCTGATTTGCAAGGAATGACCACTATGCGCGTTGCTATGCGATTTAGTGGTGTTACTACGCGTCCTTGCGGTAACTTTGCCGATGGTGAAGTAGAAGATTATACCATTAATATTGTACCTGGTGATGGTGACAGTGATGATGATGACGACGATGATGATGACAATGACGACGATGATAACGATATTGATTATTGTGATGCTAATGCAGAGAATACTAATTCTGAATACTTTATCAGAGTACAGTTAGGAGCTATTGACAACTCTTCGGCATCTAGTGGCTACGCCGACTATACAACAATGTCAGCCAATGTCAGCCGCGGCCAAACTCATAACATGGTAGTAACAACAAACATAAGCTGGAATGCAAGTAAGTTAAGTGTATGGGTAGATTGGAACCAAGATGGTGACTTTGACGACAGTAACGAGGCTACGATATTAACGGGTGTAGGACCTTATAATGTGGCTCTTCAAGTACCTACCGGAGCAAAATTAGGATCTACCCGTATGCGTATGCGTATATCTTATGCTAACGCGTGGAGTGGACCTTGTGGCGATGGTTGGACTGGTGAAGTAGAAGACTATACCGTTAATGTAAAAGAAGCAAGCGGTAGTTCACAAGAAGCCGAAACTGGCAAGCCAAAGATTATACTTGAAGCAACCGCTTATCCTAACCCGAGCCCTAACGGACAGTATACTGTGGAAGTACCTGCCAATGGACAAGCACAGCAAATGAATATTCGTGTATTCAGCTTGCAGGGTAATTTGATAACTTCTAAAACTGCCGAAGGTAACCGTACCACTTTAAGTTTGCAAGGGTTGGGCAAAGGTTTGTACCACATGCAGGTGATTAGTGGAGGCAAAGTATACAATAAGAAACTGATTTATCGCTAATGATAAATCAAATATAAACTTTGTAAGCGTTTGAATCATTTCTCACATTAATGAAGTAAAGCGTAATAAATTTAATAGGTTGTCTGTTTTTCAGGCAACCTATTTTACGTTGACAAGGGTACCAACGCTGGAAGCTGCTCCTTTGTAGAGCAAGCAATTACTGGTTTGTCCTCGCTAAACCTACTGAATCTCTTAATCTATGGTATATAGTCAGGTTTTTTTGTACTTATTTACCTGTTTGTTTACTTATTTCAATAATAATAGGTTAATATTCTGGTTTTAATGTGTTATTCAGTAAAAAATACCGTGTTTTTTGTAAAAAATTAATCTTTATACTGAATTTACCCTTTGATTATCAAGATAGTACCAACTTATGCTAATAAAACAGAAGAGAGTTGAATTTTGTCAACCTATATTTGCATTAAATAAATTTATCTATATTCCGCTATTTTAAAAAAGGCCTTTCTATAAAATATGTTTCTACTTGGGTAGAATCCGGAATGACTACTACAACCAATTATCAGAGAAGATTGTCATATTACACAATGACAACTCACGCATTAACAATTGACTGATTGTAAAAACTGTGTCGTAAAAGACCAGGATAAAAAGATTGGGATTTGATGGGAGGAGTATGACTGAACTTACTCACAAGCGAACCTAATGAACGTTTCCTACACACACTTTTAATATTACACAAACTAGTAGACCAATGTTGACAAAATCACCTTTAAGGCAAAAAGAAAGCTTATATATACGCTTGTTTGGACTCTTGGTAGTCCTGTTGACTATGAGTAACAATGGCTGGAGCCAACAAATCCCTCACTCTACCAAATGTGGGCATTTACATATGCACCAAAAGTTGATGCAACATACCAACCCAGCGCTAAAGCGACAAATAGAACATGCGCGTCGTGCTCTGGAAAACAAAACTGTTCAGTTTAAAAAACAGCAAGCCCGGCAAAGTTCTGCCAGCCAAAGTGTACTTACCATTCCTATTGTATTTCATGTAGTACACGATGGAGGCATAGAAAATATATCAGATGCTCAAATTATAGAGTCGGTAAAACAACTCAATGAAGATTTTAGCGCTACCAACCCAGGGGTAGGCGATGTGATCAATGAGTTTAAGCCATTGGTAGCAAATGTGGGACTTAAGTTTGTACTTGCCCAAAAAGACCCCAATGGCAACCCTACCACAGGTATTACCCGTACTCGTTCTTCGTTTACTTATAATGGAGGCAATATAGGTCTCAAGCAGTTGATTCGCTGGCCAAGAAATATGTACCTCAATGTATGGGTAGTGCGTAGTTCGGACGGGGGCAATGGTTCGGGCTTTGCTTTTTATCCATCGGGCACAGTAGGCACCAATGCTGTGTACGATGGTGTGGTAGTATCACATTGGGCAGTAGGACGCACCGGGACTGCTGCTTCTACTCACTATAAATTATTGACCCACGAAGTAGGGCACTGGGCAAACCTAAAGCATATTTGGGGAGGCGATACCAGCAATGGTGATGCTGCTGCTTGTAACGATGACGATGATGTAAGCGATACGCCTAACTCTATTGGAACTACTGGTTGTGAGCTTGCTGCTACTAGTTGTGGTTCGTTAGACAACAACCAAAACTATATGGATTATGGTACTTGTTCTGAAATGTTTACCGAAGGGCAAAAAACTCGGATGCTTGCTGCAATGAATTCAAGTGTGGGCGAGCGTAACAACCTTTGGACTCAAGCTAACCTGGATGCTACCCTGTATTCTTCGGCGGTTCCACGCCTTTTGTTTGCTAAAACCACTTTTTCTGAAGGCATTGCCAATAGTGGTAGCATAGACGAAAAAATTGCATTAAGTTTATTGGATGGCGCTACTTTTAGTCAGTCGTCAGGTACCTTGTCTCCATCACTATTTTCGGTGAGTGGTTTGCCCACTGGTTTGTCTGCTCAGATCACGATCTTGAGCAGTACTTCGGCAGAGCTTGCTATTAATGGAACGGCTACTAGCCATGCCAAAGCAAATAGCATAAACAATATCGAGATTACTTTTAATGCTTCGGCATTTGGTATCAATGTGAGCAACCCTACTACCTCAGGGGTAGGCATTGACTTTCTTGACCCCTACCAAATTGTATATGAAGACATATCCGATCTGGAAGTAACTACCGGGGCTGTTTGGAATGCATTTAACTTGGATTTTGGTAATGCTGCTTATGGTGCTTTTTACAATGCTTCTAGTAGCGCTTTCCAACTGGAAACCTATCAAAAAGCAGTGGTTTGTGCGGCAGGTACTCGTAACATTACCCCTTTAAGCTTTAATACTTTGGTAGGTGCGGCAAGCCAATGGGAAGTAGGAGGAGCTTATCCTGACTTACATAATGTAAGCAATGCCACCTATACCGTTTGGAACGGTCAAACAGCGTATGTAGGCATTCGTTTTAGCAATGCAGGCAATACGCACTATGGCTGGATAAAATTCCAGGTAGCTGCCGATGGTCAATCTTATAAAGTGTTGGAGCATGCCTACCACGAGCAGCCCAATGCAGCAATCCGTGCTGGTCAGACAATGCTTGACAACGGTAACATAGCAATATCTAGGTCTGAATTGCCCGAAAGCACTGCCAATAACGGCGCTGTAAACCAAACAGTGACCCTAAGCTTATTAAACGGAGTCAATTTTAGTGTAGGTGCAGGAGCCCTTACTGCAGGTACCCACTTTACTGTTGCCAATGTACCTGCTGGTCTTACCACTACTATTACCGTAACCAATGCCAGTGAAGCAATACTTTCTTTTACTGGAGTTGCCAGTAGTCATGCCGCAGCAAATAGTGTGAGTGATGTCCAAATAACTTTACAGGCAACTGCTTTGTCGAGCAGCAACAACTTGACTTTGCCTGACCTAAGCATTGACTTTATTGACCCTTACCAAATCGTATATGTTGACATAGAACCCAACCCAGAAGTAAATACACTCAGTGTTTGGGCATCATTTAATATGGGCATAGGCAATGCCGTGTACGGGATCTTTTACAATGCCGAACAATCATCGTTTCAGTTAGAAACCTATACCAAAGCGGTCGTGTGTGATGCAGGTACTAACAATATTACGCCTTTGGCTTTTAACACCATTATTGGAGCATCAAGCCAATGGAAAGTTGGAGATGCTTATCCCGATTTGCACGCTGTAACCAATGCCAGTTATACCACATGGAACGGTCAGACTGCCTATGTAGGTATTCGTTTTAGTGCAAACGGCAATACACATTATGGTTGGTTAAAGCTTCAGGTGGCTGCCAATGGTCAATCTTACAAGCTGCTGGAATATGCCTATAACGAAGCCCCAGGAGAACCCATCAAAGCAGGAAACATTCATGATGATGGAGGTGTGATTGCACCTTTAGCAGCTTTTTCGGCCAATCTAACTACCATCAACGCAGGGCAAAGTGTAAGCTTTACCGATCAGTCAAGCAATGCTCCTACTGCGTGGGCTTGGACGTTTGCCGGAGGAAGCCCAGCCAACAGTTCAGCACAAAACCCACAGGTGACTTACAGCACTCCTGGAACTTATGCTGTAACCTTGACAGCTACCAATGCCGGAGGAAGCAATACCTTGACAAAAACTGCTTATATTACAGTAAATACAGCGACTGGTTGTAATTATTGTACTGCGACAAGCAATCGCTCAGACTACGAACACATTGCAGTAGTGAAATCAGGTGACTTTACCAATACTTCGGGTGCATCTAACTATACCGACTTTACCGGGCAGGTAATTGAACTAAAATCGGGTGAAGACAACACCATTGAACTCACCCCAGGGTATGCAAGTACTCCTTATGATGAGCACTTTAAAATATGGATAGATTATAACGGTGACTGCGATTTTGACGATGCCGGAGAGTTGGTATACACCTCAGGTGGTACTCAAACTACAGTGATCGCAAACATTGCCATTGCTGCCGGAATAAACAGAACTACCCGTATGCGGATTGCCATGAAATATAATGGAGCAGCAAATAGTCCTTGTGGAAGCTTTCCTGACGGTGAGGTAGAAGACTACACCGTAAATATTAGTGAAATTATTGATATTCCTGCTCCGGATTATTGCACGGCTTCTGCTCAGCAAACCGATTCAGAACATATCACTCAGGTACAGCTAGGCAGTATCAACAATACTTCTGCGTCAAGTGGGTACGCTGACTATACTACACAGTCTACTACAATGACCCCTGGCCAATCTTATGCCTTGACAGTAACCCCAAGTGCGAGCTGGTCAAGCAGTAAATTGAGCGTATGGGTAGATTGGAACCGTGACGGTGATTTTGACGACAGTGGAGAGGCTACTGTGATTAACGGAAGCGGTCCTTACAACATCAACTTAAATGCCCCTGTTGGAGCCGCCTCAGGCGACGTCCGCATGCGTATCCGCTTATCTTATGGCACCTCATTGAGCACTGCTTGTGGTGATGGCTGGACTGGTGAAGTAGAAGATTATACCATCAATATTTCGGGAGCAAGTGGCGCACAGGCTGGAACACACCAAGGATTTACCATTGGACAAGGTGCACAGGCTTATCCTAACCCAAGCATCAATGGAAACTATACTGTGGCCATACCTGTCAATGCTCAGGAGAAGTCATTGATTAGAGTATTTAATATGAGAGGCAAGTTGGTGAAAACCAAAAGCATTGAGCATAAACAAGCCAATCTTAGTTTACAAGGTTTGCCCAAAGGATTGTATCAAATGCAGATTACCAACGGAACAAGTGTGTATACTAAAACATTGATTTATCAATAATCTTTGTCAGGTACAAGCACATAGTAGCTTGTATCTGTTTTTATAAAACCTTACCTCAATAGTACTCACACGATTTTTACCATCGATAACAACAGGTTGTTGACCATTGTCAGCAACCTGTTTTTTTGGTAACAAATAAGATTTACCTCCTGCTTGCACCTTGCTTGCCTAATTGTTTAGTTTGCAATAGCTAAACCCTAAAAAACATGAAATACAATACTGAAATAGACATCAATTTACCTTTAGACAAGGTAGTAGCCCTGTTTGACAATCCCGATTGCCTCAAAAAATGGCAGCCTACTTTGCTTAGCTTTAGCCTGATAAGTGGTGAACTAGGGCAACCTGGGTCTCAGGTGAAGCTAGTCTATAAGCGAGGTAAAAAAGGGCGGATGGCAATGATTGAAACCCTGATCAAGCACGATTTGCCAGAAGAACTATTGGCCACTTATGAAGCCCCCGGAGTACTGAACCATCAAAAAAACACCTTTATTGATTTGGGCAACGGCAAAACCCGGTGGCAGTCAGCTACTGAGTTTAAGTTTTCGGGAATGATGAAAGTTGTTGCGTTTTTATTAGGTAAGAAAGGTTTTCAAAAAGAAACCATGAAGTTTCATCAATTATTCAAAGACTTTGCAGAAAGCAACCCCGAATAGGAGAGGTTGTTATAAACAAAAACCCCTGAAATAATACATCTCAGAGGTTTTTACTCAAGTATTGTAATCTGATTTACATAAACGTTACCAACTTTTTGTGTGAATGGTTGCCTATGTATAAAAATAGCTTTATTTGCGATACTATTTTTTGATCAGTTGTTCTTGATAAACTTGCCCATTATGGTGTACCTTAAGCAAGTAACTACCCGCAGGCAAATGCCCTAATTCAAACGATGCCTTGGTTTTTCGGCTAAATTTCTGAGCATAGACTACCTTGCCATGCAGGTCTGTCACCTTAAGGTGAGTATTGCCTGCGGCAGCGCTCTTTAGTTGTAAAGTAAATCGATTTTTGAAAGGGTTAGGAAATACCTTGACCATTCCCACACTGTTTAAATCAAGTGCTTGCTTGCCAGTAATACCTGGGTTTGTTGTGGTGTGGCGAGTAGTATTGGTGGTAGCCCTCAGTGGAATAGTAGCTACTTCGCCTTGTACCCATACACTATAGCTACGGGCGGGCAAATCTACATAAATACGGTTTTGACCATCTACCACCGCATAAGGATAAGCCGAACGCCCCAATACATCAGTAAAACGAGTGCCTTGTGCCATGGGCTTTATCTGGTGATCTACCCTGAGTGGTTGGTCAGAAAAATTGATTGCTACAATAACTTCTTTCCCTGCTTTGCCACCACTTAGTTGATAAATCATCGTTTTATTTGCTGTTCCCGAAAAGTAATTTACTTGGGTATAAGGCGAGCCGAAACGATTGAGGTATTCTACCTTGTTTGCCCCAAAAATATAGCTTTTATGCACCTTAATCAGTTGGTTTATACGAGCTTTCATAGGCGCCACGCCCGTTGGGTGGTAGTTAAATTTACCGGGTTGATAGCCATAATAATCGGGATAAAAAATAGTAGGTACACCCAACTGGTTATTACTCAATACAAAAGTATACGCCAACATCGGGTCGTTTTTAATCAACATATTAAAGTTGGTATTGGCAGCATCAATCGGGCTACGGAAATCGTGGTTGTTTACAAAAGTTACAATATTAAAACCACTCAACCCCTTGGCCTGTAGGTTCTCATTGTATAGTTGGCGCACGTCATAATCGGGTAAATCACATGCCTGACGCAAATGATCGCGAAGCAAAAAGTCAAAAATTTTGGGTTGGATAGCGCTCTTGGTGTCTTTATCCATACTATTGAGTACATTGTTTATCCAGCCCTTCAGCTCATCAGGGTTGGTACCATACCACTCGCCCACCACCATACCAGGGTCAATGCCATTGTCATGCAAATAGTCTAGCAAATCGCCCACAAAAGCAGGCGTAAAATGTTTAATAGCATCCATACGCAAACCACGAATACCTACCTTTTTCCAGTTCCATTTAGTCCAACGAAACAATTTACGTTGAGTAGCAGGCACAAATTGGTCGTAGTCATAAAAGAAATACATTGCATCCCAATCACCGCGCAAATCGGTAGGCGTACCATTAGGTTTAAAATGCCTCCAGCGCATACCACCTCTGCCACTGGGCAAATTGGTAAAATCGGTATAGGTTTGGTAGCGCATATTTTTCTCAATGTCCTTATTACGTGCCGTGTTCCACACCTCATAAATATAATGGTCGGTATAGTCGCCATTGGGGTTGCTCATATAAATATACAAAGTGTCCCCATCACAATGAAAATCATCTTGGTTGATAGTGAGCACAAACTCATCTGCTTGGCATCCGCCTGCATCTAATGTAGCAAACATATCTCGCCCCAGTTCTATAGTGTCTGCCGCCCCAGTGCCTGGGCAATTATTTTCCGACTCGTTGAGTCCATTCAAGCCTCCATAGCCTTTTTTATTGGTTTGCATATACAGCTTATAGGGCTTGTTATGAAACCTGGGTGCACCAGTTTTTGATGAAATCTTAAAATAATAAGTACCCGCTCTGTTTTTAGATTTCCCCCCCAATGGAATGATACAACGGTAACGATCAGACGGGAAAGGGTTGTTTTGATTGGGGTTGCTGTAGCGCTTAATATACTGTGCTACTGCCCGGTTGTTTTCAGGACGTCCCCCGTCACGATGATTGTAAATCATATCGCCCACCGGGTTGATACCATAACGACGTAACACCGCAATCATCGCATCTAACTCAAGGCGGGTACCTAGCCCGGTAGGGCCTTGTCCATACTCGCCCAGGTCATATAAATCTTGAGGATCGTAGCCGTTGCTGCGGTTGCCAAAACTAGCCCTTACATGAGGTGGAATCCATAAATAGTTAATGCCAGCCGCGCTTAGTTCGGCAGCCTTCAGGCGCAGTGTATCTGTCCATTTGTATCCATCTGCAGTTTTGGGGTAGTCCCAGTACCAACCCTGCATCATAATGTCTTGCGCTTGAGCCCACGAAAAGCCCATCACGAATAAAAACGTAGTAATCAATCTGAAATTCATACGATCGAATGTGATTTGTTAGTGAAGCCGCCTAAACATAGTAAAGCAACTTCTTAAAAAAAATAGGTACTTAACAGCCAATTTATCTTACTTTTTAACCTTTAAACCTTTTACCCTGATGTTTCAGTGCTATCAATGTTGCAAGAAGACTACTACCAAATATTGAGTAGTATTTATCTAATAAAACCATTGAATGGTAGTTGATTTTTGTTCATTTTTGGTGTAAAACTTACAGGTTGACAATGCTTTGTTTTCGAACTTTTTGCCAAATCTAGGAGGGTTTTTAGCATAACTCTACCTCTTTTTTGTCAAAACATACTACTATATTGAAAGTATTGAAGCGTAATGCAATTTTTTATTTCAATTATATTGTAAGATGTTTTTGAAAAAACAGGTAGATATTACTATAAATAACTCTATATTTATATTTTCAAAGTGTTTAAACTTTTTATTTATCAATATAGTGTTTTTAATAAAAGCAAATGCTTATATAGAAGAGTAGGGAAGGGGAGAGAATAAATTTGTTTAATGAACGATAAAATTATCGAAAGCAATGCCATAAGGAATGGTGTAAAAATAAATTTCTATAGTTTAATAAAATATTTTGTTGCTAGACGAGGCAAAAAATCGGCTAATAGCATCGCTATTCGGCTATTTTTTAACAAAGTATAGCAACAAAAGATGAGGTTAAGAATGTAAATTTATTTTGGTACCATTCCTAAAAGTCTTTGACTAAAAACTTAAGAAGCAACACACGCTTTACTTTTTCATCACAATCAACTCAAACCTACGGTTATGGGCTTTGTTGACTTCGGTATTGTTGGGTACTATAGGTTTTAGTTCACCCGCCCCCCTGGTTTTCAAACGTCGGGCAGCAATGCCTTGCTTCATCAGGTAGTTATACACACTTTTTGCCCTTTGCTGCGACAACCTCAGGTTGGCAAGCCGGGTACCATCACTATCGGTGTGGGCTTCTATCAATATATGAGAGGTAGGGTGATCTTTAAGCAGCTTCACTACGCGCTCCAATTCTTCAAAAGAATGGGTGTTCAGTCGGGCAGATTTTTTGGCAAAAGTGATATTGTACAGAGGAATCTTGGCGCCCACCTTATAAGGAATGAGGCGTATATTGATTTGATCTTTTGTCTCTTGTGTGTGTTTTTTGTTAATAGTAGTGGCGTAAAAAGCATAAGAGCTTCCATTCTGCACCTCTAGGTCATAAGTATCGCTTGCCCTGATACGCACCACATAGTTGCCCGCTCTGATGTCTTGCGCGCTGATGAAAATCTTTTCATTGCGATTTTTGTTATTCAGCACTACCCCTACAGCCACATTTTCGTTGGTTTCTATATCTTGCACCGATATTTTAAAAGCTTTTTTCTGGGGGCGTAACCCAATCACTTGTTGTATATTATAACCCAACTCCCGGTTGGTAAGGTCAAGCACAATGGTAGTATCGACAAAACCTGCTACCCTTACGTTTATCTGGTGGGTTTTATACAAAGGCAGTTTTACCTGCCCCTTGCCTTGACGCAAAGCTACTTCTGTTTGGTTGTTAATAATCAGCTTACCCGAATCAACGACTGAAGTGTTCAATTCGGCATCGGTCAAAGTAAAAGAACAAACTGCTTGCGCCAAATCAAAATTATACGTTTTGCTGATGCTTTCTATAGGGGTTTGTGCCAAACTATTTAGGCAAATACCTGACAATACGATGAGGCATATAAAAGTGCTGAAAATTCGTGTCATTTGATCAACGTTTGGTAGTAAAAGTAGTCACATCAAAACTGTAGGCAATGTTGCCATTATCACCCTTGGCATAAGCTCGTACAAAATACTCGGTGTCAGGCAGTAAGCCCGTTAAAGTAGTACTGAATGCCCCTGCTTCAGTAGGATTTCCCAGGTTTATAGCCTGGTCGGCAACGGTGGGTTGCACATTAGAATCTGACCAGCAAAACCCATACTCGATGACTTGTTCGGGGTTGCGTGATACTATTACCCCTAACGTTGCGTTGACTTGTGCCGAAGTGCTGGTCACATTATCTACATTGTTCATACGCACAATCAAGCCTAAAAACTCTTCCAGCGTAAGCGTGGTAAAACTCAACTCATTGCCGTATACTACCTCACCATTGCTAAACTCTATATAAGTTCGCACATAGTAGGTAGTATTGGGTTGTAGCGAAGTGATCTGGCTCACAAAAGCCACTAATGAATCAAGATTCGTGCGTTTGTTTAAGTTTTGGGCAATAGTAGGGGCAGGCACTGAATCCCAACAATGTCCAAAACGTACCACTTGATTTCTTTTGTCTTCGGGTAGGTCTACCAGATTACCCGTTGCCAAGGCTTCTTCGAAACTAATCTGAGAAACTTCTCCTGTATTGATGATTACCTGACGAGATAAGTCGAACACCTGGCATGAGCCAAGCCACCACAGGCTCATCAGTAAGTAACCAGTCCAGTATATTCTTTGTGTTTTATACATATGCTAAAACTTTACTTTGACCCCAAGCGTGGGCTGACGGTTGTTAAAATCATAAGAGGTGATAATGCCAAAATTTTGATCCATTTGCTGGTTTTTTTTGATCAATCGTTGTTGTTTTTTACGGTTCTGGTTGCCTTTTATTGCCACCCACACCATATCGCCCAGCCAAACTACCCCAGCAGCCAACAATGCCCCCACAAAAATACGTTGCTGTTGGTTGGCTGTATTAAATAAGTCTTCAGCACTACTTGCTGTAGTGGCCTGTTGGTACTGGTTGTAGGTGTTGGTTGATGCCACCTTTGCTACTATCCCTGTGGCAATGAGCCCATACGTAAGCACGGCAGGCACAAACCAAAGTTTGCGATGAATAGAAGCAGGTTGGTATACTTTTTTACGCCCCAACCCAGGCAATAATAAAGAGTAAAAAGCAGCATTACCTTTACCCAGCCCCAATACGCTGGATTGATAACTGCCCGATATTCTAAATTGTACATTTCTACCTGTAAAGGGAAGGGTATCTTTGGCGTAATGCCATACTATTTTTTTTTGTCCTGGCAATATTCCTTTGCCTACATGACCATTGGTGTGCGTTAAAGGCCCTACATAAGAAACCCCCTGGTTTTGGGTATAGTATAGTTGTAATTGGTATTGGTGGGCGCCATTGGCAACAGGTGTTCCAGTATCTTCGATGAGGTAAGGAATAGTGATGGTTTGTTGTGCGGTATCTAATATAGCTTCCTGTTGCACAATTGTTTGTGCCCAAAGTTGTGCTGCCCAGCAACTACATAAGATAAAAATGGCTATGCGATGGTATATCATCAGTCATGATTGTTTTAGAAAAAAACTAAAATTTAGCTGAATTTTTTAAAAAAGTATTGCATCAAAATAAATTATTTAACAAAGCAACCTTTATTTTACATTTGCTGTAATGTTGGCAAATGTAACGGCTGTCATAAGCAAAAATACTCATACATTTTATACTAAGAAGTAAAACTACTTTAAACAAACCCTTTATTACCATTTTTATGAAAAAACCATACTTGCGAAATTTTGTTTACCACTTGTTTATTGCTCTGATAGTCACTGGCGCTACTGTGCAGGCACAAGACCTGGACAATATACTGGATGAAAATACCCAGGCTAAAACCCAGTTCGTAACAGGGGCTTTCAAAGACATTAGAGTAGTAAACTTACAGTCAACCGAAACTGTTGCCCCGCGCGATCTTGTTTTTAGAATTTCTCACCGATTTGGCACGCTCAACTCTGGCGGAGTAAACTTATGGGGTTTAGACAACGCCTCTATCCGACTGGCGTTAGAATATGGTTTAAGCGAACACCTCATGATTGGTGCAGGCAGAAGTAGCGCCTCTAAAGATTATGATTTTTTTGCTAAAGCCAAAATTTTACGTCAATCTAAAGGTAAACGCTCAATGCCTGTGTCGTTATTGTTTATGAGTAGCGCGGTACTCAATGGGCAAGAAGACCCTCCAGGGTTACAACGAACCACTGCCCAACGTATGTCGTTTGTGCATCAACTCATCTTGGGGCGTAAGTTCAGCGATAAGCTGTCATTGTTGATTGCCCCCACCTTTATCCACCGCAATCTGGTAGAAACCCCCAACGATTTGAACAACCTTTGGGCACTGGGGTTTGGTGGGCGCTTTAAGCTGAACAAACGATTGGCGTTGAACGCCGAGTATGTAGTAAGAAATCCACCTTCTGACGAATTGAAAAGGGCGCGCTTTGACAATTTCCAAGACTCTTTTTCTGTAGGGTTTGACATAGAAACCGGGGGGCATGTATTTTCGTTGCACCTCACCAACTCCCTCTCTATGATAGAAAAAGGTTTTATTGCTGAAACCACCGAATTATGGGAAAAAGGAGGGATTCACTTTGGCTTTAATATTAGCCGGGTATTTTCTCTGTAGTTTTACCCTATACTACAAGACTAACTTAAAAAAACAACAGCAAAATTTTATACCAATGAAAAAAACTAATTGTATTTTCCTTACGCTGGCTTTAGTGCTGGTGTGGGGTGTAGGCGTACTGAAGGCACAAGACCGCTTTTTTTTACAGAAGTCAAAAATCACGTTTGAGTCTGAAACTCCTGTAGAAACCATCAAGGCAGTAAATGCCAGCAGCCAAGGTGTAGTAATTACTGGCAAAAATAAGTTTCTGATACGTGTGCCCATTCAAGCATTTAAATTTAAGCGAAGACTACAGCAAACCCACTTTAACGAAAACTATATGGAAAGTAACAAGTACCCCAACGCAGTTTTCAGAGGACAGCTTGATGGCAATTATGATTTGACCAAAGAAGGGACTTACCAAGTAAAAGCAAAAGGAAAACTGGACATACACGGGGTAAAAAAAGACCGTACGGTACCCGCTACCATTATTGTAAAAAATGGATTGGCTAATTTTAAGGCTCAGTTTATAGTAAAACCAGCGGATCACGGAATTAAAATACCTAAAGTAGTGGCAGGCAAAATAGCCAACGAGATTAAGGTAAATATACAATCGGAGTTGAAAAAGAAATGAATTGACGAAATAACGTTTCTGATGCGATATATCGTTTAAAAAATAGCTATTCTAATAATCAAAGTTGTTCGTGAAAAGTAAAAATATATAAAATTATTTAATTGATAGTCAGAGAGTTAAAAGTTTATTTCTAACTATATTCATTTTTGGTCTTTGGTTTGAATATATATTAACCAAAGATATTTAATAAGCTTTGTGGTTAGGAAAGAAAAACGAGATTCTATTAGGGTCTCGTTTTTTACTTTAGAGCTTGTTTAAATTTTCGTATTTAGCGTGATTTCTGATGAGCACAAAAATCGCGTACAGCACCTATTAGGTAAACCGAGCAAACTCTGCCAACGGCTAATTTCAAACAAGTTCTTAGCAGCATTCTTTTTAAATATTTTTATAAAAAATCCCCCTCAATTAAACCTTGACTTTTTCAAACCATCTAAGCAAGCAAAACACTTAGATCACTTATGAAAAAGATTATTTTCCTCATCACTTTATTTATTATTACTACTGGGGTGCAAGAGGCAGACGCTCAGAGAAGACGCACACCCCGCCATCGTCATAAAGTAAGGCATCATAACAACAGAATACATCGGGCTAAACGTCGTCAAACTCGACGAATCATTCGTCGGACAACATTTCGTAGAGCAAGGCTGGTATACCGGGTGCGTCCTCGCCGGGCCATTGTTAGAACATTGCCTGTGGGCTATTTAACGTTCAACCATCGTCGCAATCGGTTTTTCTTCTACCGAGGACGTTACTACAGACCAGCACCTGCAGGTGGTTATGTAGTGGCGGTTGCACCAAGAGGATTAAGAATCAGGGCATTGCCAGTGGGGTATCATCGCGTGGTGGTTAGCTCACGTCCTTATTACTATTACCAAGGCACCTACTATACTCAAGTAACCGATCAGAACAACCAAACTGCTTATGAAGTAGCCGCACCACCTGCTGGAGCTGTAGTGCCTGATTTGCCCAACGATGTAGCTCAGGTAACCATTGATGAGCAAGACTTGTACGAATATGACAATACACTTTACCGAAAGGTAGCCACCGACGAAGTAGAAGGCTATGAAGTGTATGGCAATGTGAGTGACAAAGACTAACGAACGAATTATTCTATATAAATATGGTTGCGCAGTGCATGCGTGCATTGGGCAACCATAAAAAAATAGACAAGCCTCAACGAACCTTGTCTATCTGATACTATAATATATACTATGGTTAAAATATATTACAAACACACGATGTTGTAATGTCTTATCTCAGCGATTGCCTTCATTTTACTACCTACACATCAATTACTTCTCCTCATTTATCATTGTATAAAATCTCCATCTTTTGATGCTACTCATTCCTGAAGGTTAACTCCATGGTTTTAGCCATTTTCCACGTTACAATTTTAGGAAAAATAAGATTAAATTTATGCTGCTATATTGCATATAATTATGCTATATTGAATGTAATAGGGTTTTTAATGAAATATAAAGTAAATTTGGTGTTAGTAATGGAGCATTTAGAAGTTATAGTCTTAAACTCCGTTTTTCGTGCCCTGCTTGATCTACAAACCTTTCAGTTCCCATAAATGATTGGGGTATCAGTGGGTTACTTTTTATTTGAAAATTTTGAATAAAGGTTTAAATCTGTGTTTTTTATAAATGTTTGACAGATAAACCCAAATTATCACATAAAAAAATAGCATTTGCTTATATAAAAGGTGTTTTAATGAGAGGTTGTGGTGTATAAAGTTAAACTTAAACAAAAATGGTTTTGAGGATGGATTTTGACTAATTGTCTGAATACCAACATTAATCAATCCTGTAAATCCTAAAATCACTTTAATCCTAGTATAAATTGTTAGAGAGAGGTTATTTTTAGATAATCACTTTCACTATTGTATTATATCAAGATAGAGTGTCTTGAGGTTAAGTAAATCAGATTCCACACGAGTTTTTAAACCCTATTGAATTAGACAATGAAAAGAATTGCAGTATTTACCTCTGGTGGAGATGCGCCAGGTATGAACGCCTGCATACGAGCAGTGGTGCGTTCTGCTACCTACCACAATGTAGAGGTTTTTGGCGTAATGAGAGGCTACGAAGGTATGATTCGCGGACGATTACATCGCATGGAATCAAGCGCAGTGAGCAATACCATTCAAAAAGGAGGCACTATATTAAAATCGGCGCGTAGCCAGGAGTTCAAAAACCACGAAGGCCGAAAAAAAGCCTACCAGCAACTCCGTCACTTCGACATCGAGGGTCTGGTAGCCATAGGAGGAGACGGTACTTTTACCGCTGCCAAAGTCTTTCATGAAGAGTTTGGGTTGCCCATCATTGGTTGCCCTGGCACCATCGATAACGACATCTATGGAACTGACTATACCATTGGCTATGATACTGCCGTAAATACGGCACTGGAGGCCATTGACAAAATACGCGATACAGCCGATTCACACAACCGGGTTTTTTTTATAGAGGTGATGGGACGCGACTCAGGCTATATAGCAGTACAATCGGGTATTGGTGGTGGTGCCGAAATTATAGTATCGCCCGAAAACAGCAATACTACCGAAGACATTATCAATGCTTTACGTAAAGGAAAACTGCACCATAAAGCCTCTGCTATAGTATTAGTGGCCGAAGGAGAAGTAATGGGCAATGCTACTAAACTTGCCGCTGAAGTACAGGCGGCTACCGAAGGGCTAGACATACGAGTAACCACTCTGGGGCATATTCAGCGAGGAGGATCACCCACTGCAAGTGATCGTATCCTTGCCAGTCGTACAGGTGTGGGTGCGGTAGAGGGCTTACTCAAGGGCAAGACCTCGGTCATGGCAGGTATTCAAAATAACCACTTGGTATACACACCATTTGATGAAGCCATCAACAAGAAAAAACCTATCAACCAAGAGTTGCTAAGGATGGTGAAAATTTTGAGCATATAATTCAAGTTGCGAGTTACAGGTAGCCCCGCAAGCGGGATTTCGCAGGTCCTTAGATACCGATGCATCGGCGCTCAACAAGCTACAGGTAACTGTTTTTGAAGAGCTAAAAATATCCAAGTACCTGATATCCAGAATGTTTTTTTGTTACAAAACTTTTTACCAATGGTTTAAGTATCTTGCTCAGCCCAACTTAAAAAGGGGAATCATTGCAGGGCTAATAATTACTCAGAACCTTATGCTTTACTTTTGTCAACTGTTTTCCCTCAGCAAAAGCAAGTCCACCCACTACTATGATTTGTAGTATCAAAAATGCTTTACCTAACATAGAGGCATTGCCAAAGTGTAGGTAAAGCAAGCCCACACTAATAAGTGTCCAAAGCCAATTGGCGTATACCAATACAAGTACCAAGCGAGCAATGGTGCTTTTCATAAGAGCCAGCCCTAGTGCGTTGAGCGCATATAATAACGTAATTGCTGACACCCATACAATAAACAAATAAGGCAGACCCAATAGAGTGGTAAGTTGGTGGCTAAATATAAGTCCAATGACACCAGTAGAAAAGCCTGCCACAAAGTCAGCCCAGAGGATGTTTTTCAAAACTAGTGGTTTTTTTATTTTGTAACTCATCGTATTTTACTTTTACCCAATTGTTATTTTATAAACTTGGCCTATCATTAGACGAATAGTATTGCCTAATAATAGGAGGTAAAAACTGTAAACTCAAGTTATTAGAGTTAATATTGACCACTTTCTTTAGAAAGAAACACTTTTTTATAATGGTAAAAAAAATAAGTAACTTGTTGATCACCATAATTTTTGCAGCGCAAGCTGCTTATGGACAGCTCACCAATAGTGACAATGTGCTATATGAAAAAATACGCAAAACTGCTTACTTACATGTACCAGTACCTAAACCTGGTTACCGTGATTGGCTTACCTTACATAAAGAGACGGGGCAAAGCTTTAAACAATACAGTGTTTTGGCGCGAAAGACCAAAAAAAACACCGCCAATATCTTTTACATTCAACCCATTGGCAAGTTCAATGACAAACAACAGGAAATACTACAGCTAACTGGCAAATACCTGAACATATTTTATCAGTTGCCTGTCAGGTTTTTGCCTTTGATTTCCCCCCAAGAAATTCCAGCACATGCTCGCCGCAAAAACCCTCATACCAAACAGCCCCAAGTCTTGTCTACCTATTTGTTGTCTGAGGTGCTCAAGAAAAACTTTCCCAAAGATGCTGCTTTGGTCATAGGTTTTACCAGCGAAGACCTATACCCTGCTCCCCAATGGAACTTTGTCTTTGGGCAAGCATCGCTTAGCGATAAAGTAGGTGTGTGGTCAATGAGCCGTTTCGGGGATCCTTCGTTGACTGCTAACTATAATTTATGCTTGTTGCGTACTTTCAAAACTGCCACCCACGAAACCGGGCACATGTTGGGTATTTATCATTGCATAGCCTATCATTGCAACATGGGCGGTAGCAACCACTTGCAGGAACTAGACAAGAAACCTGTATGGTTTTGCCCCGAATGCCTCACCAAAATTTGCTGGAAACAAGACATTGATCCAGCCAAGCGTTACAAAGATTTGGAAAGGTTTTGGTGGGCACAAAAGTTTCGTGGCTTCAAGAAGTTTTACCGCAAGGCAAGCAAGATAGTCAGGTAACCCTTAGCAAATTGAAAAAAATGTAGTCTTTGTTTATCAAAATATAGAAATTAGCGTTTGAGAATAAAGTTGGACAGGAAAAATAAAAAACAACAAGCAATGAAAAAAAATAAAATATATATACTCATTTTAATCTTTGTATTACCCCTATTTTTAGAGTCATGTCGCCCTTATCGCGATCGTCGTCCGTGGATGCCCAAAAAGCACAAAAAGCAAAACCTCTCGTCGAAACCGCGTCGTCGATAGTAACCAAGTCAAATTACTTACTAATCAACGCCCTATGAATTTTCAAAGAGTTATAAAATATAGCCTCATGATGTTGTTTTGCTTTTCGCTCAGCCTAACGGTAGAGTCTTGCACTACCAAGTCGAGACATAAACGTTACCGCTCTGCCAAGCGCAAAACCCGTAAGCGTCACAAAAAAATTCCTCGCAAGGGCAGAATCCCTTGCCCGATTAAAGATTGTTAATACCTGAAAGCAGGAAAAATAAAAAAGCCCTTGTTACTTGTTGTAGCAAGGGCTTTTTGTGGCTTTATCATGTTTGGGTGGAGTTAATTAATTTTGTTATAAAAAAGACATGCTCCATATTATCCCAGTTTTTTGAACGTTTGCTAAACCTATCTTCTCCATTTAGAATAAGTGAAGTTCATGAAGTAGTATCCAATGGCAAGATAGAAAAAATACAAATAGCCGTTGAGTTTGCAATCTTGGAATGATACATAAATCATAAAGTTTTTAAGATAACAAAGTCTACAAAAGCAAGCAAAAAGTTTCATAAAACTACCTTGCGAACGTTCGTTTGAAAAAATCACCCATTTAACAAAACTCCTCTTTTTTACAGTTTTTGCCAATGCGAGTCTATTGAACTGAAGGGTTTCCAAACCAACCACAGCTCAATATTATTTCACCTGGCCAACAGAAAAGGGTATGCGAAACTGGAGGGTTTTTCTTGCTATATATATATTTGGTAAAAAGAAAAGCGGTACATTTGTCGAAATTAGCATACCATTTTCCTTCGTCTTATTAAAATAGGATGCCTTACAATGGTGTGCCCCGGAGAATTTACAAATTACGCTTTTCTATCATTGTGTGATACCAAATATAAGCCGTTGTTCCTAAAATGCGTTGCTTGTAAATACTGTCTTTGCAGCTTTATGTACGCTTCATTTGAGATAAGACAGCCTTCCAGACACAATATTTTCAACCCTTGAGCCTACACTACTTTTAAGTGTAGTAGTAATCTTATTGCAAATTATTTTAATACTTGTATGTACCAAGACAAAATTAAATATACCTAATATGAAAGTATAACTATCATATTATGAGATAGTTATCTTTACTTGTAGCTAATTGCACCGATATTCATCGGTATCTAAGGACTTGCTGCTACTTATTGTTTATCAAAACTACCACATTTCCATTTTTAATATCATGAAAGTACAATCACTCAGGCCACACAAGTTTCTAAAACAAATACAAAAGATTTTATTGCTGTCATGCTGGGTTGGCATATGCAGCGTACAAGCCCAAAACTATGAGTGGGCACTTGGTGTAGGCGGAACAGACCTCGATGCCGCCAATGATGTGGCCGTAGATGCCAGCGGCAATGTATACGTTGTAGGGAATTTTCGCAGTACCAATGTAGATTTTGACCCAAGTGCCGGAAACACGGCAAACTTAACCGCGGATGTCATAGACGTTTTCATCGCCAAGTACACAAAAAATGGTGACTACCTATGGGCGCACAAAATAGGAGGCACAAATACTGACGACGGGTTAAACATTGCCGTAGATGCCAATGGCAATGTATATATCACCGGAAATTTTAATGGTACTGTAGATTTTGACCCGAGTGCCGGAGGGGTGGCCAATTTGAATGATGGTGACGGAACTGGATTTTTTGCCAAATACGACACCAATGGTAATTATGTATGGGCACATAATATAGGTACCAGTAGTAAAGGCATTGCCGTAGATGCCAGTAACAATGTATATGTTATTGGGAATTTTTTTGGCACGTTGGATTTTGACCCAAGTACTACAAACACAGCAAACTTAACGGCTAACTCCATAGATATTTTCTTTGCCAAATACGACACTGATGGCAATTATATGTGGGCACATAAAATAGGAGGCAGTGGATTTGACTTCAAGAATGGGAATAGCATTGTAGTAGATGGGAGCGGCAATGTCTATATCACCGGAGACTTCAGGGGTGCCAACGTAGATTTTGACCCTAGCGCCGGAAGCACCGCCAATTTAAGCAGTAATGGGGAGGCAGATGCGTTCTTTGCCAAGTATGATAGCAATGGTAATTACCTGTGGGCACATAAGATTGGAGGAACCGCTTATGACGGTGGCGGGGTGATTACAGTAGACGGGAGCAGTAATGTTTATATCACTGGCGCTTTTAGTAGCTCCAATGTAGACTTTGACCCCAGCGCTGGAGGCACTGCCAACTTAAGCAGTAATGGAAGTTTAGATATTTTCTTTGCCAAATATGATAGTAATGGCAATTATGTGTGGGCACATAGTATTGGAGGAACAAACAAGGACTCTGGCAGAGGTATGACGGTAGACGGAAGTGGCAATGTCTATATCACTGGTTATTTTCAGGGATTCGATGTAGATTTTGACCCCAGCGCCGGAGGTACTACTTTGCTAAGTGCCAACCGTAGTACATCATCAAGCATTTATGCCGCCAAATACAATAGCAACGGAGAGTATATGTGGGCATATGAAATAGGAGGAGACAATTCTAATAACGGTGCTGGTATTGTACTGGATGGGCAGGAAAATATAGTCTTTACCGGACACTTTTCTGAGGTTAATGCAGACTTTGACCCCAGTGCTGGAGGTACTGCTCCCCTGAATAACCAGGGGCAATACGATATTTTCATCGCCAAATACTGCCAATCAGCACCACTAGGGGCGGGTAGTATTACAAGCTCGGCCACTACAGTGTGCCAAAGCCAGACCAGGGTTATCTATACCGTACCTGCCATTGCCAACGCTACGGGGTATTCCTGGACTTTGCCCGCCGGAGCCAACATTGTAGCTGGGGCAAACACCAACAGCATCACCGTAGACTTTAGTGATGCGGCAGTAAGCGGCAATGTAACTGTCAGCGGTACCAATGCCTGCGGAAATGGGGCCACCTCAACGGCGGTAGTCGTGACCGTTAACCCTTTACCTGCCAGTGCAGGTAGTATTACAAGTTCGGCCACTACTGTGTGCCAAAACCAAACCGGGGTTACCTATACCGTACCTGCCATTGCCAATGCTACGGGTTATTCCTGGGCTTTGCCTGCCGGAGCAAACATTGTAGCTGGTGCAAACACCAACAGCATTACCGTAGATTTTACCGCTGCCTCAAGTGGCAATGTGACCGTAAAGGGAACCAATGCCTGTGGAGATGGTGCAATTTCGACTGCCTTGGCGGTGGCAATTAGTACTCCGATTGCTCCGGCAGTGAGCCTCACTTCAGATGCCAACAATAATGAAATCGTTCAAGGTACCCAAGTCACCTTTACCGCAACCCCCTCCAATACAGGAACTGCTCCTACCTACCAATGGCAAATAGATGGCGCAAATATAGCGGGGGCAACCAACGATACTTATGTAACCAGTACCCTAAAAAATGGTGAGACAGTATCGGTAATTGTGACAGCGAGTGAACCCTGTGTAACCACATCCACAACCTCGGCAAGCTTATCGATGAAAGTGGTAAGCCTTCCAGATCAACCTTTCAATCTAACAGGAGTGGCTACTTTGAATGAAGTAGTGTTATCGTGGCAGACAACAGGAACAGGCAACGAAGCAGGTTTTCACATCCTCAGATCAATCGATGACAGCAGTAATTTTGTAAATATAGTAACGCTTGGTGCAGACATAAGAACCTATACAGACATCGGTCAATCGCCAAACACCCCGTTGTATTATAAGGTGGTAGCTTTTAACATAGCAGGCGAAACAGAATCAGCTATATTTAGTCTTCTGCTGACAGGTACCGACGGAGAACTGACCAACGTATATCCCAACCCGTTTTCCAACACATTCAGCGTAACATTAGACCCTTTGTTTCAGGACAAAGTAAATGTAAGATTGTTAAACCTTCAGGGGCAGTTGATAAAGGATTTTGGCTTGCTGGATACTGATACACTATCTCAGAAGTTGTTTGATGCTTCTACGATTTCCTCAGGAATATATATACTTGAGCTTGTCACAGACAAACATAGAGTCACTGTACGGGTGTTCAAAAAGTAGTTTTTTGATCATTCATAAACTCAAACCTAGTGCACTTGGAATGAAAAAAATATAATATTAATTACTATCTTTTGTTGGTAACCAAATTTAACAATAATGAACAGAGGCAAAGCATTAGCCAAGTTAGATCTTAGCACTCGCCAGCATCAGCTTTTGAGTAGCTACCTCAATAAGCGAACAGTTCCTAAACATTATGAACAACGCATTCGTATTATACTGCTTGCTTTTGATGGCTGGAGCAATCGTAAAATACATCAGGAATATAGTCTTAACGTGCTGACGGTGTCTAAGTGGCGTAATCGCTGGTTGTCTCACTATGCTGATTTGTGTGCTTATGAGCTAGAAGAAAAGACTACTGATGCTCTTTTGCTTTCTAAGATGCTTTCACTGCTTTCTGATGAGGCTCGCTCAGGTACCCCATCACGCATTAGTTTGTCTGAAAAAGAGAGTTTGGTGGCATTGGCTTGTAAAAAGCCCGAAGATTTTGGAATACCTTTGAATCATTGGAACCGGGAAGCTTTGGCCAATTTGGCTATGGAAATGGGTATTGTTCAACAAATTTCTCCACGCTATGTGAGTGAGATTTTAAAAAAATCGGGCAATTCGTCCTCACAAAAATAGATGATTGGGAAAGGTTTAAGTTTCGGGTGGTAATGATTTGCGACCTGATTCTGGAAGCCACCAACCCTGCTCAACCACTTTTAAACAAGCATCTAATAAGTGTAGATGAAAAGAGCGGAATCCAAGCCTTGGAACGAATCATTACTTCAAGTAATGGCAGCCAAGGCCTGGAATATGAGTACAAGCGTCATGGTACTACCTGCCTAATGGCTGGGATGGATGTAGAAAATGGAGCAATCTCTCACCATCAGCTTCAGGATACACGTGATGAACAGGACTTTTTGTCTTTTATCAAGGTGCCGATAGAGAAATACCCACCAAATGATGAGATAATCATCATTGCCGACAATTTAAATACCCACACGTCTGCTTCTCTAACCAAATGGGTAGCAAAACAAATAGGTGTTCGGGGAGATTTGGGTAAAAAAAGAGGCAGAGGCATTTTAAAGTCTATGGCGAGTAGGAAAAAGTTTTTGGCAAAGGCCATCGGATTAGATTTGTTTTTACACCAAGGCATTGTTCCTGGTTAAACCCTATTGAAAACTGGTTTTCTAAAATTCAAAGGCAACTCATCAATCGGACAAGCTTTACATCTAAAAGTACGCTTTGTCAAACAATAGAAAGGTATATCAATTGTTATAATCAGCATTGGTTAAAGCCTTTGAAGTGGAAGTTCAAAGGCTTTATAAAAATATTAATATTATACCAACTTAATGCCTATTGCACTAGCTTGCGACTATTCTAGGTCAACTTCTTATACCTAATTCGCTTAGGACCTTCGTCGCCCAAACGCTTCTTACGGTTAATCTCGTAGTCAGAGTAGTTACCCTCAAACCAATATACCTGAGAGTCACCCTCAAAAGCCAATATATGTGTAGCAATACGATCTAAGAACCAGCGGTCGTGAGAAATGATCACCGCACAACCACCAAAATTTTCTAAGGCCTCTTCCAAGGCTCTCAAAGTATTCACGTCCAAGTCGTTGGTAGGTTCATCAAGTAAAATCAAATTCCCCCCTTGCTTGAGCGCCATTGCCAAGTGTACCCGGTTGCGTTCTCCACCTGATAAGTCGCCTACCTTTTTTTGTTGGTCGGTTCCTGCAAAGTTAAAGCGACTTACATAAGCCCTTGCGTTCATTTCTTTGCTCCCCAATTGAATAATCTCATTGCCTCCCGAAATGGCTTCATACACGGTGTGCTCAGGCTTCAGGTCATTGTGTTCCTGGTCTACGTAAGCAATATCTACAGTTTCGCCTACTTCAAAACTTCCCTCATCAGGGGTTTCGTTGCCTGTAATCAGCTTAAACAAAGTAGTTTTACCTGCACCATTGGGACCAATGATTCCCACGATTCCGGCCGGAGGAAGGTTAAATGACAGGTCTTCAAATAATAGTTTGTCTCCATAAGCCTTCGACACACCATTTACCTCAATTACCTTGTTGCCTAAACGTGGTCCAGGTGGGATAAAAATCTCAAGCTTGGCTTCCTTCTCGCGGGCTTCCTCTCCCAATAGTTTTTCATAAGCACTCAAACGCGCCTTCGATTTAGATTGGCGTGCCTTGGGCGTCATTCGTATCCACTCAAGCTCTCGCTCCAGCGTTTTGGAGCGTTTACTTTCAGTCTTTTCTTCTTCCGACAAACGTTTTTGTTTCTGATCCAGCCATGACGAATAGTTTCCTTTCCAGGGAATACCTTCTCCACGATCAAGCTCCAAAATCCAACCTGCCACATTGTCCAAAAAGTAACGGTCGTGAGTCACAGCTATTACCGTACCTTTATACTGTTGTAGATGTTGCTCTAGCCAATGCACCGACTCAGCATCTAAGTGGTTGGTAGGTTCATCTAACAACAACACGTCAGGTTCTTTGAGCAACAAACGGCACAAAGCAACGCGTCGTTTTTCGCCTCCTGACAAATGTTCTATTGTAGCATCAGCTGGTGGAGTACGCAAAGCGTCCATGGCTCGCTCTAACTTAGAGTCAAGTGACCAAGCATCGACATTATCCAGTTTTTCTTGCACCACTCCCTGGCGTTCTATGAGCTTGTTCATATCGTCATCGCTCATAGGTTCGGCAAACTTTAGGTTGATTTCGTCAAATTCTTTTAATAAATCTACCACTTCTTGCACACCTTCTTCTACGATTTCCCGTACTGTCTTTGTAGGGTCAAGTTGAGGCTCTTGTTCGAGGTATCCCACCGAATAACCTGGTGAAAAAACCACCTCTCCCTGATAGTCTTTGTCTATACCGGCTATAATTTTGAGCAACGAAGACTTACCAGAGCCGTTTAACCCCAAAACACCTATTTTGGCACCGTAAAAAAAAGATAAATAAATATTCTTTAAAACTTGCTTTTTAGGAGGATATATTTTATTTACTCCTGCCATTGAAAAGATAATAGTTTCTTTACTCATCTTTTATGTGTAGTTTTACATCTAATACTCTAAAAACTAACAATTAAGCATTTTTTGGTGAACATTTCACTAAACTTGCATAATTATCGAATAATGATCGTTATGAAAAATATAACAAAAGCCAAACTTAGCCGATGGAAGAAATGAACACAACCGATACCACAGCGCACGAATATGGCTACATTCGTGGCAATGAGATTTATTTAAAAGGCTTTTTAGACTTTCCAGACAGACAAATTGGACAAGTAAAAGAATCAGAAGAAGCCTCCATCAAATACTTTGAAAAAAGATTTGACCTGGCAAAAAAGAAAGTGCAAGATCTTGAAACTATGATAGATGAGGCGCAAAACAAAGGTTCATATTTAATGAAGCTTGTTCATATGCGTAAATATCTAGCACAGTTTGATGGTTTAGGAGATTATGTAGCCCTGTTTAAAAAATTAGACGAGCTTGAAGCAGAATTAAGAGAGCTGATTGCCGTTAATAGAATCAAAAATCTCGAAATTAAGAGAGCTTTGATTAGAGAAACTCATGACATTCTGGAAGATGTACAAGATTGGAACGACGCTACCGAGCTGATTCGTGAGGTAAAACTCAAATGGATCAAAACGGGAGCCGTGAAGAAAGACTTCCAGGAGAGTATTGAAGAAGACTTTAACGAAATGGTGAGGGTTTTCTTTGACAAACGCAAAGATTTCTACAAGAGTAGAAACAATGAGGTAAAAGACCGGGTGCGTATGTACCGTGATATTGTATATCGCGTAGAAAAAATGAAAGACTCTGATCGTTTTGATGAGACCTTTGAGCAGTTCCGTGATTTGCAGCAGCGTTGGAAAACCATAGGAAAAATTCCACACAAACGTGCTGTAGAAATGTGGGACAAGTTTAAGAAAAGCAACGACTACTTCTTTAAGCGTTATAAGTCTTACAAAGCCTTGCGCGAAGAGCACGCCGAGGATGAAGCACCTACAGAGGAGTTTCGTGATATGATCGTGCGCAAAATGTGTGTAAGAGCTGAAGATTTGCTAGAAGATCCTGACATAGACTCTAGTGCTGATCAGGCAAAGGAATTGTTGATGAGCTGGAAGCGAATCAGTGGCATATTCAAAGGCATTGATCGCCACATGAGTAGCCAGTTCAGAAATGCCTGTGACCGCATTTTTGAGATAAAATACCTCATGAGGGTAATCAAAAGAAAGTATCCTTACTTTGATGATAAGCCCCGTGAAGATCAATTACGCATCAAAATTAGTTTTATGCGTGAATTGATTCGTCGTGATGAGCACGATGTACAGTTTGCTGAAAGCAAATTGAGCCAGAGCCAAAACCAGTACGACAACCGTGGTGGTGGTTATAACAACAACAGGTACGACAACCGTGGAGGTGGCGATCGCTACAACAAATATGACAACCGCGGTGGCGGAGGAGGTTATAACAAGTACGACAACCGTGGAGGTGGCGACCGTTACAATAAGTACGACAATCGTGGAGGTGGCGACCGTTACAATAAGTACGACAACCGCGGTGGCGGAGGTTATAACAAGTATGACAACCGCGACAAATACGATAATCGTGGAGGTGGCGACCGTTACAACAAATACGATAACCGTGACAAGTACGACAACCGTGGAGGCGGTGACCGTTACAACAAATACGATAATCGTGGAGGTGGCGACCGTTACAATAAATATGACAACCGTGGAGGTGGCGATCGTTATAACAACAACCGTGGAGGTGGCGACCGTTATAACAACAACCGTGGAGGTGGAGGTTATAACAACAACAGGTACGACAACCGTGGAGGTGGCGACCGTTATAACAATAATCGTGGCTATCAAGACAAAGATGAACGCCAACTTCGCAACACGCTTGCCATTCAGAAGCGTAAAATTGAGGTGAAAAAACAAATTTTGGCAGAAATGGAGGCTGAATTGGCAGACTTAATGAATTAAAAATGTAGTTAAAAAGCCTGTTTAAAGAACGTATTTATACATTTTAGTCAACAGGCTTAAAAAAACTACTTTTTTTGTCAAAAAAGAATGGAATTTGTTAAAACAAATTTCTCTGTCAGATAGTATCTGAAAATAAATAGATGTAGAACAATAACCTTTTTCAATTTCTATATATGTACTGGACATTAGAATTAGCTTCATATTTAGAAGATGCTCCGTGGCCTGCCACAAAAGAGGAGTTAATAGACTTCTCTCTTCGAACAGGGGCTCCTATGGAAATCGTGGAGAATCTTCAACAAATTGAAGATGACGGTCAACCTTATGAGAACATTGAGGAAATCTGGCCAGATTACCCAACAAAAGATGATTTCCTTTTCAATGACGATGAATATTAGCGTATGCTTATAACTTCGTATGATTTTAAGAATAGCTATTTATAGACTTCGGTTTATAGGTAGCTATTTTTTTTGCGTATTTTTAAATATGAACCCTCTAAGATTTGCCCTGTTATTTCATTTCATTACGTTGTCAGGGTGGTTGGTATCCTGCACTGAAGCAACCACTTCAAGCCAGCCAAAACAGCAAACCGATACTCTGGAAGCCACACCTTATGGCAAACTTTACCCACGGTCTAACCAGCCTCTTGTAAACCTACTACCCAATGTACCTGACATATTGCCTGATATGGGTGTGGCTACTTTCCCAAAGCAAAAAAAACGTGCAATGACTCGGTTGCCTTTTGTTAAAAATACTTCTCTGAGAAAGTTATTAGTCATTGATAAAAAAACAGTATGGCAAATTCAACCCTGTCAGGCATTGTTATTTGGCAGTGGTATGAGCATTGACGCTGATGGTTCGCCAAGGGCTTATCACCCTAAAAACACTGGGATTGACGACTTGAAACACGCAGGTAAAGGAGGGAAATGGTGGGCAATTGCTACAAAAAATGGTAAACCAGTAGTGCAGAAAAGTGGTTATTATGTATCTATGACCAGTCTGCAGGATTTTAGGTACACTCCCTGGGATCAGCGGAGGTATGTCAATGCTGAGACAATGCCTTATATAGTATTGCCTCCCAAGGTAAAGCAAAGGGGAAGGGTAAAGTTGGGTGACGTAGCAGTAGTGTATAACACGCGTAACAAGCGTTGGGCGTATGCCATATATGCTGATACAGGCGCCAATTCCAGAATAGGGGAAGGTTCTATAGCTTTGGCGCGTTTATTAGGTATAAATGCCAATGCACGTACTGGAGGTGTAGCAAACGGGATTATTTATGTAGTTTTTCCTGGAAGTGGTCAGGGTAAACCAATGACCTACTCGACTATCCAATCAATTGGACAGCCTTTATTTTATCAATTGGGTGGGGTAAGAGGCTTGTTGTCCCTTAGTAAGGGTGCCCTAAAGCCGTAGTCTTTGTGGTCAGCAAATAGAGACGTTATTTTCAGCCTTTCTTGCCAAGTCATCAATTTTGTATAATAAACCTTTTTTTTCGTATAAAATTTAATCTTTTATCACTTGGTATAAGTTATATTTAAAGTAACACAATTTTAATTGCAAGTATTACTATTATTTATTGAAGTGAAACTTAAATATATACACTATGAGACAATACACTTTAGTTATTTTGAGTATTATGGGCTTACTGTTTAGTTCCTGTGTTGTGGTAAAGCAAGATATGGTAGGGGTGAAGACTAAGTTTGGCAAAGTCAAGCCACAAACTTTAGAGCCTGGGCTTTATTCCGTTAACCCGTTTACCACTAAAATGTTAACACTCCCTGCCAGGTCTATTAATATGGAGCTGAAAATAGATTTACCAAGTAAAGAAGGGCTTACTATTTCTTCAGACATATCTATACTTTATCGCATAAAAAAAGAGGATGCGGCTAACATACTTAAAAATGTAGGGTATGGATATGAGAAAACCCTCATCTTACCAGTTTTTAGATCGGCTTCTGCCGATGTGTGCGCCAGGTTCTTTGCCAAAGATATGCATTCAGGAGAGCGGTCAGTAATAGAAAATAAAATTCAAGAGCGCATGAAAGAGCTACTTGATAAGCGAGGTTTTTTGATAGAAGCAGTATTGCTCAAAAGTATAAGTTTACCTGCGAGAGTATCCAGAGCTATTGAACAAAAACTTGCTGCTGAGCAAGATGCTATGAGAATGCAGTTTGTTTTGCAGCGTGAGCAACAAGAAGCCAAAAGAAAGCGAATTGAGGCTGAAGGAATAAAAGACTTTCAAAAAATCATTTCAAACGGATTGACAAAAGAAGTACTTCAGATGAGAAGTATTGAAGTGATGAAAGAATTGGTGAGGTCTGGCAATTCTAAAGTAATTATTACTAACGGAAAGACTCCTTTGTTTTTGGATGATAAATAGCCTTGATGTTGCTAATAAAAGGGGATAGTAACAGCTCTGGGGGAACTCTTGATTTTATTTTTTTTGAACAAAAAAGCTGCGGAGTTGTTATTTTAGTAACATATAACTTTTTTAAAAGCTTATTTTTGATAATAGAGAAAAGCTGATTAGTGGGTTATTTGAGGCATCATGTAAGGGTTTGGTTAAATGATAAGTAATTTACTTAATTAATAATGTTAATTTAATATTTTTATTACATTAATAAATTGTTAATTTTGTGACAAGATTGATAAGCACTTAGTCAAAGTATCTAACAAAATGACCGAAAAACAAGCAATAATTATAAGGAGAGTATAATACCTAAAAAACTATTCATGGCACTATACATTTGTAAAGCTTCTGTAACCAAAGACATTACAATATAGAAAGTATAGGAGAGCCTGAAATACTATCAACCCTAATGCTGTTAGTACAGTAGTGGATGCGCCAGTAAGTAGAGCAAGCCTGGTAAAAGAAATAGAACTAAAGGTTATCGGTGAGGTAACCCAGCAAGATATATAAGATTATAGCTAACCCGGTTTCAGAGGCTGTAAAATCTGAAACAGTAGCCAAACCTTTACCTTTAATAAAAAGGAAAAAGAGGCTACATCAATCAAAATAAAATTTTAAGAACATAAAATCCAAAAAGATGAAGAAAGCTATCAAAAAAGCAAAATCTAAAGCTGAAAAAGCAGTAAAAGAAGCCAATGCTAAAATGCAAGAAAAAATAGCTGATGCCAAGAAAGAGGCCAAAAAAGCTAAAGCTGACGCAGAAAAGAAAGTAGAGAAAACAAAGGCTAAATTAAAAGCAGAAGCTAAAAAAGCTAAAGCAGAGGCAAAAGCTAAAAAGTCAAAGAAGAAATAATAAAAACAAGCCCTAAAAGCGTAAAAAACAGGCAATTCCTATTGCCTGTTTTTTGTCGAACTCACCTGGGTGATTTAGTATGTATAGTTTCTTCAATGATTAGTATACGTGTTGTCCATTGTTGATTGTATAATTGACACCTGTTACAAAACTAGCCATCAAGCTAAAAGGAAAACAGTAAAAAAATCACTTGAAAATACCATTATCACCGTAGCGAGTGCCCCCGTCTGGTGATCGAATCGCCATGATTTGGACATAAAAGAAGTTTTATGGGGGAAGTAGGGTAGAGTAGTCAGAAGAGAATAAAAAAGTTAATTTTATTCTAGTAATCAAAATTACAGCTAAGCATTGTTTCACAAGCCCTAAAAAGTGAAACAGTAGTCAAACTTCAATAGAAGTAGGCTACAATAATTAAAACAAAATCAAAGTCTAAAGAAAATGAAAAAAGCCAAAGAACAAATTAAGAAAGCCCAAGCCAAAGCAGAACAAAAAGCTAAAGAAGCAAATGCTAAAATGAAAGCAAAAATAGCTGATGCTAAAAAAGAGGCTAAAAAGGCTAAAGATGAAGCTGAAAAGAAAGTAGAGAAAGCTAAAACTAAAGCTAAAAAAGCCAAGGCTAAAAAGTCAAAAAGCAAAAAAACCAAAGCGAAAAAGAAGTAATCAATATAAGTTCTAATTATAAAAAAAACAGGCAATTCCCATTGCCTGTTTTTTTATGCATATCCTTTAAAAAGTATACACCAAGATGGTGTAATGGCAGTTCTTTGTATTGCAGAGTAACACTTTGAAGCAGTACACCAGTCAAATATAATATTTGGCGGCTTAAACGAGTTTTTTAGCTTTACTTACAACATAAAATGGTAAGTTCTTAGTATACGTGTTGCCCACCATTGATTGCATAATTGGCTCCAGTGACAAAGCTTGAATTTTCAGAAGCAAGGAATGACACCAAGTGTGCCACTTCAAAAGTGCCACCCAAACGTCCTACCGGAATCTGGTCAATTATTTTTTGGCGTACATCTTCGCGTACAGCCATCACCATATCGGTACCAATATAACCAGGTGATATGGTATTTACTGTAATGCCTTTTTTGGCTACTTCCATTGCCAGCGTTTTGGTAAAACCGTGGATACCTGCTTTTGCCGCAGAATAATTAGCTTGCCCAAACTGTCCTCTTTGACCATTTACTGACGAAATATTGATAATTCGTCCGTAGCCTTGGTTACGCATATCGGCAATTACATGGCGTGAACAATTGAAAACACTGGTAAGGTTAGTACCAATCACAGCGTCCCATTGATCTTTTGACATTTTGTGAAAAGCAATGTCGCGGGTAATACCTGCGTTGTTGATTAATATATCGATGACTCCTACTTTCTCCTTGATTTCGGTAATCATTTTTTCAACGGAATCAAAGTCACACACATCGCCCAAAAACATTTCTATTTCAAAGCCTTCAGCTTTCATTTCAGCTGCCCACTTTTCGGCTTTTTCAGGGTTACGATAGTTAGCAAGCACCCTGTAGTTGTCTGTAAAAAGTTGTTTACACATAGCAGTACCCAGACCACCAGTTGCACCAGTAACAAGCGCTATTCTTTTGTTATTTGCATCCATATCAGTTTACTTTTGACTTAGGTTATCTATTTGAGAGTGATACAAATGTATTAAAGTTTTCTAATCTTTTCTTACATTGTAATAAAAAAAACTTAAAAAAATATTGGAATAATCGTATGCTTGTAAATATTACATTTTTTGACGTAATAGACTAATTTAAAGCTTTTTGTGTATTAGAAAAGTTACATTTAAATAAAATTAATACAACCAAATAAATGCTTTGATAAGTGCAATTAAAACTTGATAAAATGTTTATTTTTGGTGTACACCTTCCAAAATCAAATTATTCATTGGGTTGGTCTCCAAGCCTTCAATGTTATTTTGTTTAAGCCATATATTTTCATCGTAATAGAGTACAATTACTGCGGCCTCATCCATGATCATTTGATCCATTTTGCGATAAGCGCTGTGTCGGGTAGATGAGCTTTGGGTAGCACGGGCTGCTTCAAAAAGTTGGTCAAACTGAGGGTTTTGATAGTGGGTTTTGTTAGGCCCATGAGGAGCAAAGTTTTTGCTGTAAAACATTGCCAGGTAATTTTCCGGATCAGGATAGTCGCCCAACCAAGAGCCTCTAAACAACCCTGCTTTGCCTGCATCTACTTTTTGTTGATGTTTCGAGAATTTTTGACGGTTAATTACTACGTTGACCCCAATATAACGCCATTGTGATTGAAGGTATTCAGCCAGTTTTTTGTCGGCTAGGTGAGTATGCAAAGTAATGGTTGGCAAACCTTTACCCTCTGGGTAACCCGCTTCTTTCAGCAATTTACGTGCTTTTACAATGTTATACCGATAACCCTTGGCACGAGTACTGTAAGAAATAACTTCGGGTACAATGCCATAGTGCCCTGGAATACCCACTTGATTTCGTAGCTTATTTACCAGTCCTTCGCGGTTAATGGCATAACTTAATGCCAGACGTAACTTTTTGTTTGTCCAAAGCTTTTGTTCGCCAGGGTGTTCAAATGCAAACCCTATGTATTCAGTATTCATATAAGGTGCCTTTTCTACGGTAAACTTCCCCAACCATTTTTCTTTGACAGTGCCATCTTCATCTAGTAAAAGGTCAGCACTACTCTCTATGGTGCCAGTTAGAAAATCGAGTTTACCTTGAGTAAACATTTTAAAGGCTTTTTTGCGATCTTCTATAAACGAGATGCGTACCTCATCCATCAACGGAAGCTTTTTACCATCGTAGCTAAACTTCCAGTAAAGGAGGTTTTTTTTGAGCAACAACAACTTGTTGGGTTTCCAGAGTACAAACCTGAAAGCTCCAGTACCCACGGGGTTTTTGCCAAACTCTTTGCCGTATCTGGTCACTGCTTCATGAGGTACCACAAAAGTGTATGGCATAGCTAACAATTGGGGTAAATGATCAAAGCGTTGGTGAAGGTATACCCTGAAACTATAGCGACCAACTGCTCGAAAACAAGTGTCAGAAATAGAGTTGTTAGAGTTGCGTAATACTTTATCTTTAAATATCCAGACACCAGGGCTTTTGGTTTCTGGGTTTAAGATACGTCGATAAGTATACACAAAATCGGCTGCTACTACCTCCCGTCTTGCATGGTTGGCAAATACACCATGGTTATGAAACTTGATGCCTTTTTTAATATGAAAAGTGTAAGTTTTACCATCTTCTGTTACTTCCCATTTGTTTACCAAGTCAGGAGCCACCCGGTTGCTTCTTCCAAAACGAAACAAACCATTATAAAGCTGAGTAACCGCCCAGATATTAGCTCTTTTATTGGCAAAAGCTGGGTCGAGTGAGGTAAGCCCTCCGGTTTGATTGTATCTAAAAATTTTTGTCTTGCCAACTTGGGCTATAGACACATGTGCAAGGTGGATGAATACAATGCTGAACACAAAAGAAGTTAAGTACTTATTAGATTTTTTTAATAGCATAAGGTCTAAATTCTTAGTGAGTGGTTATTTGTTGAAATATAAAAAAAAGTCGGTGTTTCCACCGACTTTAATATATAAATAAAATAATAAAGAGATTGTTTTTGGTTTCAGGCTATTTTGCTTTAAAAATAGTTACTTCATAACTAAAATCTTTTGTTTCGCCGCTTACCAGCTTTACCCCAGTAATATTCACCTTGTAGGTTACATCATCGGCAGAGGTAATGTTTATATTTTCAGGAACCCATACCATTGTACGATCACCAAATCCACCGTTGTTGAGTTTTTCTTGGGTTAGATTTACTGTATTGCCACTGGCATCAGTCATAGTTACCTTGGCATTAGAAAAGTCGGCCGAGGGAATAGAAAAAGACCAGCGTGGGTACACTAAATCTTGAGGCATAAAGCCTTTGGGCGGGTAAGCCACAAAATCGGGCATATTTAAGGGTACAGGACCTATGTCACCAATTACCCACAAAGCGTTGCTTCGGTCGGTGTCTCCGGTACCTACTTCTTGTAGCTTGGGGTATAATATCCAGCGACGATGCCCCACAAAATAATTGCCTGAACCAGCATCTCTAATGTAGGCATCGACTGCTCTAGAGCCTGCCGAACCTAACGATAAGTTAGATTTGCCAGAGGCTTCACGCCCGTCAGCAGTATAACACGACCAGGTAGTAGGCGGGGAGTGAGAAAGAGAGTTGTTGGCGCGTGACATCAAGGCAGCTTGTTGGCATTTATTACTTTTTTCGGCGTTTAATACCACGTTGCCAGGTAGACCTACCAGCTTGCGGTAAAAATTGAGGCGTTGAAGTACCTTATTTTGAGTATTGGTAGGAGTAATACCTGCATTACAGTTACTTACATTGCCGCTCCAACCGATTTCGGTAAGAATGGAGGGTACATACTCCTCATTATAAAGTTTGAGAATAGCATCTTTTTGTGCAGTTCCACCAGCAGTGGCAGTAGTGTCTGTTCCGGTGTTATCTGGAGACACCTCATCTATTTTGGCGCAAGATGTTTGCAATACTATTACAGCAAATAATGCGACCCAGGTAATACGTATATTTGACATTGATATATAAATCGTTTTCAGTTATGCAGGGATGAGTGTTGAATAGGTTATAACAACGAATTGAAAACCCACTTAAGTGTAAAAATACATATTTTCATATTTCTTTTACTGAATACGTAAGTTAAGTCCCGATATTTACCGATTTAGGGCTTTTATTTTGATAAATGTGCCCAAAAACACCCCTATTTAACTTTCATTATAGAACTTTTATAACTGGGCGCTGTTTTTGAAATATTTGTAATTATCTGATTTTCAGTTATTTATGTTTGTATAAGCAATGACAAAAAAGATAAACTAACTTACATTTCTTTGGGCATCACTTTTTTATCAACTATCTTTGCTCACCTTGAGGCAAACCAAAAAAGAGATTATGCTTTTAGATTTTGAAAAACCCATTGCGGAACTAGAGCAAAAGTTGGATGATATGAAACAACTTGCGGTAGAGAGTGATGCCAATGTAGCAGACGCTATCAAAGTGCTCGAACAAAATATATTAAAAGTAAAGAAGGAGACCTACACCAACCTCACCCGTTGGCAGAGGGTGCAGCTGTCTCGTCATCAAAACCGTCCTTATACTTTGGACTATATCCACGAGATGTGTGACAACTTTGTAGAGTTGCACGGTGATCGTAACATTGCTGATGATAAGGCAATGGTGGGTGGTTTTGGTGATGTAAACGGACAAACTGTCATGTTTATAGGACAGCAAAAGGGGCGCAATACCAAACAACGGCAATACCGAAACTTTGGAATGGCTAACCCAGAGGGGTACCGTAAAGCATTGCGTTTGATGCGGCTTGCTGAAAAATTTGATAAACCTATAGTAACCTTGATCGATACTCCGGGAGCTTTTCCTGGAATTGAGGCTGAAGAAAGAGGGCAGGCTGAGGCGATTGCGCGCAATATCAAAGAGATGTTTACTCTCAAAGTTCCTGTGATATGCATTGTGATTGGCGAGGGAGCATCGGGTGGAGCTTTGGGTATAGCAGTAGGCGACAAAGTAATGATGCTGGAAAATACCTGGTATTCAGTAATTTCTCCTGAAAACTGCTCTACCATCTTATGGCGTAGTTGGGACTACAAAGAACAAGCAGCCGAGGCATTGAAGCTTACTGCTGATGATATGAAGGGCTTCAAACTAATAGATGAAATTATTCCCGAGCCTTTAGGAGGGGCACATGCTAATCCTAAATCTACTTATGAGACTGTAAAACAAGTGATTTTGAAAGAAATCAAAGCATTGCAAAAACTTTCCACCGAAGAGCTGGTCAATCGGCGAATAGAGAAGTTTAGTGGAATGGGTGAAGTACAAGAGTAGTACTCTTTATAGTTTAAAAAATAAAAATAGTGTAAAACTTTAGGGTTTTACACTATTTTTTTTGCCAAAAATTACGTTGATTTCTTATAGTCAGTAATTGATGGTTGGTATTCTAAAGACTTGTCCTTGTGAAGACTATCAACTACTGATTCAACTATTAACTAAAAAATATTACAATGAAAATAGGCATTACTTTGTCAGGGGGAGGTTTGCGTGGAGTAGGGCATTTGGGCGTATTGCAGGCGCTGGACGAAATGGGTATAAAAATCAATCAAATTGTAGGTGTAAGCTCTGGTTCTATCATGGGAGCCATGTATGCCCAGGGTTACGCCCCTAAAGAAACCCTTGAAATACTAAAATCAGCAAAACTATTACGTTTTGTCCGCCCCAAGTTTAGCCGTGGTTTGCTCAACATCGAAAAAATTGAACCTTTGCTACTCAAGTACTTGCCTCACAACTCGTTTGAAGCACTGAAAATTCCTTTAACAGTGGCTGCTTCTGACATTCACCTTGGCGAGTTGGTGTATTTTACCCAAGGCAACCTAGTATTACCATTAATGGCATCGTCTTGTATTCCTGTCATGTTTAGCCCCATTCATTACAACAACCGAGTGTTGGTAGATGGTGGCCTGGTAAATAATATGCCTGCTGAACCTATCAAAAACTGTGATTTTCGTATAGGGGTACATTGCAATCCTATAGATATAGAACAGCCAATAAAGTCTACCCGAAAAGTGCTGGAACGTACTATGATTATGATTGGACACAAAGGTATGCAATCACAGATCAAGCAATGTGATGTATTTATAGAACCTCCCGCACTTGGTAACTATACTACTTTTGAGCTCAAAAGAGTAGACGAAATGTTTGAGGCAGGATATGCCCATACGATGGCAATGCAAGAAGAAATAATGGGGGTGTTGGCTAGTAAATAAGTAGTGGTTCTGTCCAGATAGATTAGGTATATATTGGTACTATAATCTTGCTCATAGATAGCAGGGGTTAGTCATCACCACATTGTTTGGCTATATTTAATTATAACTTGTTCCTTGGTTACAAAAAATACGGCTCACATTTTAGAAGGTACAGCTTATTTATTGACTCCTCGATGTTGTTGGTATCTGTTAATGCACCTTGCCCAACAATTGCGGGCGTAAATTTTTCACAGAAAACTGCTTTTGTTGCAAGGCCTCTAACAAGTCGTCAGGCGATACTTTCCAGTGATTGCGCTTGAGTGCCATAATACCCAAAAAATCTTTAACTGCCATAATTTGTGCTCCTGTAACGGGTTGGGAACGCGTCTCGTTGGGCGATAGGCTGGCTTTTGCCTGAGTGTGAGCAATGAAAGACAAGTCAATGCCAGGCGCCAGCTCAAAAGGTGTCAACGCCTTTTGCCATAGCTGTAGCAAGCAAGCCTTATTGGGGTAACGAAATTGAATAGAGGTGTTGAACCGACGCATGAAAGCCTGGTCTATGTTTTGGAGGTTGTTGGTAGCTACCAGCAAAATGCCAGGGTAATCTTCCATTGCCTGAAGCAAATAGCCCACCTCTTGGTTTACATAAGTATCTTGAGCAGTGCTGGCATAGGCACTACGGTTAGAAAACAAGCCCTCACCCTCGTCACAAAATAAAATATGATCATAATGCCGGGCAGTGTCAAAGACCTGGCGAATTTTTCTTGATGTTTCTCCTACAAACTTGCTTACCATCTGACTAATGTCAATTCGCCACACTTCCCTCTCAGTTTTTTGTGCCAATAACCTGCCCAACATCGTTTTGCCCGTACCTGATGGTCCATACAACAAACACTTATAGCCCTTGTTATCTGTCCCAAATGATGGGTGGGTGCGTAGTGTGTGGTAGTGTGTGGTCCAGGCGAGCAACTCGTCTACTTGAGCCTGAGTACCTGGAGGCAAAACATAGTCTTTCCAGCTTTGTTGGGTGGTCAATTGCTGTGCTGGAAAACGATGGCTCAATGCGGGGCGATAAGGCTTGCCTGAAGTAAGTAAGTGCAAATATTCTGGGACCATTACCAGCGTACCATTGATGGTGGGTTCATCATTAGGCACTTTGCCCAAAGCAAGAATACCTGCCTGGGTAAATGGATGACCAGGGGCAAATAGTTGGTGCTGAAGCAAGAGCTGTTGCTGATAGTCAAACCCTGCCAATAAAAATAAAGCGGTTTTGCCTGTAGGCAAAAAGTGAGGGTAGGCAAGCCCAATATTACCTGGCAACTGAGCAATGTTATCTTTGAGGGCTTTTACCCAGTGGTCGAGTACATCGGGTAATACATGGGGATAGAGTGCCAGAGCAAGCACTAAACGTTCGGTTTGGTCAAAATCAAATTTGCGAATAAGCTCAGCATAAGCTCCTGTGCCCTGATTCAAGTCGGGCATGGGTATAGGCTCAATGGGGATATCGCTTTGCCCATAGCGGCGGTAGAGTTGGGCAATTTCTTCGTCGGTCAGGGCTTCGCCTACCTCTGTCAGTTTCCAGTCTTCTTCTGCGGCTATTTGGTCAAACAATGAGTTGCTTTCCAGTAATATAGCAGCATTTGCCTGCAATTGCTGCTGAAACACATTACCCGCCCAGGCAAGCTCGTGTTGCAAGACTTGATAATTCTCCTCAAAATTGGTCGAATCCTCCATTTTTTTCGTATTTTGATACAAGTTCAAACCACCCCAATATACTTACATTATGCGGTCAAGACAAACAAAGTTAGAAAAGGAATACGCCACTCGTTCGAGTACGAAGGACGCGAAAGCTGTGGGTAGGATGATGAATGTGATGGGGAGTAAGGTGCACAATGAAGAAGATATGGCGAGGTCTGCATTAGCCAGACAAGACAGCAGGCATTCTGAGTTTAGGTCGGCAAACATCTTTGGTAAATATGATAGCAAGAGTGGGTTGTCTGATAGATATTATGACTCTGCCGGAAATTATATAACACAAGGTGGTGATGGTAAAACTGATTATATAAAAATTGTAGAAAAAGAAACTATTACTAAAGCCAGGGCTCATTCACAAAAAAGATATGGAACACAATGGTTTGAAGATATTGCTACCTCGCCTAAACAAGCAGCAGCTTATCTTTTGGGCTTTGCTACGCTTATTAATAACACAAAGCTTTCATCTCAAGTCATCTCAAAAATATATACGCCTATTATAGCAGCTATGCCAGAAGTTAACATAAAACTATTGCATAACGGTGAACTGTCGGTAAATAATGGTACGGTTGTGTCCAGTAAAAGCACCAACTATAAATTGAAGCCTGGAGGTTATAACAACCCCTCTCGAGGTGCAGGGGTAGCAAATACAGATAGAAGAAAAGATTCAGCTCTCTGGCTTCCTAGAAATAAAGGTTATACAGATAAAGGAACTGGTGTAATCAAAGTGACAATTGTAGCCAGGAGTGGTTCTGTGAATGCAGACTTGAATACAGTATCAGGTGCGCAAAACACATTGGGAATCCATGAGTTTCTAGGTCATGGAGTGAAGGGGTTTGGCTTTAATGACAAAGAAGAATATGACCCTAACGGCACTCACTATAAGGCGTATGACTTGCAAAGAAATCATTCAACCTGGAAGAAAGTACCAGCATCTTTTAGAAAAGATTATTTAGAAAGGGCAAAAAAATATGAAGTACAAAGGAAACGTTAAAATAATTTTATTTTATGTTGTTATTTTTTTGACGAGTGCTGGTTGTAGTCAGGTCAAAAAGGGGCAAGTGATGATAATGATTTATCAAAATCAAGTAGATAGTTATGAGGAAGATAGTCTTGTAAATAATATCATCCCTCCACAAGTTAACTTGGTGGGATACATTATCAATTACTCTGACTCTACATTGCTTGTGCCTATCAATGGGTTGAAAAAAAAGGAATATAAAAGTAAATTGGTAGCAATACTTGAGGGTGACACTCTTGACTTCTATGTTTCAAGACCTGAAAAAGTCATAGCATCACAAGATTTGCAAGGTCTTTTTTTACAAATAAACCAAGAAGAGGTAAAAAGAAAAAAGTATGATCAACATAGATACCCTTTTTATAGAGATTATATTGTTGACTTTATCCGTTATGGTGATTTTAAATTTATTTACGACCCTGCGGATGCCAAAAAAACACCTCCGATTGCAAGTGAGATTCTTGTGATACGAAAAAAAAACTCACCTATCATCTTCTTGGACTCTTTCTAAAAAAAATGGTAAGAGTTAAATGTGTCTTGGATTTATCTACAAATACCTAAAAATAGTCCAGAGTATTTTATAGCCTGCCATAAAAGTACCTTTAATAGTACCACTTACCTTTGACACGCCAATGCGTTTTTTGTAATCTACTGGTACTTCGGTTACTTTTAGTTTATACTTGGCGGCTTTAAGCTGCATTTCTACAGTCCAGCCGTAGTCTTCGTCTTTCATACCTATGGCCAGCAATTTGTGAAACTTAATGGCTCTGAAAGGGCCAAGATCGGTAAAACGCATACCATAAAACAAGCGAATGAGCCGGGTAGCAAGCCAGTTGCCAAAAATCTGTTGAGGCATCATGGCTCCTTTTTGTCGTTTTCCCAATGCCCGTGAGCCAATCACCATGTCTATGTCTTGTTCTATAATAGGTGCCAATATATCGGGCATTTGCTGAGGAAAATCAGAGTAATCGCCATCGATAAATACTACAATCTCTGGCGGCATTTTTTTTTCTCTTGCATAAGCAATGCCCTTCAGACAAGCCGCTCCATATCCTTGTTGGCGCTGGTTGAGCACGGTTGCCCCAGCGGCTTGAGCCACCTCAGCAGTGTGGTCAGTTGAATTATTATTTACTACAATTACCTCCTCTGTCAACCCCTTGGGTATATCGGCAATTACTTTGGCTATAGAGGCTTCTTCGTTATAAGCTGGTATTATTACGATAATATTTGGCTTCACTTGATCTTTCCGCTTTCTTGTTTTTTTGTTCACCTCCAAAATGTTAAAGTCAGGTAAAAAGTTCCATACAGTTTACCTGAGATTCTACTGAGAATTTAAATTCACCTTAAGCTTTGGCCTGAAGAGGACCCCCCTCCTAAGGTGGAGTGTACTATAAGTGTTGACGCAAGTCACGCAATAGCTTATTTGAAAATACAAAGTTATTGAGTTCGTCTACATCTGCTTTAGTTATTTGCTGATTGCTCCCTTCCCAAACTTTATATCCTTCATGCAAAAACATAATATATTCGCCAATCTCCATTACCGAATTCATATCATGCGATACTATAATAGTTGTAATATTATATTCAGTGGTAATCTCGTGAATGAGGTTGTCTATAGTAATAGCGGTGAGTGGGTCGAGCCCTGAGTTGGGTTCGTCTACAAACAAGTATTTTGGTTTCATTACAATAGAGCGGGCAATGCCTACTCTTTTTTGCATGCCTCCACTTATCTCTGAGGGCATCCGTTTTGCGGCATTTTCCAGTCCTACTCTTTCCAAACAAAAATGTACTCTTTCGAGTTTGTCGCTACGCGATTCGTTGGTGAGCATGTCCAGCGGAAACATCACGTTTTCTTCTACAGTTTTAGAGTCAAATAAAGCACCTCCTTGAAAAAGCATGCCTATTTCGCGTCGAATTTCGCGCTGAAGATCTTTATTGCCACGGGCAAATTCCCGTCCGTTAAAACTAACTGTGCCTTCATCGGGGCGCAACAATCCTACAATGCATTTAAGTAATACACTTTTTCCGGTACCACTGGCACCTATAATCATGTTGGTTTTGCCCTGCTCAAATACCCCACTAATGCCCTTCAATACATCTTTATCGCCAAACGATTTGGTAATATTTTCTATTTCTATCATAATGAATTTTCTGAGTTAAAAACAAGTAAGTAACGCCGTTTGGTAAGCCAAAACAATGGCATCATTGAGTAGATATACTCAAACTTACTACACCCAATGTTGATTTTAGCTAAAGTGTTTCATTGTATAGCCAACAAAAATCGTCTATTTTAAGTATTATTGGTAAAATCACCTTTATTTTTTAGATTTATTCTATTTTAAGGCTTAAAATAGTGTGTTCAAATGTAATATTAACAAATGCCTAACCCAAATCACACTTAATTTAAAATTTCACTCCAAGCTATACAACCATCCTTCAATCAGGCGCATACGATCTATCATACAAAATTGGTTTATTTAAACAAAAATGACTAAAAATTTAACTCTAAAGGCATTTTTTAAAAAGGTGTTGGCTACCTTTTTATTGGGATTTTATTGTAGCATTGTTCACCAAACTCAGGCAACACCCATTCAGAGTTCTTTTCGCATAGGTGACATTAGAATTGAACTAAGCTATCGAGCCAGGCAACAAGTAAATAAAGAAGCACAACAAATCAGGGCTAGTCCTTATTTCCTGACAAAACAAGTACCATTGGCAAGTTTATACCTACCCTTGGTTAATCAGGAGTTGCGACCTCTGAAAATACCTGCCGCGTTTAAATACCTTGCCTTGGTCAATAATCCACTGCAAGACAGTATTAAGTTTTGGGCAAATGCTCATGAAATGGCACCTCTCCTGGGACTCAGAGTAGGAGCTCAATTAGACGAAAGCCTCAATGTTGTAATGACCAGCCACGCTTTGGCAATTTACTTTCGTAAAAAATACCAACGTAACCAACATTGGGTCAAAACTTTGTTGTCTTATGAAATGTCATCTTACCAAATTCGACGTTTTTTGCGACATCACTATTCACAGCACAGCAAGACCTTGCGACTTGACAAAAATACCCCTATGTTCTTGGTCAATTTTTTGGCTACCTGGAGTGTCTACAGCAGTGCATTGAGCAAGAAAAAACAATATGCAGTGACGCTCATCAAATATGACTTGGTTAATAACAAAACTTTTAACCATATTGGCAAAGAGTTTAGTTTGCCAGCCGCCTCGGTGCAACACTACAATGCCTGGTTTAGGGGGCGGGTAATACCCAATGGTAGAAAATACCATGTGATTATCCCTATGCCTACCCGATCGCCTAGTGGCAACTCTCACGCAATTACCCACACCAAACGCTACGCCAAGGCCTCTGTGATGCGTTATTCACCCACATCAAGGGCAACCAAACCTCTGGCAAATCGTCAGATAAAACACCGGGTAAGTCGGGGTGAAACGCTCTATAGCATTTCACGTTTGTATGGGGTAAGCATAGATAAGGTAAAGCAGTGGAACGGGCTACACAGTAACAAACTCAGTGCAGGTCAACAACTGTATATGTCGGTGCCCAGGCACCTGAAAATTGCTTCGCAACATACCCAATTGCTGGCCAATAATTACAAAAAACACCATACCAGGCAATACGCTAAGAGCACCCAAACCCGCCCTCAACATCGTTTGGCGGGCAGAAAACTGACTACCTACAGTCCGGTACCTGTCAACAAAAATCCGGCAATATTTCATACAGTACAATCGGGCGATAACCTTTATCGAATTTCAAAAAAATACAACGTATCAGTCACTAAATTAAGAACCCTCAACAAAATGAGGAATAACACCGTGTTTGCGGGTAAAAAACTACTTATCCGTCCTGCTCATGCCCACGGGGTTGCCAGCATGACTCATTTACCAGTAAACACCAAGCCACACGGAAGGGTGGAAAGGGCTGCACCTAACTCGCCTCATGTGCCTGCGGTAATGTATGTAGCTGGTATAAAGTTAAAAATTACTGATTATGCCCAGCGTTTGATCCAGTCAGAAGTGAATCAGTTGAGGAGCCACCCCAGGTTTTTTCAGAAAAAACTAGAGCGTATTCAGGTATATATGCCCATCATAAAAAAAATTCTTCGTAAAGAAAACATCCCCAGTGACTTTAGGTTTTTGCCTATCTTAGAGAGTTCGCTCATTGCCAATGCAGTGTCAAGCTCAAATGCTGTAGGGTATTGGCAGTTTAAAGAAGAGTCAGCGTTGGAAGTAGGTATACAAATAGATGAAAATGTAGACGAGCGTTTAAACATAGTAACAGCTACCAATGGAGCCACGCGTTATTTGAACCGAAACCACTTGTTTTTCAAAAACTGGATGTACACGCTTTTGTCCTATAACCTAGGCTTTGCGGGTACCCAAGAGTACCTTGAAGGCTTGTATGTAAACTATAGCCCAACTAAAGTGAAAATGATGACAATTGATGGAAATACGCACTGGTATATTAGGCGTTTTCTTGCCCATAAGTTAGTGTTTGAGCAGCCGCTTAGCCGTTATATTGCCACACCTACTCGACTTAAACACTTTACTTTACGCAACCGAAGCACTTTACAGCAGATTGCCCGTACAAAAAGGGTAGACCTTGCTTTGTTGCGTAAGTATAACCAGTGGCTCAAAACCTGGAAAACACCCAACGACAAGGCATACACGGTGATTTTGCCCCTACAAAACTAGCCGGCTAAATTTATATAGCTTTTCTTGAGACAAGGGTAGTGCTTTTAATTGCTAAAAAAGCCCTGATTTAAAAGCGAGTAGAAGAAAGACTGTGGCGCTGGCTTCTAACTAATTTATAATCTGCTGAAAACGAATGTGCTATGGATTTGTCAGTTGCCTATGGACTGAATCTATTTCTAAACCCTATTTATCGGGGCAGTTTGCTGTGATGAGTTCTACGGAGGGTATAGCACCGATATTCATCGGTATCTAAGGACTTGCGACTTGTAGTATCGATATGCATCGGCATCTAAGGATTTGAAGTTTGTCCCTGTAAAAGTTTCTGTCTGCCGATTTTAATAGCCCGCATGTTAAGAAAAACGATAATTGCTGGCAAGACAGCCTCAGACACCGATATGCATCGGTATCTAAGGACTTGTGACTTGTTGCTTATACCTTGAGGCTATATATGAGGGAGATGGAGCGACTGCCAACTTGTCATAAATCAGGTTTTGGCAAAAAAATTGACTTTTATGCAACCGACTTAAAACGAATTAAACTGAGTGTTGTTATGACCCACAATTCAGAATCAGAGAAAGAACCTGCCACTACCAACCAAAATGGTGAAAACTTGACAGAGCAGGAAGCACAGGTAAATGCTACAGAAGAAACAAGTGCTGACGCAAGCGAAACTAATACCGAAGCGAGTGCCCAACCTCAAGAAGATACACAAGCAAAACTTGAGGCTGAAGTACAGGAAGCTAAAGATAAATATGTACGCTTGTATGCCGATTTTGAAAACTTCCGCCGACGTACTGCCAAAGAAAAAATTGAGCAAATAAAATTGGCGAATGAAGGTTTATTGAAAGATTTATTGCCTATTCTTGATGACTTCGATCGTGCGCTCAAAGCATTTGAAGAAGCAGAAGACAAAGAGGCAATCAAAGAAGGGGTGAAGCTAATTCAGGATAAATTTGGCAAGACCTTGTTAAATAAAGGCTTAAAACCTATGGAGTCGGCAATCGGAAAGGTGTTTGATGTAGAAGAACATGAGTCTATTGCACAAGTGCCCGCGCCGAGCGACGACCAAAAAGGTAAAGTGATTGATGAAATTGAGCGAGGCTATTACTTGCATGACAAAGTAGTAAGATTTGCAAAAGTAGTAGTGGGAAGCTAACAAAAACAACAAAAAGATGTCTAAACGGGACTATTACGAAGTGCTGGGCGTAAGCAGGGGAGCTGCTAAAGATGAGCTTAAAAAGGCTTATCGCAAGCTGGCAATCAAATATCACCCTGATAAAAACCCAGGAGATTCTACAGCCGAAGAAAAGTTTAAAGAAGCCGCAGAAGCGTATGATGTGCTCAACAACGATGAAAAACGTCAGCGTTATGATCGTTTTGGACATGAGGGCTTAGCTGGTGGATTTGGCGGCGGCGGAGGAATGAATATGGATGACATCTTCTCTCAATTTAGCGATATTTTTGGAGGAGGTGGCGGTGGCGGCAGCCCATTTGACAGCTTCTTTGGCGGTGGCGGAAGAGGCAGGGGAGGAGCACGTGCTCGCCGTGGTTCTAACCTTCGTATTAAGCTTAAACTTACTCTGGAAGAAATTTCTGAGGGTGTAGATAAAAAAATAAAAGTAAAAAGGTATACCAATTGTGAGACCTGCGGCGGAAATGGTGCCAAAAATGGTTCATCACTAGACAACTGTGGTACTTGTAATGGCTCTGGTCAGGTGCGCAAGGTAGTGAACACTATGCTGGGGCAAATGGTGTCTAGCAGTACTTGCCCTACCTGTAATGGAGAGGGGAAAACCATTAACGAAAAATGTGGTGCCTGTAGTGGCGAAGGTCGCCAGCTCGAAGAAGAAGTAATACCAGTGAGCATTCCTCCTGGGGTGACCGAGGGTATGCAGTTGTCTATGTCGAGTAAAGGAAATGTACCCCCTCGTGGCGGTGTGCCAGGCGATTTATTGATTGTAGTAGAAGAAACTCCTCATGAGCATCTAACCCGACGTGGTACTGATGTAATTTACGATTTGCAATTAAGCTTTGTAGATGTGTCGCTGGGTATATCGGTAGAGGTGCCTACGATTAATGGTAAGGCAAAGATCAAAGTAGAACCTGGTACCCAAAGTGGTAAAATACTGCGCTTACGCGGAAAAGGCATCAAAGACATTGAGGGGTACGGCAGGGGCGACCAGTTGATTCATATCAATGTATGGACTCCACAAACCCTGACCAAGCAGGAGCGAGAACTTTTAGAGAAGTTGCGTGATGCTAAAAACTTTACGCCTAACCCTAAGAAAAGTGATAAAAACTTTTTTGAAAGAATGAAAGAGTTTTTTCAGGGGTAAAGGTGAAGCAAATTTATGCATACAAAAGCCTGGAGTGAATACAACTTCAGGCTTTGTTGTTTTATGCAGGTGGTGCGCTTACACCAGGGCTTCTTGTGCTTTTTTGAAAGCCTGAGCCATTGCCAAGGCTGAAAGGTGAGGTCTGCCAGTAGCCTGATCAAATTGAGACTCAGGGTTAAAGGTTCCCTGTTGGATTCCATTGTAAATACCACCAATGATTGTTCCCATAAAATCACCTAAAGCCGTTTTACGTTCTTGTAAATACTCTTTGGTAGTCATAGGCCGATAAGATAGGTTGGTACCAAACACCTGATTAATATATTCGGTAAGTTGTGTTTGAGTAATAGGCTCTCCCACCAGGTGATATACACGACCATTGTGCTGCTCTTCTTGTAGCAGATGGCTATAGGCAACGGCAAGCTCGCTACGGCTGGTATAAGCACATTGACCATTTCCTGCACAATTGGCTATCTCACCTGCCTTGATGTAGTGCTCAAGGTACTCAAAATCGGGTTCTATATATAGACCATTTCGCCCTATTACCCAATCTAACCCCGAATTTTGGGTGTCCTGTTCTGTTTGGCGATTACTCTTTACAACAGGGCTAAAAGCGGTTTTTGCTTCTTCACCTACAATACTGGTATATACTATTTTCTTGACCCCATTGGTTTTGGCTGCTTCTATAATATTACGATGTTGTGCTATGCGTTTTTCAGGCACATCCATTCCCGATATAATCAATACTGTATCTATTCCCTTAAGGGCAATATCGAACTGTTCACGGCTATTATAGTCACCTGACCTTACTTCTACCCCCAAATGCTTGGCTTTTGCTGGGGTACGGGCTACTCCTACCACATTGTCTTTGCCTATATCTTTTATAAGTTGTTTTACTATGGCGGTTCCCAATTTTCCACTGGCGGCAGTTACGGCTATTTTCATATCTTACAGGTGTTAAGGGATCAAACAAGAAATAACCTACCCATTTTGTAGCTGCTCTTTTGCCCCGAGACTTTGTTACTTTTAGCCTTTGGCAGAGCCCCGAAACAAGTTCAGTTCACAACCCCGAACTTGATTCGGGGGATTTATAAACTCGGCACAGCAAAGCTGTAGCCTCAGTTTGCAACCGTAGCTCTGCTATGACTTTAAAAAGTGCCGTGTCTCAGAATAAAGTAGCTAGCAAAGAAAGGGTATCCTATTTTTTAATTGCTCCCTAATTTGTTAAAGACTCATTTGTATAGGTACAAAGGTCAGGCAAAAACCAAGAGCAATAAAGGTAAAAGGATGTGTTTCTATGGTAAATGTATTACCTATGGGTATTTAGCCCGGAAATTGGCAGGGGTTTTACCAGTATGCTTCTTGAAGTATTTTAAAAAATTGGTAGGTTCATCAAACCCACAGGCAAAGGCTATTTCTTTGATAGAGTTAGTCGTGGATGACAGCTGCCGTTGTGCTTCCAATACTACTACATCGTCGATGAATGCCTTGGCAGTTTTTTGGGTAAATTGTTTACATATTTCATTTAAGTGTTTGTAAGAGACTGCCAACTCAAGGGCATAATCTTTAGCATTGCGACTTTGGTGAAAGTATTGGGTCACTTGTTGGTTAAACCTGTTGAATAATTCATAATTGCTGCCATAACGATAAACCAATGCTTGTGTTTGGTTAAGCTGAACAAGCTTGAGCAAGTAAATAGATAGGTGTGCCCCAATAATATCGGTTTGAGCAAATTTTTCGGTATCCATCAAGACTTGGCTGATGGTGGTCACTAGTTTTGAGCTTTCCGGCAAACTAAAAAAAGATAAGCTTAAGGGGCACTTATACAGTTGGGCTATTTTGACGCATGCTGATTGAGCTACATACTTAAGCAAAAATGCTTCAGTAAATAGCAACAGGTGCCCCTTGTAGGTTGATTGGGGATCAAAGGCGTGTACTTGCCCTGGCGAAATCACCAAACAATCACCTTGGCACAAAACATAAGTTGTAAAGTCAAGATAATGACAAACTTTTCCCTGATTAATGATCAATATGGCGAAAAAATCAAGCCGATGAGGTTTATAAGGGTCGTGGTTGATGGGGGGGTGGGCAAATAACTCCTCTAACGATAAAAGCTCAAAACCTTTAGGTCTAAGGGGTTTTTCAAGAAACGATATGTTTGGAATATGGTCGATGATCGCCTGGTTTTGTTCATAAGTCTATAGAGGGGGCATTATAAACTGTGTTGCTTTAAAGGCTTTTTACCCCTACTCAACCTTATTCGGTTGCTTCTTTCTTTGGCTTGTTGCGATGTTCCAAAGGCAATTTGTACAATACCCAACACCACAACGCCTAAAAACAGGTACAGCATATCACCACCTGAAGTCATAATATAAGACAATGCCGCTGCACTGCCCATTAAGAGCCAAAAAATGCCAAAAATAATGTGATTATTAAATTGTTTCGAGGCTTTGGTTTCTTCTACTTTACTCAAGTCTTTGCCTTCGTAAGCAGCCTTTACCCTATCTATATGGCTACTCAGGTACAACAATTGGGTATCAGAAATAACCGACTTGGCTTTTACTTGTTTAATCAGTTTAAACAGGGTGGCTATTTCGCGTCGATCACCGTTGGTTTTGGCAGCAAGTTTATTCAAAAAATCATCATCAAATTGGGCAGTAGACAAGTATAAATGGGTGCGTACAAACTCCAGAAAATGAGTAATACGCTTTTCTGCGATGTTTTTATGGTTGCGTCGTTGGTAGTACAATTGCCCTACAGTTTTGGTAAAATCCAGCGTGGTATTAGGCAAAGGTTTGATGATAGGAATGACCCTTTGTTTGCGGCGTCCATCGAAAATGATAAACAACAACAAACCTACCGCAGTTAGCCAAAAGGCCCAACGCAACGACTCTCGGCTAAATACAAAGCGCAATCGGTTGTTGTCATGAATACGCCCTTCTTTATAATACTCATCCCAAAACACTGTTTGCCTGGGCAAGTAGCTAAGTATACCTGCCACAAAATGAGCATTGTTGTTAAACACCATATGATAATTGGCAAAAGCCAATGGCGTAGTATTGATATAAAAATGACCGTCGCCATGGGGGTACTTAATCAATATGGGTTGGTTGCGACTGTTGACTGCCAATACTTTTGACTTTGTTTTATTGTATTTTTCAAAATACTCTGTAACCGTCCCTGGTTTGAAATAGTAGGTTTGGTTGGCAAAAGGGTGAGGGGGAGTGAGTTTTAATGATACTGAATCTTTGGTGTTTAAGAAAAAGTAACTGGTTTTAATCTCCAGCTCGTCTGCCACAGCTTTGTTAAACAATCTGGCCGAAATAAAAGCCTCTCCTCCATTGTTCACAAATTTTTTTAGTATTCTAAAATCAGTTGGGTTAGGGTCAAACAACCGATTGATAAAGAGGTAGTTTACATCACCTTGTGCTAGGTGAGTACGTGCCTTAAAATCGCGTTTGAGACTTTCGTAAATAGTACGTTCTTTAGTTTCTATTTTTTGGGCAGGAAACACCTCTGCCAGTTCTTGGTGCAATATATAGGCGCCATAAGGATTTTGGTCGCTAGAAGCGTAGGTAGGGTTCCAGTTAATACGTTTGGGTTGGGCATACTCGGCAAACATAAGTATCATTAGTATGACCACAATCAACAACATAAATACTGAGTTCTGTTTTTTCATAGCATTTATATATGGGTTGGTTTGGACCTGGTTTGGTTTATACGCGCATTAAACTGCTCAAACAGAGGCTCTATTTGTGTAAATAAATTGCGGTCTATATGGAAGTCTCCATAACAAATGTATTCAAACCTCACTGTCAGTTCCTGAAAGTCTGACTTCAGTGAGTCGCCCTGCAGTGCTTGCACATATTCCTGATTAGTTTTGTCTATTTCCCAGTGAATCAACCTTTTGTCTGATAATTTTTTGAGCGATTGGAGATATAGCAAACGAATGGCACGCCTGTAGTTCTGTTTAGTTTTTGCCTCTTTGATCAGTTGGGCAAAATTCATCTCATGGATATTCTCATCCACTTCGGTAAAAGAAATTTTATTGGAGGGCTCTCTCCGAAATATTCCCGTCAAATCGGCATTGATGAGTTTAAGAATCGCATACAACAGAATCAGTGCAATTAATAAATAATACACTTTACTTGCAATCGGGTGTTTGTCGGGGTCACTCAATGGCTCCCAGAAGTTACGCCATAGCCACTCTTTGAGTCTGTAAAGGGCAGAGGGGCTTGCAGGTTTCTGTACTTCTTTGTACTGAAAGCGTGGATCATCTTTGTACTTTTGAATTTTAGCTTTGTCAAAAGTAGGCACTTTTTGAGGGGCACTTGTGGTACTGTCTTGCGCCATTACCCGCCCCAATACAGCAAGCCAAAAGCTTATGAACAGTATACCGTATATTTTGAGTGAATAAGACAATATATATTGTGCGTTAAAATGATGATATACTTACAAAACTAAGGTTTTTAGCCAAAAAAAGAAGGCTGAATCACTTTTCGTCACAATCAACCACACATTTACCTTTTTTGTTGATAAAAAATGTTTGACCATTTAGTACTACCAAAGCAAGCATCTCTTCTTTTTCCTGATTGTATTTGTTTTTATACTTTTTCAGGCGAAAGTCTTCTGCCCGATCATATTTAAAAGGAATTACTTCTTTACCATTGATGTCTACAAAGCCCCACTTGCGCTGTTTCCATACAGCAGCTACTCCATCTTTAAAGTTACGTACCGCATCGTAGTCCAGCTGAATTACCTCTTTGCCTTTGGCATCTACAAAGCCAAACTTGTTGCCCAAGGACACCTTGGCGCGATCTTCAGAAAAGTTTCCTGCCCAATCATACTTCAGTTCTATCACTTCTTTTCCAGTAGTATCTACATAACCATATTTATCTTCTTTCATTACAAAGGCAAGTCCTTCTTTACCAAATTTACCCGCTTGTTCGTACTTTATTGGCTTTACTATTTCTTTGCCGCTAGTGTCTATAAACCCGTACTTATCTTTGACCGACACCCTGGCAAACCCGTGGCTAAAGTGGGCGGCTTCGTCGTATTGTGGCTCAGCGATTTCTTGTTTTTCCCTGTTTATATAGCCCCACTTATCGCCTTGCTTTACCTTGGCAAAGCCCCCGTAAAAACTGTCTTCAAAGTCGTATTCTTTTACGGGCAATATTTTTTTTACCATGGGCTTCTTTTCCAACTTTTGGTTGGCCAGAATAGAATCAATGCTTGTCAATCGTTTTTGGATGTATACATCCTTGGGGTTTAGTTTGGCAGCTTGTGTATAATATATTTGAGCGTTTTTATAATCGTTTTTTGCCCATGCGCTATTGGCTTTGTCCAAGGTTTCTTCTAATTGCTGGGCTTTTTTCGTTTTGGCACCGCCACACTGCACAAATAAAGGCAATAAAGCAAACCAACACAGAGAAAGTAAGATATTCTTCATGAAAGGTGAGTATAGGTTATGTTTTGAAAACGGGAAGTTAACAATAATGTAGAGACTTGAAGGTCATCTGTCCAGAGATTTTACTCAAAATGAGTCTTCACAGCAAGTATTGAACAATAGTACACTGTTTGGTCTGCTTCAATCGGTGTAAGCTTGGTTACTTCATAATTTTTATCCACCCTTTATAACTCACTCCAGTGTCTTTGTAAGTAAGCGAGTAAAAATACAAGCCTGCGGGGGCACTTCCTCCGTTCCAATCGTTTTGGTAGTCATTTCTTCGGTAAATCACATTGCCCAAACGGTTACTAATGATGAGTTTCCAGCCGGATGGGTCTAGTCCTGGAATTTTAAATGTGTCATTTTTACCATCACCATTGGGTGTAATCACATTGGGTACATACAAGTTACAATTGGCACGGTTTACTACTACCGTATCACGGGCAGTACAGATGCCTTCGGTTACTGCTACCCAATATAAGCCAGGGTTGGTAATAGTAAGGGTAGGGTTGGTACTGCCATCGCTCCACAAGTAAGTAGCATTGATGCCATCAATGGCCGCCTTGGGTTGTAAGGTCAGCGAACCTCCTGTACACAAAATAGTATCGTTGCGGGTAGCTAGGCTGGCGTCAGGAGGAGTTATAAAACTTACCTTAATACTACCTGTTGCCTCGCAGTTGTTCAACCGAACAGTTACAGAATAAGTACCTGCACTGGTTACGCTCAAGGTAGCATCGGTGGTGCCATCGCTCCATACATACCCCAGTGCTCCTGGCAAGGTAGCATCCAATACTAGAGTTTGCCCAGCACATACACTGGTTTCTGCGCCACCAAAATCAACCACAGGAGGCAATATTTGCAAGCTGTCGCGCACCGAGCAAGTGCCAAAAGTAACGTCTACCCAATAGGTACCTACCTTATCGGCAAAGTAATAGGGTTTGGTAGAGCCATCTTGCCATACATAAGTGGCGCCTACTTGATAAGCATCAATAAACTCAGTGGTTCCCTCGCATAGTACCCGGTCTTGCCCCAGCGAAAAACCTACCAAACGATATTCTACATTGATAGTATCGCTTACAATACAGTCTCCTTTTTTAACTGCCACCCAATATTTACCCGACTGGGTAATGGTAAAGGTAGGGTTGGTACTGCCATCTTGCCACTCATAGGTTGCTCCGGCAGAAGTAGCATTCAGTAATAAAGATTCATCGTTGCATAAAACCTGGTCGGCACCCAGGTTGACAGATGGAGGGCTGGTGTATTCTATAAATACTGAGTCGCGAACAGCACAAGCCTTGAATGAGACCTCTACCTTGTACCAACCATTTTGGGTAACCACCTTAAAAGGAAGGGTAGAACCGTCATCCCACAAGTAAGTAGCCCCTACATTGTAGGCATTGAGCAAAACCGATGAGCCAGTACAAGGACGTAGAGTATCTTGATCGAAACTAAAAGCTTTTTGGAGTACATTGACATACATGGAGTCCATACGTACACATTGCCCTATAGACACCGCCACTTTGTACCACCCAGTATTGCGTGCCGTGTAGGTAGGGTTGGTACTACCGTCTTGCCACATATAATCAGCAAGTTTATTAAAAGCATTTAAGACAATGGAGTCGCCCTGGCAAATGGTCAAGCTATCGGTAGGGAAATTGATCACCGGAGGAACAGCGTGTTCTATAGTAATGGTATCCGTTTTTTCGCAACCTCCCAGCTTTACTGTTACCCAGTAAGTGCCAGGTTGGGTAACATTTTTAAAAGGCTTATACTTATTCAGGTCAGTACGATCGGCGGGGGTGTTCCACTCATAGGTAGCCCCTTGCACAAATACATCTAAAAATACTGCTTCATTTTGGCACACCATCAAGTTGCGCCCGAAGCCAAAGTCTACATTAAATATGGTTACATTGATGGTGTCAATTACACTACATTGTCCTATAGAAGTTTTCACCCAATACATTCCACTTTGGGTGACTGTCAGGGTGGGGTTTTTAGACCCATCTGACCATTCGTAGGTGGCGCCCTGATTGAAAGCATCAAGCAACAACGGTAAGCCATTGCATACCAGTGTATCTTTACCCAGATTTACCTGAGGTGGGTTGGCAATGTCAATGTATACCGAGTCGGTAGAGGAGCAACGCCCCAGGCTGACCGTTACCTTATACCAGCCTACCGCCGACACCGTAAAAGTAGGATTGGTACTGCCGTCTTGCCACAAATAAGTAGCTGATGGGTGAGGATTCGTTACATCAAGGGTATAAGGAACACTGGTACAAATAATGGTACTATCGCCCAGATTAAAGTTGGCATCAGGGTATGACACCACTACTGTATCAGTTTTTTTACAGTCGCCAATAGACACCTGTACAGCATAAGTACCACTTTGGGTAATTTCATAATAAGGATTGGTGGTGCTGTCTTGCCACAGATAAGTAGCGCCAGGGGTGTATACATCCAAAAATAGATTTTGTCCGTCACACAAAATAGTATCTTTGCCCAAGTTAGTGACAGGCGGAATGGTAAAGTCTATGTCAATGGTATCGGTTACTGCACACTTGCCTCTATTTATTTTTACCCAGTATTTGCCTGGAGTATTGACCACAAAAACTGAGTCGGTAGAGCCATCCTGCCACAAATAGGTAGCACCAGGTTGTGCTGCATCCAGTTTGATAGGCTCGCCAGCACACAGCACCTTGTCCGTTCCAAAATCTACCACCGGAGTTTGTATATAAGTTACATTGATCGTATCGGTTTCTGTTTGGCAACCATTGGTTACCTCTACCCAGTATTTGCCAGAATTAGTTACATTGAGGTACCTGTCACTAGAACCATTTTGCCATAAATAATTGGCTTGGGGGTTTCCGGCATCCAACAACAAAGTTTGCCCACTGCACAAAGTAGTATCGTTTCCTAAACTTACTGGAGTCAGAGGTTGGGTTTGGTCAATAATTAGGATGGTATCTTGGCTAATACAGCCCGTATTTGACATAATGGTGACCCAGTAAGTACCTGGTTGCTTTACAATCAAGCTGTCATTGGTAGAGCCATCGTTCCATAAATAAGCCGTTGCCCTGGGGTTATAAGCTACCAAAGGCAATCCATTGACTGGGTCACACAATACAGTGCTGTCTTTGCCCAGGTTCAATGGTAAGGGAAACTCTATCGTTATATTGATCGCGTCGCGGGTAGTACAACCACCACTGGTCACATCTACATAATACAGTCCTCCATTTCTTGCTATGTAAGTAGGGTCGGTAGAACCATTTTGCCAAAGATAGGTAGCACTTTGCCCCAACAATGTGGCGTCTAACTTGAGGGTAGCGCCAAAACAAAGTACGGTATCTTTGCCCAAGTCTACAGTAGGAGGTGGGGTGTTATTAATTCCTACATTGATGCTTCCAGTAGCGGCACATCCTCCTCCGGCAACCCTCACGGTATATTCTCCAGTTTGGGTAATGGTATATACTGAGTCAGTACTTACTACTGTAGTAGCTCCAGTAGAGGGGTCAGTTACTTTGCGCCAGGTATAAGTAAAGTTTACTCCTTGTACATTTTGGTATACATCCAACCTTAGTGTTTGGTCTTTACACAACACTACATTGGAAGAAGGCAATTCAATCTTAATAACCGATACTTTAATATTGTCCGTTTGGGTGCATCCGTCTTTGGTTACTCGTACAGTATACACACCCTCATCGGCCACTACATATACCGAGTCGGTAGAGCCATCTTGCCACTCATAAGTAGCCCCTGGGGTATATACATTCAGGTTAACTGTGTCGCCCAGGCATACGACCCGGTCAGGTCCCAGGTCGAGCGTAAAAGAAGGATCATTGATGTCTATAGAGTCACGAGTAGTACCACAGCTATTGGTGACATCTACCCAATAGGTTCCCTTTGTATCTACTATCAAAAACGGACGGGTAGAGCCATCAGACCAGGCGTAAGAAAAAGCGCTGGAGTCAGTAGCATCCAATAACAAAGATTTGTCACAAAGTATTCGATCGGGCCCCAGGTCTACTTTAGGAGGAGAGTCGGTAATGACCACAAAGCGCTCAAATGTTTTTTGGGTTCCATTGGTGTAGGTAATGACCAACGTAACAAAATAGGTGCCTGCGGTGGCATACACATGCGTAGGTTTTCGTTGTATTGAAGTGTTGGCTATCACACCAGATGCCGGGTCGCCAAAGTTCCAGTTTACTTCGAGCACGTCTACAGTATCTGTAAGGGTAAATTCGGTAGCTTGTCCCTTACAGGTTTTGTCAAAAGTAAAAGCAATGGTGTTAAAATAACTTTGCACGAAAGTGGGTAAGCCCAAAGAGCCTACTCTGCCGTTGAGACTGACGCCATCTTCTTGATAAATGGCGGCATTGCCTTTACCGTCGGGGTTGTTGATTACATCAAGAGAATAACCGTATTTTGAGCAATAAATTTTACCGTCTGGAGCTAGTTGCAATGCGCCAATGTTGTAGAAGGTAGGCAAAACTACCAACGAGTTGACAATGGCTGATTGGTTATGATTAGATATGTCGTATTGGTAAACATCAGAATGATACCTTCGGCTAATGTATAATTTTTTGCCATCTGGCGAAAAATCTACCCCATAAGCATACTCAAGGTTATCTATAGTTACCGGATTAGACACTGCTCCAGTATTGTTATCAAAGTCAAACAACTGGCATATTCCTTCTGTACCAATGGCTACTGCCAGTTTGTTTCCCATAGCCGATGCCTTGAGGTAGCCGTGGGTATTGAATATAAAGCCTGAGTGGATGAGCCCGGAGTAACTAATGACAGGTTGGGTTTGGAGCCCTTGAGTTGTTATTTGGTAGGCGTGAAACTCGTTGTTATCCCAAGGTTTGGCAATGACCCATACATCGGTACCATTGGCGTGTTGTACGGCAGTAATTTTTTCGGTAGATGGGGTAAACATGGGTACATTCTTGACTACCACATCTCCTTTCCCGGTTTCTTTGGTCATGTCTACCATCGAGTAGGCAAACCCATACTGCCCCAGGTTATTATCTACCGTAAAAATATAATATAAATCTGAGTTTCCTGGGTAAGGAACAATTACCCCCGATTGGGTAGCCGATGGATCTCCAAATAGCCCCGTGCCATTGGGCATCTCCTGATGAAAACGATTCCATACCTTGATACCATCTGTGTAAAACAAGAGTTTACCATCGTTGTCACAAATAGTGGCGCAACCTTCATCTGTAATCAATTTTCCGTCGGTGAGCGCGGTAGGTGGTGTATGGTTAAAATCAAGCCCGGCGCCAAAACCAAAATACCAGATATTTCCTTGTTTTTGAGCCTGGAGCGAGAGTACCGGAAGTATAAAGGCGAAAATGAATATTTTTAAACGTAACATGTACTATTGGTTGGTGTACATTTAAATACAGGTGTCATAAGTATCTATTGTAACCCTTAAACGGTAAGTAAAGGATTGAATGTTCCAATTAATTTAAGAAAACTCTTATAATAATGATATTATTCAGGGAGTAAATGTGTGTAAATGATAAATATCAAAAAAAAACACTGGAAGAGGGTGACCTTTTTCAAAGAAAAATATAAAAAGCGAAACTACTATTTCACCAAATCTTAAAAACTGACTTTAAAAAGAAGTGAGAGGCGTAATTACCATAATTACAGTCTCTTTTTTTTTTGCCCTTACAACATAAAAAAAACCTGATAACAAAAGATTACCAGGTTTTTTCAGAATATTTATACAACAAACATTTTGAGAAATTTATTCCCAAACAACTTTATCTTTTAGCTCATACCATTTCAACAATTGGTCTTGGTAATGGGCTTCCAATATATTTCTTTTGATTTTGAGTGTGGGAGTCAAAATACCATTTTCAACGCTCCAGGGTTCCGACACTACCACAAGTTTATTAAGCCTCTCATAGTTTATAAGTGTTGCGTTTACCTCGGTCAGTGTTTCGGCAATACTTTCGGTCACCTCTGCTTTGGGTGCCTGTAGTCCTATCTCAGACAATACAACCAACATAACTGGCTGTGGCAAATTACGCCCCAACACACATACTTGTTCTATGTGGTTGTTTATTGCAAACTGAGCCTCGATAGGGGCAGGTACAATGTATTCACCTTTGGCAGACTTAAAAGTATCTTTTACCCTTCCAGTAATTTTCAGGAAACCATCCTTATCAAACTCTCCCTGATCTCCGGTATGTAACCATCCTCCTTCTTTCAACACTTTTTTGGTAATCTCAGGCTCTTTGTAATACCCCGTCATTACCCAAGGAGCACGCATGCAAATCTCGCCTGTGCCTTCTTCTATTTTCATATCACAGTTTGGATATGGCTTGCCTATTGTCCCCAATTTGTTTTCATCGACAGGCGTTACAGTACAACATCCACCATTTTCAGTCATTCCATACGCCTCGCGAATATTCATGCCTAACTTTTGGTACCAGGCAATTAAAGTAGAGGGCATTGGTGCTGCTCCAGTGAGTAACAATTTGGTGTTGTTGAGTCCAAGGGCAGTACGTATTTTCTTTTTGACAATGCTTGAGATGATTGGAATGTTTAGCAAAACATTCAACTTACCCTGCGACATTTTTTCTAAGATACCCAACTGAAACTTGGTCCAGATACGAGGTACCGCCAAAAAGTGAGTAGGCGCTACATCTTGTAGGTTTTTGGCAAAGGTATCAAGCGACTCCACAAAAGACACTGTTCCGCCTGAGTACAAGCTGGCAGTTTCTACAATGGCGCGTTCTGCAATATGGCAAAGTGGCAAATAAGAAAAGTAACGATCAGAGGTAGAACCTACCTTAAGTATAGGGGTAGCACCTGACATAGGGGCAATGGCGGTGCGGTAGCTATGCATTACTCCTTTGGGCATGCCAGTAGTACCAGAAGTATATATAATAGTAGCCAGCTCATCAGGGTCGGCCACTGGGTTGCCTTGCAATGGTTCGTGCTTGGCTGTCAGGTCATCCCATTTATCAAAACCATCGGCTTCTGAGGGGCTGTTAGGGTAAGCAATGCAATGAACTCCTTCGGGCACTCCTGCTTTCATTCCTTCCCAATCATCCAGTTTACCTACAAAGAGTATTTTACACTCACTGTGGGTCATTACCTGATTGAGTTGTTCTGCCTGAAGCGTGGGATAAAAAGGTACCGATACGTGCCCACTCATGATAATGGCAAGGTCGTTCATAATCCAGTGTGCACAGTTTTTAGAAACAATGCCTATATTGCTCCGTTCGGGTAGGTTCAGGGCTTGAATGGCAGTAGCCATTCGTCTTACTTGGTTTCCTACCTCGGCCCAGGTATACTCTTTCCAGGTATCACCTTTAGGTTGCCTCAAATATACTTCATTAGGGCGTTTTTGCTCCCAATCGTAGAAGTATTCAATCAATAATTTAATATCCTGCTGGTTTGAGGTAGAGGCGTTGCTGTTTTCAAGTGTAGTCGACTGTTTATCCATATAATTAATGCCAATTTTTCTAATATTCTTACAAATCTATCTAATAAATAATTCAAAACAAAGATTGTTTTGTACCAAGCTTATTTGCCGATCATTTAATAAAATTTTATTTATATCAGCAAAATATTCAAAAAGCTTAATATTACAAGAACAACATAAAACACTAGAAAAAGTTTAAACTGCTGACTATCAGTCATTTTAAATCCATTAGTTACATCTGTACCTAAAGTGGTCATCATGGTAAAAAACAATCCTACTCTGTAAAAGCTATGGGAATAGTTGGGTAAGAAAAATTTATTTATTTTTAAAAAAAATATTGTTTGGTACAAATGCTGGCACTTTGAGCAACCTCAATGGTGGATTGCTATTCATAAAGGAATGGCTCATTTAAAATAGTAAAAACAGGGTTTGGAAAAACAAATATCTACTCTAAAACTAGTAAACAAAATATGAGATTAATCGATAATATACCCCACCCTAAGTGTAGTATCACGCTTTTGACTATGAACCAAAAGTACATACTCAAGTTTGAGCAAAATAACCTGGAACAAACTTATAAAATAAGCGAAATGGATGTGACGGGCGAAGCCGAGGTGCGTGAAATCGCTCAGGATACCGAGTTTATTGAAAAAGTTTTGGCTCGTTTTGAGACCATGGAAGAAGATTTTTATAAAGTGTTGCAAGGCTATTGATGCCGTTAATCATTGCCTGAGCTGTTTTGAGGTGCATAGTCACGCATTTGGTCTAAAACCCAAGCAAAGTAGTAACGGTATGGTTAGTTTTACAATAGTCCAAAGCTTTGCCAGGAGTAAGTTTTCAGTCTGTTTAACTGCGTTGAGTTCATTATAACAAACTGTATTTTGACAAAAAGGATAACCAAACCAAAAAAGCGGTGGACTATTAATTTCATAAACAATTCATTAAATCACCCAACCTAATTTGTAAACCATGTATATCAAAAAAAGCTGGATCACCCTATTTGCAATGATTGCTATCGTGCCTTTGCTGGCCTTTACCAAGCTACGTTATGACAATGCAACTAAAAAAGCAGAGGTAAAGCAACACATTTTAAAATCATATATACACGGGGCGTTCAATGAGCTAAACCCCGAAGCAATGGCCAAAGGTTTTCATCCTGAGTTTGCCATTTTTAGCCAAGGTAGTAAAGATAAGCTTCGTCGCTACCCGATTGACAAGTGGGTGGCAGGAGTAAAAAAGAGAAAAGCCAAGCCAGATTTCGACCCGGAAAAAAACAAGTGGACGCATAAGTTTCCTATGGTAGATGTAACCGGAAATACTGCTTCGGCAAAAGTAGAACTGTATAAAAAGGGAAAACTAGTGTATACCGATTATTTGTCACTGTACAAATACGATGACGGCTGGCGAATTGTAGCTAAAGTATACCATAAGCATAAAAAATAGTTAGTATTTCTTTTGACTAAAATCCCCGGTATAGCCGATCTAAGTTTATTTAACCTGAACTTTGATCGGCTATTTTGTTGTTATACTTTGCGTCGTTAGGATTTGTGCAAATAAAAAAGTAAGCATTAATTGTAAAGTTCTCAAGCTAAACAATATATATGCTTACTTTAGAAGTTCCAGTAAAAGAAATTCCGTTACTAAGGTACGAAAAATATAATCATCCTCTAATAACAGTTCAGAAGCGCGCAGAAATCATCTTGCTTTTGGCTACACAAAAGCAACTTCGCCGTGGAGAAATTGCTTCACAGGTGGATGTTTGTCGTAACACAGTTACCAATACCATCAAGCTTTACCAACAAAGAGGTTTGTCTGGCTTAACCCAAGTAAACTTTTGTGGCAGACAGAGTGAATTGGCTTCTTGGGAAGACAGCTTGCTAGAATATTTTAAGAATAACCCTGTGTCGACTGTATCAGCAGCAGTTGCCAAGGTTGAGGAACTGACAGGTATAAAGAAAAGCCCCAGTCGGGTACGAGTCTGGATGCACAAGGTAGGCATG
>NZ_CANLRP010000014.1 GCF_947493425.1 uncultured Microscilla sp. | reverse complement strand
TATTTAGGTCAATAATGACTGAACTTAACCGATTTTCATTTGTCTATCTTGTTTGGTTGCTTACCGACGTTATGGGCGTATCTACCGAAAAAAGCTAACTATTGGGATATAGAAGGGGTATACTCTAACAAAGGATGACGAACTATATATATTTAGCTATAATTTACTCATTACAATCAGGAATCAGGCACTGATTGAATGTACGCCTAAGCGAGAGCAACGCTCGTTTAGGCGTTTTTTTATGGAGCATTATTTATTATTCAACAAATCAATCACCGACGCAGTCAGGGTTTGTACTCCAGTTTTGATAGATTTTTCGGGTACAGGGGCAAAAAAGGCTGAATGAAGTGATGGCAACTGTTTACCTGCTTTTTTATATTGGGCTACTTTTGCGGGGTCAACGGTGCCTAACCAAAACAAACAAATTGGAATGTTGGCTTTAGTTCGTCCAAATCTGCCAAAATCTTCACCTGCCATTACTGCTTTGGCATCCTCAGTGTTTTGCTTACCCAATATATCCGTTGCCACTTTTTTCAGGCGTTTGGTCAATGCCACATGGTTGAAAGTGACAGGTGTGTATTCGTCACGTAACACCATTTTAGGTAGTTTGTTTTTGGGCATACCTGCCGAAATAGCAATGTGCTTAATCATTCGTTTAATCTCAGCAATTGTTTTATTACGTACTTCATCGCTATAAGAGCGCAAAGTAAGTTGAAGATGGGCTTCGCCTGAAATAATGTTGTGTTTGGTACCTGCGTGAAAGGCTCCTACAGTAACTACGGCTGGTTCGAAGGGTGAAATTACCCGGCTCACTATAGTTTGTAAAGCCATAACAATGCGCGAAGCAAGCACTATAGGGTCTTTGGTAGTGTGAGGGTAAGCCCCGTGTCCACCTTCACCATAAACAAAAATATCTACCATGTCTACATTGGCAAGTGCTGGTCCAGTTTTGTAGGCTACTTTTCCAGCTTCTAAACTAGCCGAGGCGTGCAAAGACAATACATAGTCGGGACGAGGAAACTTCTCAAACAGCCCTTGTTTAAGCATGGCAATGGCTCCACCACTGCGCTCTTCGGCAGGCTGCCCTATAAATAATAAAGTACCTTTCCAAGATGATTTCAGTGCAATCAAGGTTTGGGCTGTTCCAATCATTACCGACATGTGAATATCGTGCCCACAGGCATGCATCACAGGTACTACCTTGCCCAAATTATCTTGAGTGGTTTTTTTGCTGGCATACGGCAGGCCTGTTTGTTCTTTCACCGGGAGCGCATCCATATCAGCTCTGACCATAATGGTAGGTCCATTGCCATTTTTGTAAACCCCTACAACGCCATAACCACCAAAATTTTCGGTCACCTGAAAACCAAGCTGTTTTAGTTCATTGGCTACCCGTTTGGAGGTGTTTTTTTCTTGAAAAGAAACCTCCGGGTTGGCGTGAAAGTATTTGTAGAGTTTGTCAAGGTTGTTATATTTATTGTCTGTGATTTTGCGAATTTTATTGTTTAAAATTTGGCTATTCTGAGCTAGAGTGCCTGAATATATGGGTGATAGGAGTAGGATAAGCGCATATTTTAGAAATTTGGATGTGTTCAAATACTTCTTCATTAGATACAATTTTATTTTTGGTAAAAACCCCCGAACTTAGAAAACTTCAACTTTTTTCCCAAATAAAGCAGGGTAAATTCATATCTTTATTACCTTAACAATTATTTAATATGAGATGCTGTTTTTCTCGAAACCAAATGCTGTAGTTTTGCAGCCAATATCACAAAAGGAATGTTTAAACGTCATATTATGAAAAAAGTTTTACTTACATTGTCATTCATCATGGCATTGATTTTAGGAGCAAACCAAACGTTTGCTCAAGGGGTCACTACCTCAGCCCTTTCGGGGAAGATTGAGGATGATAAGGGGGAAGCCCTTGTGGGAGCTACTGTAGTAGCTGTGCACATCCCTTCCGGTACCCAATACGGTGTTGCCACCAACGTTAATGGTCGTTTTCGTCTTTCAAATATGAGAGTAGGAGGACCTTACAAAATCACCGTCTCTTACATAGGTTTCAAAAACAATGAAAGAAGTGGAGTAGTATTGGCTTTGGGGCAAACCTTGAACCTGACCATTAAAATGCTTTCTGATGCTGCTACATTGAAGGCAGTAGAAGTAGTAGGGCGTAAAGACGATGTGTTTGATGGTAACCGTACAGGTATTCAAACCATTGTAAACGAGCAGCGAATCAATGAAACGCCTACTGTATCGCGTTCTATTGCCGACTTTGCCCGTTTAGAGCCTACCGCCAACCTTTCAGAAGGCGACGATGGATTTTCAGTATCAATGGCTGGGCAAAACAACCGTTACAATGCTATCTACATTGATGGAGCCGTAAACAATGACGTATTTGGTTTATCAGGCAGTGGTACCAATGGTGGGCAAACTGGAGTAGCGCCTATTAGTATCGATGCTATTGAGCAGTTTCAAGTATCAGTAGCTCCTTTTGATGTTCGTCAATCAGGTTTTGCGGGTGGTTCTATCAATGCCGTAACCCGTAGTGGTTCCAACAAGTTTGAAGGTTCTGTGTATGGCTTTTTCCGTAATCAAGACATGGCAGGTATCACCCCTATCGAGCAAGGCGACATTGCCACCCAACGTGCTGGCTTACCTGAATTTTCGGCCATGACTTATGGGGTACGCTTAGGTGGGCCTATCATTAAAGATAAGTTATTTTTCTTTTTAAGCGCCGAGCTGCAAAGAGACGAAACTCCTCTGCCGTTCAATGCCAGTACTTACCAGGGCACCTCTTCCACTGCTGACTTAAACCAGTTGGTGACCAAATTGAATGGCTATGGATATGATCCAGGTGGGTACGTTCAAAACAATTCTTTCTTAAATGCTGAAAGGTTTTTAGCTCGTTTTGACTATAACATCAACAAAAACCACCGTTTAACATTCCGTATTTCTAACACTGGTGCCCGTAACCAGGAAAGATTTCAGTCTGGAACCCAAAATATCAACTTCCAAAACGGAGCAGAATCTTTTACCTCTAATACTACCTCTGCTGCCTTAGAACTGAGAAGCTCTTTTGGTAACAATTATGCCAACAAATTTACCGCAGGTTATACTAGGGTAAGGGATGACCGTGATCCTACTGGTAATCCATTTCCAAGGGTAGAAATAAGTGATGGTCAAGGAACCATTACTTTTGGTTCTGAGCCATTTTCTACTGCCAACCTACTTACTCAGGATGTGTTTACCATTACCAATGACTTTGAGATATACAAAGGCAAACACACCATTACTATTGGTACGCACAATGAGTTTTATAACATTGGTAACTTATTTATTGCCTTTAACTACGGAAGTTACGAGTACAGTAGCCTCAACGACTTCTTGACTGACCAACCGTCTAGTGATTATAGCAGAAACTATTCGCTGGTAGACAATATAGTGGGTGATAATTCGCAAGCCATTGCTAGACTTAACGCTGGTCAGGTTGGACTTTATGTACAAGATGAATATCAAGCAAATGATCGTTTAAAGCTGACTGCAGGAATCAGAGTTGATATTCCTTTCTTTCAGAATACGCCCACCAACGAGGCATTCAACAATACCACAGTTCCTTTGTTGTCACAAACTTACGACTTGAAAGGCGCCAGAACTGGGTCATTTATCAAACCACAGGTCATGATTTCTCCTCGTTTTGGTTTCAATTATGACGTAAACGGAGACCAAACCCTACAGTTGCGTGGTGGAGTGGGTGTGTTTACCAGCCGAGTACCTTTGGTATGGCCAGGTGGTGCATTTAACAACTATGGTTTGAATGTAGGAGGAATTTTTGGTGGTACCAATACCTTTAACCCAGATGTAAACAACCAGCCACCAGGCAACATTGACCCTAACAATGTAACCCCTTCAGGTTCTATAGATTTGTTTGCTGAGGATTTCAAAATTCCACAAGTATTAAAAGCTGATATTGCAGTAGATTACAAACTTCCTTGGGGGATGATTGGTACGCTTGAATTCTTGTATACCAAAGTATTAAGTGCACCTACTTATCAAAACGTAAACCTTAAGCCTTCTACGAGTAATTTAACTGGGGCTGATAACCGTCCGGTATATGATCGTCGCGATGAGATTGATGATACTTATGGACGCATCTTATTGGCGAGCTCTACCAACAAAGGGTATGCTTATAACATTGTGGCACAAATTCAAAAGCCATTTGATAATGGTTTGAGCTTGGCTGTTTCTTATTCTTATGGTGACTCTTACAGTGTATTTGATGGTACTTCTTCTCAAAACTCCTCACAATGGAGAGGCTTGCATACAGTAAATGGTCGTAATAATATGAATGAAATTCAACGTTCTGCTTTTTCGGCAGGTAGCCGCGTGTTAGCACAAGTTTCTTACCGTAAAGAGTATGCTGGATTTGGTGCTTCTCAAATTGGTTTAGTATTTACTGGGCAGTCTGGCAATCCTTATTCTTATATATACAACGACAATGGTAACCTTACCAACGAAGATTCTCGTGAACGTTCGCTGATTTATGTGCCTCGCAATGCTTCTGAGATCAACCTGGTAGACATTACCGATGATAATAATAATGTAACTAAAACTGCAGCACAGCAATGGGCCGAACTAGATTCATTCATTGAAAGCGATAAATACTTAAGCACTCGTCGTGGGCAGTATGCTGAGCGTAATATGAACCGTGCTCCTTTCTTGGCTTTTATTGACTTACGTTTCTTGCAAGAGTTTTACGTAAAAACAGGCAAGGGGCATAAAAATATCTTACAGTTTACCTTAGATATTTTTAACTGGGGCAACATGCTCAATAGTGAGTGGGGGAGACTTCGCACGGTAAGCTCTGAGTTTCAATTGATAAACTACGAAGGAAAAGCAGCCGATGGTACTACTCCTCAGTTTACTTACAATGGTGTGCAGAAAAACGACCCTGCTTATGCTAACTTTGATGACAGCGGTTTCCGTAGCTCAAGATGGCAAATGCAAGTGGGTGTACGTTATATTTTCAAGTAAGCCAAAGAAATTACAAATGATAAAGTAATTACTTAAATAATCAACAAAAAAGCCTCCTTTTGCAGGGGGCTTTTTTATTTCGAGGCTTATCTGTTACTTTTGACTTTCAAGCTTAAAGCTACAGGCTTCAAGCAGCAAGTCATCAGCGCAAGCACTACTACTTGTTGCTTGTCGTTTGCAGCTTGTAACTATTTTTAAAAAAATGGAACTACACTATAAAACTTTTGGCGAAGGCGAACCCCTATTGATTTTGCATGGTTTGTTTGGTTCGTCTGATAATTGGCTTACCATAGGTAAAAAACTTGCCGAACAGTACAAAGTATATTTAATAGATCAACGCAACCATGGACGTTCGCCCTGGAGCGACCAATGGAACTACGAGGTAATGAGTAATGATTTGCATGAGTTTGTAGAACAACATCAGTTGCAAGACTTCGTATTGATTGGGCACTCGATGGGTGGCAAAACAGCCATGAACTATGCGGTGAACCACACTCCCTCTAAAATAAAAAAACTGGTGGTAGTGGACATTGCTCCCAAGGCTTACCCTATTCATCATGATAAAATTGTGGTTGGGCTAAATACGCTTGATTTGAGTCAGGTCAATTCGCGCAAAGCAGCTGATGACCAATTGGCGGCTTATATAGATGAGGTAGGAGTAAGACAGTTTTTGTTGAAAAACCTTTATCGTAATGAGGAGAAAAACTTTGAATGGCGTATTAACTTACCAGTCATTGGCGACAATTTGGCCAATGTAAGCGGAGGACTTGCTGAAGACAAGCGGCACGAAGGAACTACTTTGTTTATCAGAGGGCGTAAATCAAACTATATTAAAGATGGCGATGAGGCTGTAATTAATCATCATTTCCCACAGGCAACACTACAAACTGTAGAGAATGCCGGACATTGGGTGCATGCCGAAAGTCCGGCGGAGTTTTTAGAAATGTTACTTACGTTTTTACAAGGATAAATATCACTCTCAATTAATATACCCTATGTCTGACAAAGGTAAAATATACCTGATACCCACTGTGCTGGCACCTGATACTCAAGCAGAAGTATTGCCTCAGCATACCATTCATAAGTTGGCTGATATTACCCATTTTTTTGTGGAAAATGTGAGAACAGCACGTCGTTTTATCAGTAGCCTTAAGTTGGGAATTGATATTTCTCAACTTACTTTTTATTTGATAGATAAACATACTGCTACTGATGAGATCAAAAAAAACACTCAAGTATTGTTGCAAGGCAAAGATGTGGGTATTATTTCGGAGGCGGGGTGTCCTGGCATAGCTGATCCAGGGGCAAAAGTAGTGAGTTTTGGGCATCAGTTGGGCGTAAATGTGGTGCCTTTGGTTGGACCTTCGTCTATATTTTTGGCGTTAATGGCTTCAGGCATGAATGGACAGTCTTTTGCTTTTAAGGGTTATTTGCCCATTGCCAAAGACCAAAGAAGCAAGGCGATTAAGCAGTTAGAGAAGGCATCGGCAAGTCAGCAACAAACTCAAATTTTTATGGAAACTCCTTTTCGTAACAATCAATTGATGAAAGACTTGGTACAACACTGCCGAAAAAATACTTTGTTGTGTGTGGCAGCCAACATTACTGCGCCAGAGGCTTTTATTGCTACTAAAACTATAGGACAATGGAAGGGGGGCTTGCCTGATTTGCACAAGCAGCCTACTATATTTGTTTTACACTCTTATTAAGTAGATGGACAAGGACGAAGAAGGTGTGCCTGAATATAAAAAATGAATTAGTATACTAATATTAAAGTGATTACCTGCGGTGAGCTCGTCACAGCAAGCTGCCCTGATGAATCGGGATTTATAAATAGACTCGGTTTTAGGATTTACAGGATTAGCTGAAGCAGAGCTCAGCACAGCTGTAGCTTCGGTTGATTAATGTTGGTATTCAGGCAATTGGTCAAAGTCTGTCCCAAAAACCATTTTTGTTTAAGTATAATAAGGGGGCACTAAAAAAAAGGCAAATGTTATTTGCCTTTAATCTTCGTCTTCTTCTGCGTCCAGTTCTACCATATCAATGGGTAGTTTAACTATCTGCTTCAGGTCTTCACCTGTTTGGAGCATATCCTCATCATCTATGTCATAATACCATTTTACTTCTGCCTTATGCCCTGCAAGATATAACTTTTCAAGTTTTTTCAGAATACCCAAAATATACATAGAAGAGCTGGTATTGAAGTAATCCAGTTTGAATGTTAGTTCGGTGGTTCCTTGTGGTTGAGATGCATATTTGTCTAACCACGATAGCAAGGGCTCATAAAATTGATATGAGTTTTCAGGTATCGATCGTCCACTGATCTCTAATATACCTGATGACACATCAAAGTTTACGTTAGGAGTTTTAGAAGTACCTTGTATTGAAATATTTTCCATATATTACAATCAATCAAAAATTTCTACAAAATGCAAAATTTAACGTGCCACTTCAATTTGAAGATTAAAGAGCAAGTAAGTTTCCTTGTCTTCCATTACACCTACATCGCTTGTATTGTCGTTGGGTAGGCGGTCGCCGGAGGTAATAATTTCCTGAAAATCAAACAATACCCTGTGCTTTGACCTTCTCACGATATCTACCAGCCCCAAACCAGCGCCACCTTCGGTAGGGAGGGTTTTTTTATCTAAAGCTTGTATATAATGTTTTTGTAGGTCTTCTTGAGAAAGGGTGTTAATCTCGCTTAACTTAGTTTTTAGAAATTCAGCTCTGTCCTCAGTCACAAAGTTTCCGGTTGAGATTATGAAGCTATTCTCTTTTTTTATAACAATTAAGAAAGGCGAATGAACAATAGGAATATCTTCGTCGAATTCTTTGATATAATGAAGGGTGTTTTGTAGGCATTCTACGAGTATGTTAAATATTTTTTTTCTAACCCCTCTTCTTATTTTTAATTTGGTCAGTTTTTTATCTGTCAAATCTAAGAGAAGGTCGATGACTTCGCTATCTAATGCTCCGTTGTGAGACAATATAATGTTCTCATCCTTCAACATTTTATAATATTTGTGTATTTCAAGCATAAATCCAGCTATTCAATCACAGATGACATCAACAAATACTTGACTAAAACCTCCCCTCAATATACAAATAACAACTATTTCATATTAGTAGTCCACCTGCCTATTATCTGCCAAAGATATAGAATAAATGTTTTTCCAACAAAATATAAATCAGGTATTTAGTCCTCAGATTTCACTGAATTTCAGCCAGTATCATCTGAGAATACCTCTTTAATAAAATGAATTATATCACTAATTTTTAGCAATCACAAGTATTTAGCGATAATACTTTATTTATGTTGGTTACCAATTACTTTTATTCAGGGAATGTTCACAAATAGAGAGTGTGATAATGCAGCTCTAAAAGTGTGTAAGTCGTTGGTTTGCTATGCTAAAAAATCATACCAATTGCCTTTATGTGACAATTTATATGCACACTTTTGATAAAAGCATTGCTTTGTAAGGGCAAGAAATACCAAAAGCTCTAAAATTCCTGATTTTAGAGCTTTTAAATAATCAAGAGTAGAGAAGGGTGTGCGCGACAGAAAATCCAATTCCTGGTGTTTGCGTCAGGCAAATGAACAAAGCTAAGCAGGGGCATTAAAACTACCCTACAACTTAATTGAAAGGTAGCTTAGGAACGGTGCCAAAATAAATTTACATTCTTAACCTCATCTTTTTTGGACATGCTTCGTTAAAAAAACTTGCCATAGCTATGGCTATGCCGCGTTTTTTGACCTCGCCTGACCAAAAAATATTTCCTTAAACTATAGAACTTTATTTTTACACCATTCCTTAGCTTCGGCAAATACCGTATCGTATCGTTTGCATTGGGTTTGATAAACAGGCATACCTGGCATTACCACCCACTGGCCAGCACATCTACAATATGCATGACTTCTATGGGTTTGCGGTTACGTTTGATGTAGCCATCCAGGTGCATCAAACACGACGAATCGGTAGAAATAAGGTATTTGGCTTGTGTGGCTGTAGTATTGTCTATCTTTTGCTCTGCCATACCCACCGATATACCCTGAAACTTGATTGCAAACGTTCCCCCAAATCCGCAGCAGGTTTCCGACTCTTTCATTTCTTCCAGTTCGAGCCCTGCCACATTGCTCAACAGTTTACGGGGAGCCTCCTTTATTCCACACTCGCGTAGGGCACTGCAGGCATCGTGGTAGGTAGCAGTACCTTCAAGCGTTGCCCCCTCTATTTTGTCTACCCCCAATACATCTACTACAAACTCGGTAAACTCTAGAGCGTTTTTTTGAAGTTGCTGAAGTTGTGTTTGTTTGGTACTATTGCGTAAAAGGTCTTCGTATTGATTACGGATCATACCAATACAAGAAGCAGAAGGAGCCACGACATAGCGGTCGGGGTGGGGGAAGTCGCCCACAAATTTTTCAGCTATTTCGGTAGCGTGTTCAAAGTAACCCGCGTTGAATCCGGGCTGACCACAACAGGTTTGTTTGGGGTTGTAATGAACCTCACAACCTAGTTTTTCTAAAATCTTCACCATGTTCATTCCTGTGTTAGGAAAAACCTGATCGATGAAGCAGGGAATAAAAATATCTACAACCATTTGGTGTGATGATTAAAAGTCAATGATGATGTATGGAGGTAAGCGTGGCGACCATACAATTGGTGTATGTTTCTTTAGCCATCCAATCAGCTCCCCAAAGTATTTAATGCATGGAAAATACCTGGCCACTTAGTGCGTAAGCCTCCTTAAATTTTTGTTGGTTAACGGGAATACTTTCAAAATTTTTGGCAAAAAAATCTAATACTACCTCAGTAGCAAGGTTACCTACTAAGTCATCTTCTGCCATTGGGCAACCACCAAATCCACGAAAAGCTCCGTCAAACCTTCGGCAACCAGCTTCATAAGCAGCGCGTAGTTTTTCGGTAATGGTTTGAGGGGTAGAGTGCAGGTGTGCACCAAACTCTACCTCTGGAAAGCGAGGAATCAGGGTTTGGTACAAAAAGCCGATATTGCTGGGGTTAGATACTCCAATGGTATCGGCCAAAGAAATGACCTTTACATCCAGATCTACCAGAGTTTGAGTAAATTTCTCAATAGTTTCGGCATCATAAGGATCACCATAAGGATTGCCAAACCCCATAGAGATGTAAGTAACCAGGGTTTTATTATGTTTTTGGCAAAGGTGTTGTACTTCTTCTACTAGTTTAAAAGCCTCCTCAATAGACTTGTTGGTATTGCGTTTTTGAAAAGTCTCGGAAGCAGATAAAGGAAAACCCAAATAACTGATTTCATCAAACTGAACTGCTTGCTCCGCACCTCTTTTGTTGGCAATGATTGCCAATAGTTTACTTTGAGTATGATCTAACTTAAGCTGGCTGAGCACTTCGGCGGTATCCCGCAATTGAGGAATGGCTTTGGGTGATACAAAGCTGCCAAAGTCTATGGTATCAAAACCTACTTCAAGCAAAGTATTGATATATTGAGCCTTGAGGTGGGTAGGAATAAACTCACTTAGACCTTGCATGGCGTCTCTTGGGCATTCTATGTATTTCATACTATTGGATCATTAGGTATAGGCTAAAAAGACAAGAAGAGTAGACCATAGATGTACAAGCTTTGGTTATACTTACACAACTATGGTTTGTAACTGTTGGCTTGCTAAAAAAGTGCGCTTGCAATTTCTTTGACAGCCTTAGATTTGCTCATCGAGTAATAATGTAACACAGGTACGCCAAACTTGATCAATTCTTTAGATTGCTTGATACCCCACTCGATGCCTACCTGACGCACTTGCTCATTGTTTTGACATTTGCTTACTTCGTCTACCAGCTCTTGTGGCAGGTCTATATGAAAGATACTAGGCAAAACAGTCAATTGCTTTTTGCTGGTAAGTGGTTTAAGCCCTGGTATAATAGGTACGTTGATGCCTTCTTTGCGACATTGTTTTACAAAGTCAAAATATTTTTGATTGTCAAAAAACATTTGAGTAACAATGTATTCTGCACCCATTTCTACTTTCATTTTCAAATAGTTAAGGTCAGTAGTAAAGTTAGGTGCCTCAAAGTGTTTTTCTGGATAACCAGCTACCCCAATACAAAAATTAGAGGGAAACGGATTTTTGATTTCATCGTCGATGTATACACCCTTGTTCATATTTACTACTTGCTCTAGTAGTTCAGAAGCATACTGGTGTCCATTAGGATCTGGTGTAAACCTTCCTTCTGACTTGATGGCATCTCCACGCAATACAAGTACATTGTCTATCCCCAAAAAGTTAAGGTCTATCAAGGCATTCTCGGTTTCTTCTTTGCTAAAACCACCACATATTAAGTGAGGAACAGCGTCTACCTGAAACCTGTGCATAATAGCAGCGCAAATACCTACAGTACCAGGGCGTTTACGGGTTACGTGTTTCTCCAGTAAACCTTCGCCCCGATTACGATATACATATTCTTCACGGTGGTAAGTAACATCTATAAACTTTGGCTTAAACTCCATCAAAGGCTCAATAGAGTTAAACAATGATTGGATACTTTGCCCCTTGAGTGGTGGGATGATTTCAAAAGAAAAAAGCGGTTTTTCCGAATTTTGTATGTATTCAATAATTTTTGTCATTCGACTAAGTAGTTTAAAATAAGGCTATCTTATTATAGTGATATTTTATGTTCATTGCACCTTATCAAGTAATGTTTTGATAACTCGCCAAGCAACGAGCGGCAAACATACTTAAGTTGTTTATAATAAGGTAATTACACCTATTTGTTAGAAGTGTTTACCCCAATATTATGGGTACTTACTTTGTTAAATGCTGCAATATTATCCACAAAGCTACGATTTAACAACTATTTGTTAACCAAAACTTTGGATTTGATATGTTGAACGATATTGGTGCCATGATGCCTGCCATTTTCTATGAATATTTTTTCGGTATGTACACCACACTGAACAGTGCCTGCTACATATAGCCCTGATACATTGGTTTCGAAAGTGTTGGGGTCAAACTCTGGAACCATTCGTTCATTCAGTTTCAGACCAATTTTTTGTAAAAAATGGCCATCAGGAGTATAGCCAATCAGCAAAACGACAAAGTTGGCTGGATACTTTTCTACAGTGTTGGTTTGGTGGTTGCGAAGCCATACCCAATCTTGTGCTATTTTTTCAATCTCAGTGTAGAACTTCACTTTAATTTTTCCCTCTTTAATCCGGTTGCGTAAATCGGGAATGAGCCAATATTTGGCTGTTCTTTTAAAATCATCTTTACGTACCACCATTGTAAGGTCTACGCCGTGATGATAAAGGTCAAGAGCAGCTTCTACTGCTGAGTTGCCCCCACCAGCCATTACTACTTTTTGGTGTACATATTGAAAAGCTTCTTCATAGTAATGTGTGACATGGGGCAAGTTTTCGCCCGGAACGTTGAGTTGTCGAGGTAAGCCAAAATATCCAGTGGCTACTACTACATGGCGGGTTTGCAGGGTTTCATTACGCGAGGTGTATATTTCAAATAGTTGGTCTGTTTTTTTTACATCGATCACTTCGGTATATAGCTGGGTTTGTAGTGCATAATATTCGCTTACTGCCCTATAATACTGGAGCGCCTCTACCCGGCTTGCCTTACGCCCTGAAGCAGCAAATGGTATATCGCCAATGGCAATATTTGCTGTGGTAGAGAAAAAGTGCATATTTCGAGGATACATCCTGATAGATTCGGTAAGGCTACCTTTTTCAATAATGAGGTAGTCAAGATTTTCTTTTTGGGCAGCAATGCCACAGGCTAATCCACAAGGACCACCACCTATGATAATGAGGTCGTATACTTTGTTGTTCATTTTTAATGGTTTTAGCGAATGCTTAGTAATGCAGTCAAAATAACTTCCCCATTTTAACTGTATATTTTAGTCGCTATACATCGTTGAAAAATAGCCGAATAGCGCTGCTATTAGCCGATTTTTCGCCTTGTCTAGCGAAAAAATATTTACTTAAATTTGCTGACATTATTTCGGCAACATTACTTATTTTCAAACTACCTGAACACATAAAATGTTCCCTGATGGTTTGTGATGGGTATGCCCTGACTTTACATTTTAAAAGAAGGCTTTGTCAGAAAGCGCAAATGCAGGATAGGCTCAGGTGTTATAGCACCAATAGAATGCAGTGCGATGATGGTGAATTTAACCAGAAAATACAAATAATTTTTACGGGCTTAACATTCTTTTTGAGGTAGGGGGATTGTTTTTTCAGACTCTGGTAAAGTTTGAGAGGTAATGGTTTGCCTGCTACAATTTAACTACTAATAGTATTGCCATAAATAGAATATGATTTTTTTTAGTAGTTATTGAATAATGTGGCTGGAGCTAACTTTAATTATACGAGCATTAACTGTATATGTTGCAATATTAACTACTTTGAAGTACATTTGTGACCGCTAAAATTGAGCAAACTTTGAAATAACCACGAACTGATTGTAATTAAAAAATCCTGAATCATTGTACAAAAATTATCAATTATTGTTGATAGTGTCAAATTTACGTACTGCTTATGTTAGTTATCCAAATATTTGAAAATAGTGTCAATAAATCTGTGTTTAAACTGCCCCTACATTTATTATTCTCCCCTTTTTTAAAATCATCACATCTATAAATAATCTTATCATTGTTTTGTAACAAATGTATCAAATCCAGCTACATAAATTCGCTCAAAGCACGCTTGATGGCAACAAACACAGTGGATGGGACTTTACCAAGACTTTTTTTAGTAATTCTATATATACAAAACAGGCTTTATCAGGCATACAAACCATTGTGTATTAATTTCGATATAGCACTGTGAATACATAATAACCTATTTTTAAAACACAAAACGTAAAATGTTAAATTTAAAACGAAGTGATAAAACCAGCCTGGGAGGACGGTTTGCTGCTCGAATCAAACGAAGTTTGTTGATTAAAACAGGCTTATTGTTATTGGTAGGTGGTGTAGCACTGGCAAGTGGTACTACCTTGTATAAAAGATTTTTTGCTGTGAATATTACCCCTGCGGCTAACCTGGAAGTTTGTAGGGGAGGAGAAGCCAAGACTTTAAGTAAAATCACCATTCTAGAGGGAGATACAGATTTTGCATTAAATAAGAGTGGTAAGCTTATCCTGATTCTTTCTAACAATGATGTTGAAATGACAGGTTCCCCCGAAACCAAGTATTATCGGGGAGGAACCTATCAAAGAGACTTCACTACAGTAATTAGAGGCAATACCTTAGAGATAGATTATGTATTTGGTGGTTTTGTAAGCCAGTACCTTTCTATTGAAATTACTGGCTTACAAGTAAAAGCAACTGCAGGTGGAACCGTCACCAGTGTAGAATTAAAACCTAAAGCTGGAACTACCAGCGATATAGTTGGCTTGGATGAAAATGATGTACTTGCCAATATTAGTGTGCTTGAAGTGCCCACTGGTCAACCTACCATCTCGTCCAGCTCGCCGGCAAGCCTATGCTTGAATACCAATGGACAAACCCTGGAAGTAAACGCCGAAGCTGGAATGAGCCATGAGTGGGAGTTGCCTAATGGTATTACCCAGTCCAGTTTTACGGCAAATTCTATTACGGTTGATGTAAACAACAGCGTGCCTTTGGGCAATACCACCATCAAAGTACGTAAAGTAAACAGCAATGGGTGTAAAGGTGACTGGTTGAACCATAATGTAACAGTAGTAGAAAAGGCAGGCAACGCGGGAAGCATATCAACGCTTAATGACGCACCCTATGAAGGTCGGGTAACTGTTTTGACATCAGACCTTATAGCCAATGCCGATGAGTATGTATGGATAATTGATCAATTGTTGATTCCTTTCGAAAATGCTTACACTGTTGTAAATGATGCAGGGACTGACAGGTTCCAAGTGATCACTAAAACCCCCAGACTTGCAGTAAAAGCGGGTGAGGTGGTAAGTAATACCTGGGCGATTGCTAAGTTGAAAGGGCGCAATGTATGTAGCGAAGGCAATGACAACTATAAATACATCAATGTAAGAAATCTGAGTGGGGTAGTAGTAGAAAACATCCTCAAAGTAGAAGATCTGTGTATTGGTGGAGACTATCACTCTATCGGAGATATTGTATTGAGTGAGATCAACGCTGATGACTTGAGTTCGCGTGGGTCTCCCAATACCGCTGCGAGTGGAACTTTCAGATTAGAAATGACCAGTACTGGTTATGAGTTTGGGGGAAACCCAGTCACTATTTTTAGTGAAAAAAACAATGGAAGTTTTTTGGGCAATTTTACCACCAGAATTAGTAATAACAAACAACGCTTAGAGATAGACTATGTGTTTGACAATGCCTCGTTGACTACGCTCAATAAAATGATTATCAGTGGTTTGAAAATACGAGCGGTAGCTCCCAATTCGACTAACTCAAACATTATAATCATTCCAAAAGTAACATCTGACTTTTTCCGTATCAATGATAAAGTAACCCTTGCAAGGGTGTCAAGGCTTGATGCATTGCCTGATCCAGGATCATTTACTACTTCTGCCTCAGTGCTTTGTACAAATACCGATGTAGACTTTGCCATTGGTGCAGTGACAGGCGCGGCAGAGTACGAGTGGGAGTTTCCTGATGGCATTACTGCCAACTCTACCGATTCGCCCGTATCCACCAGTAGTCCCACGGTCACCTTAAGAGTAGGAACCGGAGCTGTTAACGGCAAAGTAAGGGTAAGGGCAGTGAACGTGGGTGGTTGTAAAAGTAATTGGCTTGAGCAACAAGTAACAATACGCAGCGCGCCTGGTGTTGCTACAGGTGCACTTGGTGTAGGAGAGTTGTTTGTGGGTGAAACTGCTACTTATGAGGTGACTCCTATAGACGGAGCTGATGAATATGTATGGACTCTGTCTAATGATGGGTTAAGCAGCACTGATGGCATCAGTACTAACGGACCAGCGGGAACTACCATTATTACTACTACTACCAATAAGATTACAGTAACTGCCTCCAGTACAGTACCTGGAGGAGGCAATAACCCTACAGTGCTTAAGGTAAAGGGACGTTCGGCAGATTGTGGTGATGGAGTGGAGTCTACCAAGAATATTACAATTAAACCCTCAGGAGCTGTAATAGTACCTGCTGCATTAAATGGAATATGTGCAGGTTCCTCTGGTATTTTACCTGATTTTACCATCAAAGAAACCTTCATCAAAGATTTTACTGGAGTAGGAACACTCAAGTTTTTGCCTGATGATGCCAATTTCGTACTGGCAGGAACGCCAGAAGTGGTGGCATCTAATGGTAACTTTACGCCTACTATTCAGGAGGAAAGTATTGGAGGGGACTTACGTAAGGTGTTGGTGTTGAGTTATCAGTTTAATGCTGCTTCAGAAAACGAATTGAGTGCATTGGTGATCAAAAACTTGGAAGTGCAAGTAAAAGCAGGCACTAATGCTACCTCTACCGAACTCAAGCTAATAAATGTAGACATCACGTCAGGCGATATGAAAAACCTGACAAACAACACTAAAATAGCTGATTTGTCGTCAGTAGTGCCTCCCACAATTTCTGCGGCCGATCAGACAACGTTCGAGACAGCAACAGATGCCTGTGAAAACACCAACTTTACTTTGCAAGTAACAGGTATGACCAGTGTAGACAGTTATGAGTGGCAACTACCCGTTGGGCTTGCCCCGGTTACTACTCCAGTGTCTACTACCCAGTCTATTGAATTAAAGGTAAGCCCTGGTGCCCAAAGCGGGAATGTAACTGTAAAGGTAAGAGGTGTAAACAATGCGGGCTGTAAAGGCGGCTGGCTGGAAAAAACGGTCGCCATTAAAACTGCCCCCAATGCTCCAGGCAACATCATAGGAGCTAATTCTATTTGTAAGGGCAAGTCTGCGACTTACTTTGTGCCACCTATTGCTGGAGCAGACCAATATCAGTGGGAGATTCCAGCAGAACTATCGACGAGCGATGTTGATGTAAACGCTGATGCCAATATATTTGCTACTGCTGCCAATATATTAACGGTGACCGCCAACAGTATGCCTACTGGCCCTGATGCCCCGAAGATAAAGTTGAGAGTACGTGGCATTAAAGGAGGGTGTGATAATGCAGGAGCTTTTGCCGAATATGAGATTACTATCTTTGATACACCAGGTGTACAAATAAAAGTAGGTGCCAATGACCTGATCGAAGGGCAAACCTTTGCTTCTAACGCTGATCCTATTATTTTGACAGGTGAACCTGCCGGAGGGGTATTTGCTGCTACCGAAGGAATAGTCACCACCAATGGGAATCAAACCGCATTTGACCCGGAAAAAGCGGGCTTGGGAGGCAAGACTATCAAGTATACTTATACAGAGAATGGTTGCTCGGTAACCAAAGAAGTAGGAGTAGTGGTAGTAAAAGCCACCGAAACTGGATTGAGTTTATCTTATTGTGAGTATGACTCCAAGCAAAGTTTTAGCATCAAAAGAGTAACTTTTGACGATACCAGAGGGAGGAAGAAATACATTCATAAGCTAATAGCAGTACCTGGTTTGGCTTCTAAAGATCCTTTAGACCCTACCGATGTAGGGGTGTCCGGAGAAATAGCCACGAATATTCCACGTAGTTGCGGCAACGACCCTTCTATCATTACCCAGGCCACCCTGGTTACGGATGAAGATATGTTCTATACCTTTGACCCTTCTTTGGTCAATGGGTCAGTAACTATCAAAGCGGTAGAAGTAGAGGTGCGTAATGGTAGTTTTTGTGATGTTGATATTATAGATCTTGACAGAATTACTGTATACAAAAGACCTAACCCTGGTGCAATTAGTGGTTCGGCTATAGTATGTAATGGAAGCACAGCTACTTATAAAATACCTGCTAAATCAGGGCATACTTATAAGTGGAGTTTGCCAGAAGGCGGAACTTTTGTGGATGGTATTGATGAAGGGGCAGAAGTAAAGGTAAATTGGGCAGTAGCCAACGGAGACTATAAGGTGGATGTAACCGAGACAAATACCCTTACACCGAGTAACTGTAATACCCCGGCTGCTACTTTTGATGTAACGGTCAAGCCTTTGCCTGCTCCTCACATTGTAAGTGATGCGGGTACCAATGCCTGTGCCAATACTACTGTCACTTATAAAGCTGCTCAAGATGCAAGTGGTACTCCATTTGGGGCGGGGTATACCTATAAGTGGACGGTTGACAAAGGCGATGGAATAAAAAGAGAAACCTCTGGAGTGTCTCAAATAGATGTTACCTGGGACGTGTTGGATGGTATTATTGCTTTAGAGGTGGTTTCTCCTGCTTCTGAAGGCACTTGCCCAAATACTACCGGCGATATACCAATCACAGTAAGTACTTCGCTTAAACCCCAATTGGGTACCGAAGTAGACGCAGACCCATCAACAGGTGCTAAAGCCCGGAATAAAAAGAAAACTTGTGCTGGAAGTGAGGTAGTGTATAAATTATCCTCATTTACCAATCAGGCAGGGCTTACCTGGAAAGTTACCGGAGGAACCATACAAGATGCAGGTGCTGAGAATTCTACTACCCCAAGAACCATTACAGCTGTGGATGAGATTATAGTGCTTTGGGCAAATAATGCCAATGGTACCATCGTCATTGAAGAAAATCAAGGAAGCTGTAATGGAGTAGAAAACGTATCAGTAGAGATTGTGCGACCAGTGAAACCTGTTTTTGCTGTGGAAAATTCATACTGTAAAAACGATAACAGTGACATCACCTTTGCTATTTCTAATACTTTGCCGGCGGGTACAGGTCAGTTTCGTGAGCTTATCAAAGACGCTAGTGGAGCGATCATCGATGATATTCCTTTTAATAATCCGTTTCAGCCCAATGCGTTGGCGATAGGCGAGCATAACATTGTATATCGCTATACTACCGACGATGGAAACTGTTCTATAGATTCTGACCCCAGGACTTTTAAAATTGAAGAACCACCTACACTATTGCTTTCTATTACAGGAGAAAGTGATTTTGACCCTCTGGGGAATCCAGTAGTGCCAGTGTATTGTATTAGTCAGGGTAACATTACTCTAGAGCCTAAAATTACGGCACCTGTAGCCTCTATCCCTGGCAGCAATGATGGGTTTATTGAAGTGAAAAAAGGTTCGGCAGTGATTAAGACTTTGCCTAATGGTAACAATACATTTAATATCAATCAATCTATTACAGAAGGTGGTGAATACACCATTACTTATACGTATTCTACTGGTTGTGGTGGAAGCGCCTCCCGAACTATTCAGGTAACCAAGCCTGAGGCGATTTTGATTAAAGCAAAAAAAGAAGACAATACCACTGAAGATTTGACTAGCTATTGCGTGCGTGAAACACCTTCGGTGCATTTGGTGCCTGTGGTAGGAACCACCGAGTTGTTAAATCCTGCATTAGAAGACGGTAAAACCTATTTTATGATCAGGAGATTGTCTGGACCCAAAGGTAGAATGACCAACTTTAAACTGTTGAAGGACATTGCCGGAAATTTGACCAATGTGCTGGATGTAAGCAACCCTATATTTGACGAAACCCCCGTAGCGCCAGATGCCTCTACCCAAGAGTGGAACACAAACTACGGTGAGTATGCTGTGAAGTATATCAATGGAGGTTCGGGTAGTGTGGCCTGTGCCAGTCAGTCGGCAGAGTTTACAGTCGTTCTTAAACGTTTGCCTGAGATAGAGTTTACTGGTTTGAACAACGACAAAACCTATTGCGACGATATTGCCAGTGTTCCATTGGAAGCCAGAGATGGGCAAAATATTGTGCCAGGTGCAGTTTTCACTTATCAGAAGGTCTTCTCTGATGGTTCTAAAGGAAACGCAGAACCCATTCAGAATGGGGTGTTTAGCCCAGAAACTGTAGGAGCAGGTACTTATGAAATATCTGTTTCGCACACCGAAGATGGTTGTTCAAACAGCTCTGATATGCCAGAAGTGGTCACTGTAACGTCTGTACCCAAAGATATTAAAGTAACCGCCACTAAAGTATACCACGAAAGTAGCATACAGTTTACAGCCTCATCTAACAACCTCAGTATGGGTGGGCAATGGAGTTGGTTGATTGATGGGAGTGCCTTGAATGGGCAAAACCCTACAAAAGAGTTTGGCAACACAGAAGTAAAAAATGTAAGTTATGACCTAAGTGTACGCACCCAGGCACAAGGGGGATGTGAGAAAAAAATAAGTAAAGAGTTCTTGCTTGATTTTGATGTGTCAGGGTTTTGTGCAGGAGGTGTTACTAGGTTTGAAAACAAGAGTAAATTGTTTAACGACGATAAGGTTAAAACCATTACCTGGAATTTTGGAGATAAAAACACGGAAACGATGGGTACAGAGGCTACCCATTCGGTACAAAATTATACGTACGCCACACCAGGTACTTATTGGGTTACCCTTACTATTACTACCGATGACGATATAGCTACCTATGTGCTGCGTCGTCGGGTAAATATTTTTAAGGTTATTACAGTTACTCCACAAGTACCTTATCTTGAAAACTTTGAGACAGATAATGGTTTTTGGATACACCAAGGGAGCGTAAAAGTAAATCAAATACCCAAAGATAGCACAAGCTGGAAATGGCAAACCCCTAAAGGTAAAAATATCCCTGCTAACCAGGGCAATGTTTGGGTTACAGATAATAACGACAACCCTCACTCTAGTGATAGCTCAAGCTATAACAACAATGAGCAGTCTTATGTAGAAAGCCCTTGTTTTGATATTACAGCACTTGACAAGCCCATGTTGTCGTTTAAGTACTGGTCTGATACTGACCCTGGGTCTGATGGAGTGGTGTTGTTATATACTGTAGACGATGGCAAAACCTGGAAAAGACTGGGTAAACAAGGTGATGGGCTTAATTGGTATGATGCTAAAGGGGTGCTGGGCAAACCAGGCATTGGTACTGGAGCAGATGTAAACAGTGGTGACCAGGGATGGACAGGCAACGCCCAGGTAAGGAGCACAAAAACCTGGAAAGTGGCTCGTTTTGGGATAAATAGCGTACTAAACGATATTCCAGCGAACCAAGCAATAAAAATGGTGAGGTTTAGAATAGCCTTTGGTAGCAATGCAGACAACTCACAAGCCAATAGTTATGAAGGGTTTGCTTTTGATGATATTAGAATAAGTAACCGTAACCGTACTGTGCTGCTTGAGTATTTTATCAACGAAAGTGTAGCAAATGCCGAAGCAATGGACAAAGCTGCCAAAGACTTCTCTACTGGAGGCAATGCCAATGAAGTAATCAGTATTCATCACCATACTGGATTTCCTGCCAAGGACTTCTTTAATGAACAAAACACTAAAGATCCTAGTGCAAGGGCGTTTCATCACGGCATAAGGGCAGTACCTAGAGGTGTAGTAGACGGCTATGCTCAAGATAACACTGAGCTGGATACCTGGGCACAAGATACCTTGGCTACGCGTATTTTGGTAGAGTCGCCTTTTAGTATAGCCATTACACAACCTTCGGTTACGGGTAAAAAACTGACAGGTTCGGCTACGATCACTGCCCTTGAAAGCATTGACTACCCAGTGGTAATGCATGTAGTGGTGATAGATACTGAAGCTACTGCCAACGGGAAAACCTTTTACAACGTAACCCGCAAGATGTTGCCTGATGCCGCTGGAACTTACCGTACAAGTGCCTGGGCTGCCGGAGAAAGTCAGACCTTGAACTTTGACTGGAGCGATATAGGCGATTTAGACCCCACAAACTTTAAAGTAGTGGTGTTTGTAGAAGACTATAACTCTAGAGAAGTACACCAGGCAGCAACTGCCAGTGTGAGCATAAAGCGATTGGACGAAAACCAAAGCGAGCACGAGGTTACTGGAGTAAAAGATGAACTGTTGCCTTCTGGAGCCTTGTTGTTTCCTAATCCGGTGTCAGACCAGGTAACGGTGACTGTAAAAGCGTTGTTGTCGCCAAAAGCACAATGGCAAATATGGTCAATTACGGGTAAATTGCTTAAACATGGCCAGTGGGGAGCAGGTAAACAGTCAATGAAAATAGATGTAAACAACTTGTCGCAAGGTTTGTACATTTTAAGGATTTCAGATAAAGGCAGAACTTCTCAATTGAGGTTTGAAAAGCTTTAAGCATTGGTGTTAAGCGCACCTGACTTATTGTATAAAGCGGCTTAAAACAACCGCTTTACTTGTAAGTTTTATAGGTATATTGGAGGGCATTGCCACTGTTTTCAGTGGAGCAATGCCCTTTTTTGTTAGGGTGTTTTCTTCTAAAAAAAACTATCAGGAATAAGGATCAAGACCTATTATTGATAAAAACTATAAGCTGAGTACTTATAGCAATGGTTGTGATTGATACCTTTAAATAAGGTGTTTTAGTGGGTCATAGCAATACCTGAAAATCCTTTATGCATTGTAGGTGCATGAATTGAAATAGACGTGAAAAGTATTTAAAAACGCTTCAAGTAAATCCTTGTTTTTCAGAGAATTAACGATATGTCCAATTTTTTTAATCATACGTCCAAGTAATTGCCTGGGCTTTTACCTTCCTTTGCATCACCGATATTTTCAAAAACATCCAGGTATTTATATCTACATTTGATATAAACAGTAAAAAAACTATATCACCTGCTTGATTGTATTTAATGTACGCAAATAAGATATTTTATTAAGGTGTAAATGACTGATAGTCAGTGTTTAAACTGTTAGTGCGTCTCAGGTAGAGACCAAGTTGTAGGATTTTTATTTAATTACAATTATATTTGCTACTAATTACAGAACTATTAGGATGATTTTTACCAAAAGATAATTATAAGTTGAATATATACAAAGCAGTGATGTAGTTGAATCATTCAGGCAACTATATAAATATACTAAGAAACTATACTATAAAAGTAGATGATCAGGCTAGATTGTTTATAACCTAATAACTCTATTCATCTACCCACTAACCAAAAGCTAATAAATGATGTTACCAAATTATTTTACACTGTCAAAAGTACCAGTTTTGGTACAATTACTACCTCAAAAAAACTATTCCTTTCTTTTTTTTCATCCCCATTTACTGTTGAAAAATACTATAATTTCATAAAATCACTAGAAGGATTTTATTGCGCTTATTTTTGGTAATTGAGTTTTACCAAGCAGCTCTTTTATGCGCATTTTTCGATGAACCTCCGTCCTGTGTTGAGGGCAAGGTTCAAGTATTTATTTCTCGAATTTATCTTTAATTATACATAAATATTGGTTGGCTGGTCTACTACTAAAGCGATTGAATTTAATCAGCTAAACCCTGTTACTCACTTATAAACAACTACAAAACTATGTTAATGAATTACGCTAAAAAGGAGACTACCTTCAACAGATGGCGTGGCAAAGCTGCTGTTTTGTCTCCATCCAAAATTCTCTTTTTTACTATCGGCTTTTTTCTCCTGACTGACTTGAGTTGGGCAGATTGGAGCTTTGGAAAAACGTTAAGTCAGCAAGCAGTTTTTTCCAGTGTGACAACTGCTCCCAGCATAGATATATGCCAAGGAACCACGACTGCTGTGCCTTTGGGTAGCATTGTGATTGATGAAGATGCTGTAACTGATTTTGCTGAGAGCAGTGGTACACTGGTTTTATCGTTTGGATCAGGCATTGTTTTGGGTTCCACAACCCTGGAAGCTACCCTTACGAACAAAGAGGGGTCTACAATCAATACTCCTGTGATCAACGGTAATAACCTTGAAGTTGGCTATTCATTTTCAAATGGTTCGTTAAGCAAAACAAATAAACTGACTATTTCTGGCTTGACTGTGGCATTAGCAGGGGGAGCTGCTGCTGGAGATTATCATTTGACCATTAATTCATCAACTCAAGCCAACAATATTGGCTTGAGTACTTCCGATGCATTGGCCACAGTCACGGTAAAAGAAACCCCCACCCAACCTGATATATATGGACCCGCTAGTTTATTTGCTGGTGAAACAGCTGTGTATTCGACCCCTATAATAGCAGGAGTTGATAGTTATGAGTGGACACTTCCTGCTCAGCTTGCCTTAGATGCAAGTAGCAACCTTGATGATCCCTTTATTGTGGTAACAGCCAACAGTGCTGTTTCATCTACCAATATTAGTTTGGTGGCTAAAAAAGGGAGCTGTAGTAGCCCTTCTCGTACCAAGCAGGTAAGCATTAGTACTAAAGGAGTAGCAGTAAGCGGTGAAACCACCACCCTATGCGATAATCAACAATTGATTCACCTTCCTGACATAGTATTGAGTGAAAAGTTTTACGCAGATTTTTCTGCAATTTCTGGCACACTCAGGCTAGGCTTTGATAATAATAGCAACTTTGATTTTGACGTTGCCAATGCTAAAGCCATTTTCACGACTGCTTCGGGGGTAGGGCAAAAAACATTTGATGTTCAGCAAATAAACACTGAGACTTTAGAGGTAAACTATAATTTTTTAGGCTCAGAAACTGAACTTAATAGTTTAATTATCAGGGGCATACAGGTGAAAGCTGTGGCAAGCTCTGGGAGTGGGCAAATACGCATGAAAGTTGGAAGCGCCAACTTTGCTGGCATTAGCAATACCACCCCATTGGCAAAACTCACCATAGGTGCCTCACCCGTGGCTATAAGTTTTGGAGCCTCTCCCACGTCAGCCTGTACCAGTACTGAGGTTACTTTTGATATTACAGATGGCACCAACACAAGCGTTACTTATGAGTGGAAGCTACCTGTAGGTATGAGCATCAAAAATACTACGGCAACTTCGGCTACAGTAGAGGTAGGAAGCAACGCAACAAGTGGTAATATTGAAGCAAGAGCAGTAAATAGTAGTGGTTGCGCTGGTCCTTGGGCTACACACGCTGTAACCGTGAGCACCACCCCCGAAAAGCCATCTGTAATTACAGGAGATGACCAGGTTTGTTTAGGAACCACCAACTTGTATTATGTAGCAGCCATACCTGGAGCATCTACCTATGAGTGGGTAGTGCCTGCTGGCAAACTTACCAGTACAGAGGGTACCACGGTAACGGGTACTACCGAAGATGTTATTACTACCAATACCAATTTTATTAATCTTACCTCGGTAGAAGCCAGTACTACAGCGTTGCCAGTAAAAGTAAGAGGCATAAGCAGTACTTGTGGTGCTGGAGCATATTCAGACATCATAAATATTACTCTTAACTCCGCCCCTGAAGTAACCATTACCGGAGTAACCGATGGACAGGCATTTACTACCAAAGATGCAGCGGTTTCGTTGGGAGCAATACTTAATTCAAATGGTAGTGTGCTTACTGGGGGGACATTTTCAGGTACAGGTGTAAGCGGTAATAAGTTTTCTCCGTCTGCCGTATCTGTTTCTGGGGGCAACGGTGTTAACGTGCCGATTACTTATACCTACGACAACGGACCGGATTGTCCTTCTATAGCCAGGGTAAATGTGGTAGTAAACGAATCGAGCGGGATTAATGGCATAGCAGCAAGTTATTGTAAAGGAAATACTGTGGTACAAAATTTCAACGTTACTAGAATATTTCCTCAAATAGGAAGGTTTTCTCACCGCTATATTGTAGGTCTAAAAGCTTTGCCTAATGCTAGTTTGAAGACTGTAGGTGGTAACGGACCCATTATGACAGGAACCCCTCCTTGTAATACTTCAGCTCCGGCAACTAACCCAGCCCAGTTTAACTATTCTTTTACTCCCGGAGTACTTGATCCTGGCGAGTACCAAATACAGGCGTATGTAGTAACAGTATTTACTAAAGGGGATATTATTATCAAAGACCCGTTTAAACTCACTAACCCTATTAACCCCATTACACCTATAGGAATAGGTACTAACTGTAGCGTATCACTACAAACTTTGGCAACGATAAAAATTGAGGATATTCCAGCTCCAGTTATCAGAAGCACCGCAGGGGTTACAGTATGTGCTGATGGTACCACCGAGTATACCTATTCGGTGGTACCCAAACCTGGACATACCTACAGATGGGATGCAGGCTTTGGTGGTCGTATAGCAGGTGGCGTAAATACAGGTGACTTAGTAAAAATAATATGGGATCAAGCAGGCAATAACCGACAGGTAAAGGTAACGTCAACCAATGCCAATTGTTCAGGAGCCACTTTCTTATCTGTCAATGTAAACGAAGTGCCTGTTCCAACAATTGAAGAAAGAGTAGATGGAAAAGACAAAAATACCGCTTGCGCTGGTTCAACTGTTCGCTATAGAGGCTTGAAAGGAACTGGAAATAATTATAAATGGACGGCAACCAATGGTAGTATAGAATCAAGAGATGACCAGAATACAGTAGAGGTAAAATGGGGTGGTCAGTCGGGTACCCTCACGTTGACTACTACCAATAGTGATGGGTGTACAGGTTCGGTTGATTTACCCGTAAATATTGATACTGCTTCTGACCCTGACATACAAGGATCCGAAGCAGTTTGTGCCAATGCCCAGGGAATACAGTACACCATCAGTGCCGATCCTGGTGATGTAGTGGAATGGACAATCACAGGGGAAGCATCTTATACGCTTTCGCCAGATAAGTTAACAGCTACCATCGATTGGGGACCAGGACCAGTAGGAAAGATTGAAGTCACGAAAACATCGGCAGTGTGTGAAGGATCGGACGAAAAGATAGTGGCCATTAATGCATTACCAGTAGCAGAGATTTCTACGTCATCGTCAGTATACTGTGTAACTGACCCTAAGGCATCTTTTCAGCCAACCGTAAACGGCGATACGGATATTTCGTCAGGTACAGGGGTGTATAGACTAGAAAATCCAGATGGTACTCCGGTAACATCTGCGGTATTTAATGGAGATGATCTGGACATAGCATCGATAGGTATAGGCAAATATGTGGTGAAATATACTTTTACTGTGTCGGCAGGTGGTTGCCAGGACGAATCGTCAGGTACCTCTATTGAGGTCATTGCAAAGCCTGATGCCAGTTTTAGTGGAATTAACCCCACAAAAAAGTATTGTGCAGAAGATGACCTGGTATTAACTTCTTCTATTGCTGGAGGCTTTTTCACTATTACCGAGCTCGACGGAAGTGGCAACCCGATAGCATCCACTGCCAAGGATTTTGCGGTAGGTGCCACCAATACTACTACCACTATTCCACTTGGGGCATTAGAAGGCTCTGGTTTGGGCGAATATCATATCATTTATACCTTCCGTAACTCTAGTGGTTGTGAGGATGTATCAGATGCAGATACGTTTGAGATACTTGCCTTGCCTACAGTAAGTGTAGATATCAATGGCATCGAGTTAGAAAATTGTGTGAAAGAAGATGGGTTTATTTTATTTGTGACAATAGATGGGTTTTCGAGGTGGGCACCTTTAAGCACTGATGATTCATTTTTTGAGATAAGAAGGGTATCAGGTAGCCGAGCTCCTACCGACTTTAAGGAAATGAGAGAAGACAATGGTTTTGGAGGCACGCGTTTGAGTAGGCGTTTTAATCCTGAATACCCAATCACACATAACGAAACTGCCATTGCAAACGATGCGCCTGCTACAGAGTGGAACGAGCTTGCCGGAGTATATGAAGTAAGGTATACCTACACCAATTTCAGGGGTTGCAAACAAACATCCGCTCCCCAAAAGTTTACCCTGAAAAAACTTCCAGTGGCATCATTCACAGGTTTAAGTAGTTTCTACTGCAGGGCGGTCACCAGTGCCAAGTTAATACCATCAGTAGATGGTACGTTGCCAGATGTTAGCAAAGGCACCGGAACATTTAGAATATTCAAAAATGGAATAGAACAAACATCGTTTACGGGCGATGAGTTTGACCCTTCTTTGTTAGGTCTAGGAGATTTTACGGTTACTTATGAGTATCAGCTTACTGGAGGTTGTAAGGAAGTAACCGCAGCACAACCGTTTACTGTAGGCGAAGCTATAGAGCCCAGGTTTAGTTTTGTAGACCCCAAACCAGACAACAAATATTGTGTGAAAGGAGGAGATATTGCCTTGCAACCGGATGCTGGAAATACAGGAGGAACTTTTACCGTAACTAACCCTAAAGGAGAAGAGGTTACGCTGGATGGCAATGTGATAGAGTTAGCCAATTTTTCTGACATAGGCAGCTATCAGGTAAAGTATACTTTTACCGATGGGGCAGGTTGTACAGGTACTTCTGCCAACCAAACTTTTCAAATTGTACCCTTGCCTGTCATCACTATCAAAAACATCAACAGCAATGGAGAGTATTGTGTACAAAGTCCAGCAATTACATTGGTTCCTGAAATAACCACAGGGGCAGGAAAAATAGGAGTACCAACCTTAGATGTTACCAAGGCTTATTTTCAAATAAAACGAAAAGAAGACAGTGACAATGATTATGTAACTATGGTAACACCAGGAACGCCCAATTTGACCAATGAGTTTAACCCCCAACGTCCGCTTCCGAGTAGTCCACCAATACTACCAGATGCTCCTACCAGTGTATGGAACCAGGTAGTGGGAGAGTATGAGGTAAGGTATGTTTTCGAAGATGACAATGGTTGTCGTAAGGAATCAGCCTCTGAAATTATCAAAGTTACTCCGTTGCCTCAACTGTCTTTTACTGGTTTGTCAGCTTCTTATTGCGACGATGTAGAATTGGTAACACTGATTCCGTTTGATGGAGAATCCCGGATTACTTCAGGAGTAGTTTTTAATTATAGAAAACTCTCTGAGTCTACTTTTACTCCTTTTACTCAGGGTAATTCGTTTAGCCCTGAAAAATGGGGTGCAGGCGAATATGAAATTATGCTGGAAAGCGCTGTGAGTGGTTGTCAAAACTCCTCTAACCGTGATAGTGTAGTAACTATAAAAATAGAGCCTACTCCAAAACAAATCAGGGTGGTAGCCAGCCGTGACTATAATAGTAGAACGTTGAATTTTTCGGCGACTGCTAATGGAGTCAATGATACCTGGACCTGGTCTTGGGACTTTAAAGATGGTACGACCAGTCAAGAGCAAAATCCGGCAAAACAGTTGTCAGCTACTTTACCTCAGGTAATCAATTATGAGCTTATTCCTACGACCGAACTGGGCTGTAATGCTTCGGTGAGTAAACGCTTTAAGATGGACTTTGATTTTACTGGTCATTGTGCAGGTGGTGTCACCAGGTTTGCCAATAAATCAGAGTTGCCAGGCGATGTTATTGGAGCTATTTCCTGGGATTTTGGTGATGGGCAAGGAACGTCTACCGAAACCAACCCTGGATATACTTATCAAAACCCTGGTACTTATTGGGTTACATTGTCTATTCAAACTGACGACGGAGTAGCCACCTACAAGTTGCGCCGCCGATTGGATATTTTCCCAGTGATTGAGGTCAACTCGGAACAGTTTTATGTAGAAGGTTTTGATAATGGTACTGCCGGGTGGATTTCACACGGAGTAGTAGATGTAGACAGGGTAGAAGTGGATAGTACCAGTTGGACTTTGAAAAATCCTGATGGTTTTCTTATTCGCAACCCCAATGGCAATGCTTGGGTAACCGACAACCGAAGCAACCCTAATAGAATAAATACTGATGCCAACTACAACAACAATGAACAGTCTTATGTAGAAAGCCCTTGTTTTAACATTGCTGGCTTGAATAAGCCGATGATTTCATTTAGCTACTGGTCTGATACCGACCTGGGGGCAGATGGAGTAACTTTACTTTATACTATTGATGATGGTAAGACCTGGCACCGTTTGGGTACCGGAGAGTTGGGTATCAATTGGTACAATACCAAACCTATATTGGGTGCACCCGGCAAGGTCAGTAGTACTTTAGATGTAAACGCTAACCCTGATAGTCAGGGGTGGTCAGGCAAACTGTTGCCAATCAATGGCAAATGGCAAGTCGCCCGGTATAGTCTGACCGAAGCTTTGATAAAAATGCAAGCAATGGGCATTAAAAGTCGAATGGTTAGGTTTAGAATGTCGTTTGGTAGCAACGCTGATAACCAGCCTAACGCTAAGTTTGACGGTTTTGCTTTTGACGATGTGATTGTTAGTAATAGAAACCGGTTGGTATTGCTTGAGTATTTTATCAATACCGAGTTACCCAATGCAGCCGAATATGATTTAACGGCGAAAAACTTCCCGAAAACTGGTAATAAGGATGAAATTGTGAAAATTCATCACCATACTGGTTTTCCTGGCATTGACCCATTGAACGAAGTAAACAAAAAAGATCCTAGTGCCAGAGCATTTCATCACGGAATACGTGAAGTACCAAGAGGGGTAGTAGACGGTTATTTTAAAGATACCCTGATTGGGCAATGGACACAAGATATTTTTGCTGACCGCACCCTTATTCCGGCACCTTTTACCATTGATATCACCAATGCTGCTACCAGTGGCGGGCAACTCAACATCTCTACCAAGATACAGGCATTGTTGAATTTTGACCGAAAAATAACCATCAATGTAGCAGTGGTAGACTCAGCGGCTACTGCCAATGGGCAGGTATACTACAATGTAACCCGAAAAATGTTACCGGATGCTGCCGGAACCTACTGGGAGGCTCCCTGGGTACAAGGAGATAGTCAAACCTTTGATTTTAGCTGGGATTATGGCAATCTGGACCCTACTGGTTTTAAAGTAATTGTTTTTGTAGAAGATTACGAAACCAAAGAAATATGGCAAGCAGGTGCAGGGGGAGTAAGCGTAAAAAGACAAAACGAAGGGCAAAGTGAACACGAAGTAACTGGAGTAGAAGATGAGTTGTTGATGGATGGTGCGGTGCTGTTTCCTAACCCTACTACTGCCCGTTTGAATGTGGCCATCAAAACGCAACTATCGCCCAAAGCACAGTGGCAGATATGGTCGGTAACAGGTAAGTTGGTAAAACAAGGAAGTTGGAGCCAAGGCAAGAAACGAATCTCTATAGATGTGCAAGCTCTAGCCGGAGGTTGGTATATTCTTAGAGTGGCCGACAAAGGCAAAACTTCTCAGTTAAGGTTCGAGAAGCATTAGTACTTATTCAAGCATTGATTGAGTAGAGGGCATTGCGACTGTTTTTCAGTGAGGCAATGCCCTTTTTTTATGGGCAACGCTATGCAAGTGTTGCCAGAAGGCAAAGTATTTTGCGGAAGCACCAATTCAAGCTATCTGCCACACACACAATATATGGTAAGTTTTTGTTTCAGTACGTTTCTTGAAAAATAATATTTGAATACTTAAAAATAGTATTAAATTTGTCAAAACGGCTTTATTAAAATAATATTATGCCAAAGCTTAAAAAACTGCTCTTTTGCTTAAACATTGACTAGTTATGTTACACACCTGCCCAAAATACTACAAGAAAAACCTTTGCGTCTCACTAATTTTTTCAATATCTACTCACCTACCTTTTAAGGGTTTTCAACACCCAAACTTGTTTATATAATTAAACTCTTGAGCATAAGTATCACTGTTGCATAGGCGCCAGCGAATAAACTCAAAAAACCAAAGGTCGACTGCTGTATTTTGGATAGCAATTGCCACCTAAAACATTTAACAACTTCTTTTACATATACAGAACTTGTTTAAGGTTTTGGCATTGAGAGCAAAATGAGTAATTTTTCACATAGACGAGGCGTGGAAGGCGGAGTTTAGCCTAGCTAAATGAGCATTTTCACAACGAAGTATATGGGTAAAAGAACCATTTTGAATTATTTGAAAAAACCTTAAACAAGTTCACCAAATACTTGAAAGATTTCTAGCATTAATGCGGCTTTGTTGCTTGCTAAACTAGCCGATTGATATTGATTTGTTACCTACTATAACCTGTTTAACACAACAACACAAAACGTATGTTACACATTTTCAAAACCAGAGGAATGAAACCACGTGGTAAACTCATTGCTCAAGCCAAAAACCTACTCTATACAAAAACGAAATACCTGTTACTGGCGACCTGTATTACTTTGGCACTTACCGTGAATGGGAGGGTGAAAACTCCTGAAAAAACACGGGCTAAAAAAAGCGCTTTATTTGCCATTGGTGTACAAACCCCTACCGTAGAACTGTGCGCAGGAACAGGGGCTGTAACCCTTGACAGTATCATCATTTATGAGAATAACATCGATGACTTTTGGAATTGGACTTTTGGCGAAACTATGGAGATTTCATTAGGCGATGAAACCAACTTTACCTTGTCGGGCACCCCTACAGTATACATTAGCCCTGGAGTAAGTGATGCCACAATTAATGCACGCATTGAAAACAACAAGCTTAAGTTTGACTACAACTTTGTCAATAGAGCAACCCTGGATAGCATCATTATTACCGGGTTACAGGTAGAAGCTCTCCCTACTGCATCTACCGCGTCATCTACTACCCTGAGCGTAACCGCCGGCATTGGCGATATAGTAGGGTTTCCGCTGGCTACCACCCTGGCAAATATTAATTTAAAAGTACACCCTGCTACCCCTTCATTTATTCTGGGTGCCAACAATGTATTTGCCGGAGAGGCAGTCAATTACTATGTACCTACCATTGCCAATGCTGATGAATACGAATGGGACATTCCGGCTGAACTCAATGGAGGTACTGCCACCGTGACCAACACTGGTACCAACAACTTTATAGCATTGACTGTGCACTCGGTTACGAGCACGTCAACTGTAAACCTAAGGGTAAGGGGTAAAAACACTACCAGTGGTTGCGATGGTGCGTATGCATCTTACCCCATTACAGTAAACCCGGTAGGTGTATTGGTTACACCAGGTAGCCTGGAGCTTTGCAAGGGAGGTAGTACTCAAGTGCTGCCCGACATTAAGCTAAATGAGCAGGCTAAAACAGACTTTAGCGCCAGCGATAACCTTATTTTGTCATTGGGGAGTACAGATTATACCTTCTCAGGACCCATTACGGTTACGGTCAATGGAAGCTCAACGGGAATATCAACCACTGTTAGTGCCCACTCTATAGAGATTGGTTACGATTTTACCTCAGGCTATGATGCCACTACCGACGAGATGGTAATTAGTGGTTTACAAATAACTGCCAATGGCAGTGCTGCTGGAATGGCTGAGCTGAAAGCTACTGGTGGTACAAGTGGGTTGGCAAGTGTAGATGGAACCACTGTTTTTGCTACAGTCACCGCCAATGACCCACCAGTACAAGCCACCAACATAGTAGGTCCCAGTGTGATTTATTCGGGCGAATCGATTACTTTTTCAGTAGACGCGATCACTGGAGTAAATAGTTATGATTGGGATTTGCCAGCGGAGCTCAATGGAGGTACAGCTGGGGTAGTAAATACCACCACCAATGCCATTACTCTTACTACCCAAACTGTAAGCACTACAACAGCGGTAAGCATTAGCGTGAAAGGCAAAAAAACGGGTTGCGTAGATGGGGCATACTCTGCTCCATTTCACATTACCATTAACCCAACTGGGGTAGAAGTGACTCCTTCGTCGGTGACTATATGCCGGGGAGGATCTGCCAAAACATTGCCCGATATAGTAGTAACAGAAAGGTTTCTTTCTGATTTTATGCACAACCCAGCAGGAAGTAATACATTGATTTTATCATTAAGCAATACAGATTTTACTTTGGGAGGAAACCCCACAGTAACGGTGACCAATACCTCAGGAACCAGTAGCTTTTCGACTTCTTTTGGCGGTGCAGGCAACCTAAGGATCAACTATGATTTTGCAACCGACACGGAATCTCAAAACAACATTATGACCATTAGTGGCCTTGAGGTATCAGCCAATACCTCGGCAGCAACATCGGTAAACCTGACGCCTAATTCTGGAACTGCATATATAGAAGGAGTTACCACCTCTACAGTGTTTGCTACCGTCAATACCGCTGCTGTTCCGGCGCAAGCCCCTGCATTTGTAGCTTCGGTAAGTACACTATGTGTAGGTACTCCGGTCACTTTTACTATTGACTCCATTCCCAGCGCAGTTACTTATGAGTGGCAATTGCCGGCTGGAGTAAATGTAGCTGGTTCTTCTACCGACTCTACCATTGCTTTAACTGCAACCTCTGACGCGGTCAATGGTGTAGTAAGAGTAAGAGGCGTAAGCAGTGAAGGGTGCGCCGGAGCCTGGCTAGAGCAAAATGTAACCATCAGATCGGTGCCTACTGCGGGTACCATAGAGGCGCTTACCTCTAACGCCTTGTGTGCTGGACAATCCGCTACTTTTTTTGTTTCTTCGATAGAAGGAGCCACTAACTATGAGTGGGTGTTGCCCACTGAATTGGCAGAAGCAGGCGCAGCCCATCAAGATACTGTAGTAACCTCTAATAGTTTGATCACCCTGACTGCCAGCAGTGCAGTTACTTCGATCACCAGTGTAGACATTAAGGTAAGAGGGGTAAATACAGACTGTGGAGAGGGAGCTTTCTCTTCGTTATATACCATTACTGTCAACCCTTTGCCAGTGGTAAATCTTACAATGGCCCTGAGTGGTGGGGGAGGAGCCCTGGCAGATGGTGCGGCTCACCCTTCCAATGGTGTAGCCATTGATTTAACCGGAGCCCCTACAGGAGGGGTGTTTTCGGGCAACGGGGTAGTTGGCACTCAGTTTAACCCTGGTTTGGTGGGGGTAGGCGTACACCAACTAAGGTATACCTATACCGACGGTAGTGGTTGTGCAGGTGCCGACTCAGTGACAATCAATGTGACCAACCCGACCTCAGTGTCAGGGCTTGCCTCAGGTTACTGTAAAGACGACAACGTACCTGACGCATTTGAGGTACAAAAAATCATTTCTAAAACAAGCAATAAGATCGTATACATTCAGGCGCTGGAGCAGGTCAATGGGCTAAGCTCTTCAGGTGGTCCAGTATCTTCTTCAAGGCCTTTTGTTATTTGTAATGCAGGGTTAATTGGGCAGTCAGATGCCACACTAAATTACAGGTTTACCCCCTCGCTTACCAGTACCGAAAAGGTGTACATCCGGGCTTTTATTCATGAGGTAGACAATTCAAGTGGCTCTCCTGTTTGTAATACCACTCGCATAGACACCTTGGCGACAGTAGATGTAAGTCCGTTGCCCAACCCGGTAATTAAAGATACCAACGGAACCATTTGTGCCGACAATGCTACGGAGTATTATTATGCCATTACCAATCCCGATCCTGCCCATTCTTATCAGTGGAGCATTAACTCTAGTGGGGTGGGCACCATTATTCCACAAAAAGCCGACTCAGTGATTAGTATTCGTTGGCAAGGCGATGGTAGCCATCAACTTACCGTAACCGAAACTGTGAAAGCAACTGGTTGTAAAAATGATGTATCTATACCAGTAACGGTACGGGCATTGCCCGCTACCCCAGTGGTAGTCGGTGAAGACAATGTATGTGCAAATAGTCTGAAAGGTTACAAAGTAACATCGGCAGGTGCTACCTCTTTTCAGTGGTCTGTAACCAATGGTTCTATACAAAATGGGCAAAATACGGATAGTATTACGGTACAATGGTTGGGAGTGAGCGGCAATGTGGTAGTAGAAGCTTTCAATGGTTTTGGTTGTAAAACCTCCGCTGCCCGCTCAGTAACAGTAAGTGCTCCACTTACCCCAGTGATTTCTGTAGGGGCAACCAGTGTGTGTGCAGGAGCAACCAGCGAAGTATACGAAACTGTATTGTCGCAAGGAGGAACTGTACAATGGATAGTAACCGGGGGAGAAATTACTACTCCTGGAGCGGTACTACAAACAGATGGTTCTTACACGATGAGCGGAACCACTCAGATTGAGGTAAACTGGGGTACCGGAAGCTCAGGTAGCGTAACAGTGGTTGAGTCGGTAGGTAGCTGTACCGGGCAAGCAAGCCAACGAGTAACCATCAACCCTTTACCTTCGTTGAAAATCAGTGGTTTGACCTCCAGCATTCTTTGCAAGCAGGGCAACTCTATTACTTTAAAGGGGGCATTGAGTGCTTCTGACTTACCTGCTGGGCAAACCGGAACTTTTACCATTACCAAGCAAAGCGATGGCTCAAAACAGCAGTTTCCGTCTACCAATCAATACGTGATTGACCCTACAGCATTGGCTATAGATAAATACGATGTAAAGTTTGAGTACCAAGATCCTAACAGTTGTTTGGATAGTGTAAAAACAGCCTTCGAAATCATTGCTACTCCTACGGTAAACTTTACGGGAATAGACCCACCTACAGTCAAAAAGTACTGTGTAAGCGCCAAAGCCATTGCTTTGACTCCTACTGTAGACACCCTGCCGCCAAGCCCTGCGTCTAATGGTCAGTTTACAATCAAAAAGATTGGCGCCTCTGATAGCCTCAACCTTGGCAAAGGACAGCACACTTTTGACGCAAGTGCCTTGCAGGGGGAAGGTGTATACAACATTACTTATCGTTTCACTACTGGCAATGGTTGCGTGGCTACCTCTGCACCCCAGGCATTTGAGCTGGTAGGGTTGCCCGACTTGAAAGTTTTAGGAGTGTCTGCCAATGGTTATTGTGTGCGTAATGCTACTACAGTAAGGTTGTATCCCGAAATAAACTCAGTGGCATTGCCACCCGATAGTTTGTTGCCACTAGACTCGGTAGGCACCTATTATATGATCAGAAGGGTATCGCTTCCGCGAACCAACTATGAGTACCTGGTAGCAGGCGATACCCTGACTAATGTTTTTAACCCAAGCCATCCAATACCCTCTGAGGCTGAGGTTCCAGCCAATGCCTCGGTGCAAGACTGGAACAAACTGGCGGGGGAATATGAGGTTATTTTTGCCTATACCGATGGAGATGGTTGTGTGAATACTTCCCAAAACCCTGTAACCATTGTGGTCAACCGTTTACCAGAGCTGTCATTTACTGGGCTTAGCCTAAGCAAAGCCTATTGTGGCGATGTGGCACAAGTACCCCTGACACCCTTAGACCGTGGGGTAGAGATTCCTTCTTCGGTAGAGTTTAAATACCGTGCAGTGACAGGTACAGATACCACCTTTCAACGTTTTACCGGAGGTAATTCGTTTACCCCCAACCAAGTACCCCCTGGCGAATACGAGATTATGCTCAAATATACCACCAACCCCGAAGGTTGTGCCGATAGCATTACGGTGGGGGGAATTACAGTAACTCCTACCCCCCAAAATATGCAGATTACGGCTAGTCAAAACTATGGGTCAGATACGGTAAGGTTTACGGCAACAGCATTCAACACAGGACCGAGTGGTTTTTGGGCGTGGGATTTTAAAGATGGTACCGCCAGCACTGATCAAAACCCTGACAAACTTTTGGGGACAGTATTGCCCAAAATTATTAACTACTCAGTAACGGCAAGCACGGGTACTTGTGACACCACTGTGACTAAAACTTTTAGAATGGAGTTTGATTATTCGGGGCAGTGTGCAGGTAGTGCCACCAACTTTGTTAACACCTCGTTGTTGAGCGATGCCACTGGTACTGTATCGTGGAGTTTTGGCGATGGAAGCCCCACTGTTACCGGAGACGCGGTAAGTCATCAATACCAGACCCCAGGTACTTATTGGGTGACACTCAATATAGTTACTCAAGATGGGGTAGCGTCTTATACCCTGCGCAGAAGGATAGATATTTTCCCAATGATTTCGGTTACTCAGCAGGCTTTCTATCACGAAACCTTTGAAAGCGGAACCGGAGGTTGGATAAGCCATGGGGTAGTAGAGGTCAACCTTATTCCAGTAGATAGTACCAGTTGGCAACTCAAACAACCCGATGGGTTTCTGATTAGCAATCCAAACGGTCAGGCTTGGGTCACTGATAACCGAAACAACCCTTACCGGGCAGATACAAACGCCAACTATAACAGCAATGAGCAGTCGTATGTCGAAAGCCCTTGCTTTGATATTGCAGGGCTAAACAAACCCATGATCTCATTTCGTTACTGGTCTGATACCGAGCAAGGCGCTGATGGAGTGGTGTTGTTATATACCATAGATGATGGTAAAACCTGGTTGCGTTTGGGTTCGCAAGGTTTGGGTATCGATTGGTATGATACCAAGCCTATACTGGGTTCGCCAGGCAGTGCCAGCGATGGAGCGAAAGTAAGCACCAACCCCGACAATCAGGGATGGTCGGGCAAAAGCCAGCTTACCAATGGCGAGTGGCTAACAGCAAGGTATAGCCTTACCGAGGTCTTGATCAAAATGCAAGAGTTAGGACTAACCAGTCGGGTGGTGCGTTTTCGCATGTCTTTTGGTAGCAATGGCGATAATCCGGCTACGGAAACTTTTGATGGTTTCGCCTTTGATGATGTGAAAATTGGCAATCGAAATCGCATTGTACTCTTAGAGTATTTTATCAATCAGGGAGTAGCAAATGCCGCAGCTCAGGATTTAGAGGCAAAAAACTTCCCGCAAACGGGCAACACCAACGAGATCGTGAAAATTCACCATCATACCGGATTCCCGGCGGTTGATGTGTTTAATATGCAAAACGAAAAAGACCCAAGCGGTCGGGCTTTTCACCAAGGCATACGAGAAGTGCCAAGGGCAGTAGTAGACGGCTATTTTAAAGATACCCTGATCGGGCAATGGACTCAAGATCATTTTGCTGATCGTACCCTGATTATTTCGCCATTTGATATTAGCATAGGACAAGCCAATGTAAATGGACAAACCCTGACTGTATCGACCACTGTAGCCGCGAATCAAGTGTTTAGTCGCCCAGTAGTATTTCATGTAGTAGTGGTGGACTCGGCAGTAAGCACCAATGGTGAATGGTATTATAATGTTACCCGTAAAATGCTGCCCGATGCTGCTGGTACTTACCGGGGAACTCCCTGGGTGCCTGGTGAATCTCAAACCTTGACGTTTACCTGGAACAAAGGTGATTTAGACCCGGCAGGATTTAAAATAGTAGTGTTTGTAGAAGACTATGTTACCAAGGAAATTCACCAGGCAGGCACTGGTAGTGTTACTAGTAATCGGCGAGAAGACGAAGGACAAAGCGAGCATCAGGTAACCAATGTAGACAATCACCTGTTGACTGGTCAGGCAGTAGTATTTCCAAACCCTACTACCAAACTGTTGCATGTAAAGCTGGAAACCAGTCGGGTGCTTTCGGCAGGCGCCACCTGGCAAATTTTATCAATGAATGGTAAAGTGTTGAAAAAGGGACAATGGCAACAAGGCAAAAGTCAAATGTCAATCAATGTAGGCGATTTAGCGGATGGCTTGTATATTTTGCGTATTGTAGACCAGCGTAAAAGCATAGAGCGAAGGTTTGAGAAACAGTAGATAAAGCAGGGATTTTGTTCTGTGGTGACCTTCAAAATTTATCCCGCAGGGACTAAACAAAGTTAGCTTGCAATTCTGAGGTCTATCGGAAACAGTAAGTAATTCCTTATGGGGTGATTTTTTTCAAGGGTTGGGCTTTTAATAGCCCAACCTTATTTTGGTGGTAATAGGCGTTTAGCGGGTTAAATCAGCTCAGTTACCAGCGAAAAAAACAATCGACCACTATCAATGACTAAAAGCCAACCGCCTCATAGTATGATTTTCAGTAATCTTGTATATCTTTGTATGTTATAGAATATTATACCATATAAGATTTGGTTTGATCGTTTTAGAATAGCAAAATCAAAGATAGTATTCTTTAGAGCAGAGAAATAGCTGCCACAGCAGTGTTTTGTTGCTTTTATATGTAATACCCTTAATAAAAATATAAATTGCCATGTTTAGTACATTAAGTCAGCGCATAGATAAAGCTGTAAAAAACCTGAAAGGAAAAGGGCGCATTACCGAAATTAACGTAGCCACTACAGTAAAAGAAATCCGTCGAGCATTGGTGGATGCCGATGTTAACTATAAAGTTGCCAAGCAAGTAACAGACGAGATTAAAGAAGAAGCCTTAGGGCGCAAGGTATTGATCAATGTAGAACCTGGACAACTTTTGGTGAAAATTGTTCACGAAAAGCTGACCGCACTAATGGGAGGTGAAGAGGAAGAGATCAATATCGAAGGCGATCCGGCAGTTGTGTTAATGTCTGGCTTGCAAGGTTCGGGTAAAACTACCTTTTCGGGAAAACTGGCAAATTTTATTAATAAAAAGAGAAACAAAAAAGTATTACTCGTAGCCTGTGACGTTTACCGCCCTGCGGCAATTAACCAGCTACAAGTAGTAGGTGAGCAAATAGGAGTAGAGGTATACGCTGAACCTGAAAACAAAAATCCGGTAAGCATCTCCCAAAACGCCATCAAGTACGCTAAAGAAAATAACCACAGAGTAGTCATTGTGGATACGGCAGGACGTTTGGCGGTAGACGAAGAAATGATGAATGAGATTGAGGATGTGAAAAACGCCATCAAGCCTTCAGAAACTTTGTTTGTAGTAGACTCTATGACAGGGCAAGACGCTGTAAATACTGCCAAAACTTTTAACGAACGCATTGATTTTGATGGAGTAGTACTGACTAAGTTAGACGGTGACACCCGTGGTGGAGCGGCATTGTCTATTCGTGCAGTTGTAAACAAACCCATCAAGTTTACCGGAACGGGTGAAAAAATGGACGCTATCAATGTGTTCCGTCCCGAAGGTATGGCAGGACGTATCCTGGATATGGGAGACATCGTAGACTTGGTACGCCGTACCGAAGATATGTTCGAAAAAGAGGAAATGGAGCGTTTGAACCGCAAAATGCGTAAAAACCAGTTCGATTATGACGATTTCCTTTCTCAACTACAGCAAATCAAAAACATGGGGAACCTCAAAGACCTGATAGGTATGTTGCCCGGTATGAACAAAGTTTTGCGTGATGTAGACATTGACGAAAACTCTTTTAAACCCATCGAGGCAATCATCCGTTCGATGACCCCACACGAGCGTCAAAACCCCGCTGTGTTGAAAGAAGGTAGCCGACGCAAACGTATTGCCAATGGTAGTGGTACTTCTATTCAACAAGTAAACAACCTCATCAAGCAGTTTGAAGACATGCGTAAGATGATGAAGAAAATGAATAAAATGACCAAAGGTGGTAAGCGTGGTTTTGCCAACTTAAACCCATTTGGTTAGAAGCCCTGACAGGGGGCAAGCCTCAAGTGGCAAGTCCTTAGATACCAATGTATACAGGTGTTCTATTGGTAACTAATAGATTCATTTTCAGTATATGATGAGTTTGTAGGTTAGAAGAAATATATAATAACATAAAAAACGGCAAGTGGTATGTATACTGCTTGCCGTTTTTTATGTCACATTTAACAGAAAAGCCATCTTATAGCCAGTAGTGAGGCAAACTATAACCACGTGGTTTTTAATTTACTTTCAAAGATTTTTTTTGTAAATTAGACTTCAAAACAGACATACTATGGGAGAACCTAAGATTGAACAAACAGGCTGTACACTAGATGAATACACGGCCATAGAAACCAGTACTAATACTCGCTACGAATATTACAAAGGAGAAATATTTGCCATGGCAGGTACCACAGTGGCGCATAATGAGATTACTTTTAATACTACGGCTGTATTAAAGCGAAAGAGCGATTGCAAAACCTTTATGGAAAACGTAAAGCTGGAGGTAAACAAAGGCGTGTTTTATACTTACCCTGATGTAATGGTTACCTGCGATAAACGCGACCAGGAAGATACCCTCATTCAGCGTTACCCGGTATTTATTGCCGAAGTACTGTCTCAGTCGACCAGAGAGTATGACCGGGATACCAAGCTTTGGAAGTACAGACAAATTCCTTCTTTGATGCATTACCTCTTGGTAGACCAGTATGCCCACAGCGCCGAATTGTTTTCGCGTCAAACCCAAGATGCTCAAATATGGACTTACCAGGCTTTCGCCGATTTGGAAGACACCATCCATTTATCTGCATTGAATCTGCAGATCAAATTAAGCGAGTTGTACGAAGGGGTGACCCTTACCGAAAAAAAGGAGAAAGAATAATAGTGGCTGTTTGCTTTACTTGCCAAAGTTTTTGGTAGGCTTGCGTGAATAATGCTGAGAACCAGCCTTTTCCAGCAAGTTTTTAAACACCAGTGTATCTCGCGAAAGCTGCTCTATGACATTGATGTACAAACGGTCGCCGCGTTCGTTATAAATCAACAACGAGTCGGGACGAATCTCATAGTCATACGTCAGAATAGTGTCGATATGCGTATAAAACTCTACCCTTTGTTTGTCTATAAACCTGATGGTGTGGTACAAGTCCCACTCGTTTAGGTACCACATACCCATAATGTCAATTGCTTGCTTTTTGTAGTCGCTTACCCTCTTTTGCTGACTTACCAGAGCGTTGCTTGCCGCTGGATGGTACTTTCGCTGTTGTTCGTCGATGTCACCGCTACAACCTGCTATAACGCTCATTAAAAAGCCTAAATAAATGCCTGTCACCAATTTTTTCATACCTAATGTCTTGAGTGATGATGTGCCAAAATTAAGGAGATTAATTGCATAAAAAAAATGATACGACCACCCATATTTTACCATCATTTGACAAATAACCACTGTTGACAAACATTATTAAGAATAGCCTGCAGTATTTGTTATATTAGCGTAAGTTATTGCATTGCGTGTAAACCATTGCAAGCTACATTTACTTTAATTGAAATATGGTGACGAATACAGATAAAATGAATAAGCAAAGTGGGTACTTTGCGGCTATAGAGTCCCCAATGTAATATGATGAAAGGAATACAACGAATCATTTTTTTGATGCATTTGCTCGGTTTTGTGCAACCCATATTCGCACAGCAAACCATCGTAGTAAAAGATCCCCAAAAATTATTACAAGTAGGGAACAAAATAGAGGTATTGGCAGATAAAAGTGGCAAGCTTACCTTGCAAGATGTGCTCACTGCTGAGGTTCAAAAATACTTTAAGCCTCACGAACGACTGGTTTTTAGCCAGGCACCTTCTCATACGGTATATTGGCTTAGGTTTAAAGTCAAAAATGAAACAAATCGTGATATATGGTTTACATTAGGAGACACTCGTAGTTGGTACCTTGATTTTTTTGCCCCCAATCCATCAGGAGCGTATGCAGCCCCTGTATTGTTAGGAGTCATGCGCCCTCAGCCAACCGGAGCCCTTTTGGGGAAATACTATACCGTTCCATTAAAAAGTACTGCTTCAACCCCCAGCGTGTATTATGTGCGCATAGCCGGAGAGTTTGCCATCACCCATTTGTTTCAAATAGGCACTACCAACGCCATTACAAGGCAGTTTGGTCTATACAACGCTATTTTGGCGGGCTTCATAGGGCTTATTGTGGCTATGGGGGTGTATAACCTGTTCTTGTTTTTTTCTACCAAAGACAACATCTACCTCATATATGTAGGCTACCTTACCATAGTGTTTCTTAGCACTCCTTTCAACAATGGGCAAACCTTGTTTTTTGGTCAGTGGTTTTGGTCATATTTTATAGTGTGGCAGTCCCTCTTGTTTTGGTTTGTCACCTTATTTGTAGACCGTTACCTGGATTTGGCAACGAATGCAGTAAAAATAAGACGTTGGCTTTGGTTGCTTACCTCAATCCTTGGAGGTTTTTTTCCTTTACTTAATTTATTGGGTGTAAGCCTGGTATACCTTATTTCGCCTTTGCAATTAATTACCTTGGTGTATACGTTCAGTCTATTGGTTTGTGGCATTTATCTTTTGTACAAAGGCGTACGTACTGCTCGTTTTTATACCTTGGGGTGGAGTTCGGTAGTCATCAGTTCATTTATTTATATGATGGCAAGAAATGGCATATTACCACTCAATGTATTGACCAGCCAAGTATTGTATTTTGGCTTTGGTGCCGAGGCATTGTTGTTTTCGTTGGCGTTGGGCGACAGACTCAATGGCTTGAAAAAAGAAAAAGAAAAAGTACAAGCTCAAAACCTTCAACTAATGGCGCGCCAAAAAAATGAGCTGGAAGACATGGTACAGCAACGCACTCGATATATAGAAACCATGCACCAAAGGCTGAGTCTGGCAACCAAGTCGGCAAGCATTGGGATTTGGGAGTATAACTACAACACTCAGCGCATGACCTGGGATGAGCAAATGTATTTGTTGTACGGAGATACTGAAAAATCCTTTGGGGGAAGCGTCAAAGAGTGGTTGTATTATATCTGCCCTCAGGATATAATATTGCTTAAAACTGCATTTAAACAACTAAAAAAACAGCATAAAATCTCTAATGTGGATTTTAGAATTGTGACCCCACAAAATGAAGAACGTTGGGTGTGTTTGTCAGCCATATTGCAACGAAACGAAAATGCTGACCTGAGAAATATTACTGGAACCATTCATGATATTACCGGGATAAAAAATGCCAACGAAAAGCTGACAGAAAATAACCTCTTGCTGGATTCTATCAATTACATTCAAAAAGAGTTTATAGTGAGCGAAAACCCTGAGACAGTATTCGATTTTTTGTTAAATCAATTGATGGACATTACAGGGAGTAAACAAGGGTTGGTAGGGGAAGTAAAGCAAAAAGAGGCACAAAAACCCCATTTTACTCCCTTTGCTGCTACCAGCATTGGATTGTCTGATCAGACAAAAGCCCAGATGGATACCTTGAGTTGTGTTGATATATTATTAAATCAGGTATTGTCTGATGGCGCCCCGTTGATTATCAACGACTCGACAGCCGCCGCATCACTAGTGCAAACCGAAGACTGCATCTTGATACATTCTTTTTTAGGTATTCCTTTATTTATGCATAATCAACTGACAGGTTTGGTAATAGTGGCAAACTGTGAGAGCGGCTACAGCCAGCAAACACTCCAAAAACTTGACCCCTTGCTTTCTACTACGGCAAGGCTATTATCTGCTTATCGCAAAGAACAAGAAAGGTTGGCGCTCATGAAGACATTGCAGAAAACCACCCTGGAGGCGCAACAAGCAAGCATTGCCAAGTCAGAATTTTTGGCCAACATGAGCCATGAGATCAGAACCCCTCTGAATGGCGTAGTGGGTTTTGTAGACTTACTGCTACAAACCAACCTTGACACTACACAGAAACAATACCTTGACATTGTGTCGCAATCGGGCAATACCTTGTTAGAAATTATCAACGATATATTGGACTTCTCTAAAATTGAAGCCGGAAAGATGGAGTTATTGCCTGTAAAGGTAGACCTGGCCCAGATGTGTGATGGCTTGAGGGATTTGATGATTTATCAAACCAAACAAAAAGGGTTAGAAATGATTTTGAGTCTGGCAGGTGACTTGCCTCAATATGCCTGGTTTGACGAAATGCGCCTTAAGCAAGTCTTGACCAACTTACTGTCTAATGCAGTAAAGTTTACTTCAAAAGGAACCATAGAGTTTAAGGTAACCCTGCTGGAAAAAGAGGGCAAAGAAAAGGCTTTATTGCGGTTTTTGGTCAAAGATACCGGAGTAGGCATTATGCCCGAAAACCAACAAAAGATTTTTGAAGCCTTTTTGCAGGAAGACACCTCTACAACCAAACGATTTGGTGGTACTGGCTTAGGTTTGAGCATATCTAATCGGCTACTAGCTTTAATGGACAGTCGTTTATACCTGAAAAGCACCCATGGAAAAGGAAGTACGTTTTATTTTGATATTTGGGTCAATTGTGTGTTTGAAGAGCATAACGATTGGAGCAGGATCGATGCCATAAAACAAGTATTGGTGATACACCATCATCAGGTACAAAGTGCACAGATTGAGGCAATACTTAAAGAAAAAGGCATGCAAGTGACTCAAGCAATGCATGGCATTAGTGGCATCGAGCTGTTACAGGCAAACCCGCGTTTCGATGCAGTGTTGATAGCCGAGGAGATGCCCTTTATGGATGGTATGCAAACTGCCCAGGAAATAAGGCAAACCCTGGGGTTAAGCAATTTGCCCTTGGTATTGCTAAATAGCTCTAAATCAGATAGTAGTCAAGCAGACAAACATGGAGACTTGGCGCTTTACCAACAATGGATAGGAACAATACCCCAACCGTCCCAGTTATATAAGGTTTTGTCAAAAATAACCGAAGACCTCGCTGAAACAGCATCGACAAATGAACCAAAAGAAGACCAGGCAGGCAGTGTATTGCAAAAGGTGTTAATTGTAGAAGATAATGAAGTGAATATGCTTTTAATGAATGAAATAATAGCCAAGCTACTTCCTTCGGCTAAAATACTGATGGCATATAGTGGTGAAGAAGCATTGGCTATATACCAGACTGCATTGCCTGAAACAATCTTGATGGATGTGCAAATGCCCGGCATGAACGGTTATGAAACTACCCGGCAAATAAGGAAAATAGAGCAAAGGATTGGGCAGCAAAGTTCAAAAATTGTAGCAGTGACTGCAGGTGCGCTCAAAGAAGAGAAAGCCCTTTGCATAGAGGCTGGCATGGACGAGTTTGTAACCAAACCCATCAACAAAAGTGATATACAGCACATTTTTACAGACCAGGCATAAAAATCTCACAGGTTATAAATTACCCTTCTTTTACCTTCGTCAGCAGTTTTGCTACATTTTTTTGTATGCCCTTAAAAAACTGATAACGTTGTTTTTCTGAAACCCCACTTATCAAAATAGATTTACTAATAAGATTGGCCATCCAAGCTTCGGTTTCGTTGCAAAACCGGGTGTTGGTAGTATACATATAATTAAATGTTTGGTGGCGCAAATAATTTACTTTGGTGCTACCCACCTGTACCAATATATTGTTGTTGCCTATTTGAATTTCGCTGTGATAGAGCAAAAAGTTTTCTTTTTCATTCTTCTTGCTATTTGCAGGGTTTGCCAAGTTTTTGTTACGCTGTTTTGCCATTGTCTGAATACTGTGGAGCATTTCGGCGAGTTGTTCTACCACCAATACAGCATCAGCTTGTTGTTCAAACAAACCTGCCTCCCAATAGTAGTCTATCTGCTTGATGGTACTGTTGGCAGACTCTTCGGTCCATATCTCTATAGAGGGAATGTCGCAATATACATCATACACCTGCTTGCCCAGTGCTATCAGCTCTGCGGGAATAACAGAAGGGGTAAAAGACTTGCCCTCAAGCGTTGGCAAGTTAGACACAGAGTTGAGCCAGTAAAAAAACTTAAAAGCAGCTTGTTCGGGATAATTAAAGTGATGAAAGAGCGGAACATCCGCTGCAGCGTAAATGACCTGCTTAGGGTGGGCACTTCTTATTTTCTGTAAATCAGCAAGCAACTTAGTCAAATACTCCTTAAAACTTTCGGTATGGTCGCTTACCAGTTTATAGTTAAAGGTAACTCCATCGGTTTGATCGGCACCCAACAAACCCAGAGGTATTTTATAATGTTGACAAAGCCTTACTACTTCATCCATGCTCACGGCAGTTTCTCCCCGTATTCTGCGGTATGCGCTATCTGTACTTATCTGGAGCAAATCTGCCAACTCATCCACCAGCGAATAGTTCGATGGAATGATTGCTTTCAACTTCTGTAAAAAACGTTGTTGAATTACATGATTACTTTTTGATGACATATTGTTTGAGTAAGAATAGATGTTCCTGTATAGCTCCAAAAAAAAGGAAATAGCCAAAAATAGTCCTAGTATATATTGCAATTTATAATAATCCACGAATAAACTTTGCAAAAAGTGCAAATTCTTTATTAACCTATAGGGTGCTTGAGTATTATTTGGTAAATTGCATTTTGTTCGTAATATTGTATGGTAAATAGCCGTTTCAGTCCCGCCGTATCATAGTGTATCTTTGTATTGTTAAAATTTAACATAAACAAGCATTATGAAAAAAGGAACAATAATACGAATGTTTGTATGGGTATTGGCAACCTTGGGTATAATGAGTACCGTGGCAAAAGCACAAACTCCACTACCAAAACTTACTGTTTTGAACATTGCAGTTGAGGGCTTGCACTTGTCGCCCAAACAAGCGGGTGATATGGTGAGGCGCGAATTAGCCAAAATAGCTAAATATGAGGTGCTCGACAAATACGATGTAATGTACCTCATCAACAAGCATGGATTGAAAATAGATAATTGCTATGGTAAAATTTGTTTGCTGGATGTGGCAAAAGTAATCAGCTCTGATAAAATGCTGACTGGAAGCATCGAACGCTTTCAGAAAACCATTACCATTACTTTACGGTTAATAGATGTAAAGAGTAAATCCGTAGAAAAAGTAGAAATCAAAGAGTTTCTATACTTGCCTGAACACCTTAAGACAATGGTGACCCTCTCGATACGTAAACTTTTTGGGTTGCCCAACAACAAAGAAGTGGTAGCATCATTGAGCGAGCGCAATAAAATGGAAAACGCCATCAATACACCCGCTGCCGATATGCTAAAACTGGGAGGTCCACGCATGGGTTTTACTATGTTTACCGGAGACCTTGCCAATCAATTGGCACAACCCGAATACGAAGGAGGCTACGATGCCATCCCACTCATGTTTCAGTTTGGCTACCAGTTCGAAACCAAGTACCTCAACGAAGGTAACTTTCAGGCATTGGTAGAATTTATTCCAATGGTCACGGGTATTGACCAAGGCTTGTTTATTCCAAGCTTGACTATATTAAATGGGCTGCGAAGCAACAAAAGCGGATGGGAGTTTGCTTTTGGTCCTACGATTAGTTTTACACAACAGGCAGAAGGGTATTACCAAAACGGTGCTTGGGTAAAGCTCAATGACACGGATGACCGAACTCAAATTACCCAAAACATTGTCACCCGTTTAGACAGTCGTGGAGAGTATCAAATCAATACCGGGTTTGTATTTGCTTTTGGCAAAACTTTGCGCTCAGGTAAGCTCAATATTCCGGTAAATGCCTATGTGGTGCCCCACAGAGAGGGTATACGACTGGGTATATCGTTTGGCTTCAATTCGCGTAAAAACAAGTATTAACGACTTTCTGAATGACTTCAAACGATAAGTCACAAGTATAGATTGACTTATCCCCTCACTTATTATTCACTCAATCTTATGCTTTAATGATGAGTGAGTATTTTAAAATAATTAACTCAACCTTAAACGACACTATACAATGACCAATTTAGCATTTAAATTAACCGAAGGAGAGATGTTTCAGGCTTTCCTTCCCGCCATACTCATTGTACTTGCCTCGGTAGTCCTTTTGCTAACGATCAGGTATTATGATAAAAACAAAAAAAGTAAAAGTAAAGTAACATCACAGGATGTTACAAAAGCTGAGGTAAAACAAGCCAAAGAGGTACCCGAAATGATCCCTGAAGAAGAGGTCGTCTGAGGGGAATAAAGCACAAAGTTAAATACATTGTAAATGAGTTGACTTATTGTTTGACATGAGTAACTTAGGAATGGTGTAAAAATAAATTTCTATAGTAACGCTAAAATATTTTGTTGCTAGACACGGCACGGCAATATCCAGTGGATATTGAGCGAGCTTGAGGGAAGGTTGGCTAATAGCAGCGCTATTCGGCTATTTTTTAACAAAGTATAGCCTCAAAAGATGAGGTTAAGAATGCGTATTTATTTTGGTACCATTCCTTAGTTTACAATACACCAAACATTATTGAGGAGAAATAAGTTAAGAAGGTTTATTTCTTAACGACATCAAAGTTATTTTTAATCTTAGTTCTGGCTCCAGGCGACAAGTAAAATGTTTCAAATTGCTTGAAGCCTGTAGCTTGACAACTTTAATTAATAAGGATCATTATGGATATTCAACAAAGAACACAAGAAGGATTTTATGCATTGTTGCACCAAAGAGTACAAGCCTATTTTACCAGAAATATGGGCGCTCAATCGGCATACACTGACATATTGGCGATTTTGAAAACTACTGCCCAAGAGTGTAACTATGACTATGGCGATATGAATGTCTTGGGGGCTTTTAAAGCCTATGTGCAATCTAAAGATTCGAAAGAAAATAAGAATAATATAGCCCCCATCAAGCCTCAAGTTCCCAGCACATTGGCGTTTGACCGTAAGAAGGTAGTGTAGTTTTTTTATATACGCTAAAAAAGTGATGAATAACATCAGTAGCTCCTAAAGAAGCAAGTATTTAGATACCACTGCATATTGGTGCTATAAGAGCTTGTTTAAAATTAGCCAAAAGGCAGAGCTCGCCTTCGGCTCGGTTCAATGATTAGGTATTTTACGCGATTTTTCTGATTATATTTTGCCATATTTAGCCGTTGGCAGAGCCCCGAAACAAGTTCGGGATTTATAAACTCGGCAGAGCATAGCTCTAGCCATCGGTTCTTCAAAATCTGGCGCATCTAATCCAAAAACTCATCGTAAAACCTCCTATAACCGAAAATTTAAACAAGCTCTAAGCGGCAAGTGTTCCATAAATGGCTACTGATTTTTATATTAGATTGGTTTTAACGGTCACAAGTTGTAAAACCTGTAGATGAAGAAAAACCATTTACTTTTGGTGCTCAACGGCACTAAAGGTAAATGGTTTTTTGTTGCTGTGGGCACAATACTATTTACTAAACTTTTTCCTGAGATCGTCTATATACATTTTGAGTTCTTTTTTTTCCGACATCATGTCGTTCACGGTCTGTATCGCATGAATCACCGTGCTATGGTCGCGCCCCCCAAAATGATACCCTATAGATTTGAGCGAAAAACCGGTATATTCTTTAGCAAAATACATGGCAATTTGCCGGGCAATCACAATTTCTTTTTTGCGGGTTTTTGACTTGAGCATCTCTACACTTACGCCAAAATAATCTCCCACATACTTTTGTACCTCGTCTATGTTTATCTCGCTGCTATCTACTGGCTGCACAATCTGTTGCACAGTTTGTTTGGCAAGCTCCATAGTAATTGGACTTTGATTGAGCGATGCCTTGGCTATGATGGATACAATGGCACCTTCGAGCTCACGCACGTTGCTGTCTATGCTATGGGCGAGGTATTCTACTACTTTGCCCGAAATCTCAATATTTTTGTTGTCTTCGCTTTGCAATATTTTATGAATAATGGCAATGCGAGTCTCCAGGTCGGGTTGCTTCAAGTCGGCAGTAAGTCCCCATTTAAAACGGGAAAGTAAGCGTTCTTGCAAGCCTTTCAGTTCTTTGGGGGGGCAATCGCTCGTCATAATAATTTGTTTGCCCGACTGGTGTAAGTGATTAAAAATATTAAAGAAGATTTCCTGGGTTTTTTCTTTGCCCGACAGAAACTGTACATCATCTATGGCCAACACGTCGGCTTGCATATAATAATCAGTAAAACTTTGCAAGTCATTGTTTTTCAGGGCTTCTATAAATTGATTGGTAAAACGGTCGGACGACACGTAGAGTATCTTTTTTTGCCCGTTTTCCTGTACATAGTTGCCAATGGCTTGTACAAGGTGGGTTTTGCCCAAACCTACTCCGCCATATAGCATTAAAGGATTGAACGAAGTAACTCCAGGCTTTTGGGCTACTGCCAACCCTGCCGAACGTGCCAAACGGTTACAGTCGCCTTCTATAAAACTCTCAAAAGTATATCGGGGGTTTATCTGAAAGGTTTGATTAAACTGAGATGTTTTTTTGGGTGTATTCGATGAGTTGTTTACGTTGTTGTAATTGTTATTACTGTAGTTTTTTTGTTGTGCAGGCGCGCTATTTTGCGGCTTTGTATGGCTGTCGTTGTTTTGGACAAACTGTGGAGAGTTATGATTGGGCAGGTAAGGCTTTTCCTGTTTCTCCATGATAATAGTGTACTCAAGTCGTCCTTCTGTGCCTAATGATGCATCAATTGCTTTGCGGAGCAAATGTACATAGTGCTCCTCTAACCACTCATAAAAAAAACGACTGGGAACCTGAATAGTTAATACCTTGTCTACCAGTTTCAGTGGTTTTATGGGGTCAAACCAGGTAGTATATGTTTGCTCAGCAATCTGAGTACGAATTACCTTTAGACAATTTTCCCATACAGTATAACAATCTTTTTGCACCGAAATAGAATCGTTTTCCATTAAAAAGTATATTCCTGACCCCGTTTAGGGTTAATAAAGTAGTGAAAAAATATATAAATGAAAAATTTAAAGTAGTATTTACTTAAATTTTTAACCAACCAGAAGGTTTACATTGAGGGGCAAGGTTTTGTGTAGCCTGTGTTTGTTGAAATGCCTCAAGGTTTTAACGAAAGTTGGTTGTTGTTTATTCCAAATCAACCCCCAAAACCTAAGCATTGTATATAGCAAATGCAGGAGCATATAAATATGCCTTGGGCTTACAAATATACGAAAATGAGAAGTTAGCAAACAAACCTGACAAATGTTTATTAATGAAAAATGTACTGAAATAGCTTGTTTGCTAACAAATACTATTTGGCGGTTTCGCCGATTGCATACTCTAAAGGCGTGTATTCTTCTGATTGTCCCATTTTTTTAAGGAAACGTACATGTGAAACAAGCGCACTAAAGAATGTTTTATTTTGCAAATATGGTAATCCAAACTCGCGTGCAGTTTGTTCTACTATGGGCGACAGTTCTTTGTAATGGATGCTGCAGATATTGGGAAAAAGGTGATGCTCTACCTGAAGATTGAGTCCTCCGGTTAAAAACAAAGCCAATTCACTTCCTTTCGAGAAATTTGCCGTAGTGTACAATTGGTGTACAGCCCAGGAGTTTTCAAGACTGCCTTCTACCGAAGGTTCTGGAAAGTGGGTTTGTTCTACTACGTGTGCCAACATAAAAATAAGTGCCAGGGTCATTCCGGCAAAAAAGTGCATAATCAGAAATCCGGCAATGATTAACCCAACCGAATCTTTCATTACCATTAAAGGAACCGCCAAAAAGAAGAAATAATTGATAAGCTTGTAAAAAAACAAGTAAAAATACTCTTTACGAGGATGATTTGCCCCATTAAAGTTTCCTACTTCATTTTTAAAAAACTTTACATAATCTTTAATCAACACCCAAGAGAGGGTAGCAAGCCCATAAAACGGAATAATGTAAATGTATTGGTAGCGGTGAATTTTTCGTAGCTTTTGAGTAGGCGATAATCTGATAATGGGCACCGACTCTATATCTTCGTCATACCCATCTACATTGGTGTAAGTATGGTGAGCCGCATTGTGCATCTTTGTCCACATGTAGGCGCTTGCTCCATTAAAGTTAAAGGTATGAGATAATAATTGGTTCACCCATTTTTTAGACGAGTAAGCCCCGTGAATAGCGTCGTGCCCTACATTGACACAAATAAAAGCAATGGAAAAGCCCAGTGTAATCCAAAAAAATATGTTGGTTTCAAAAGTATTGTTTCCTAAAACCAGCATAAGGTAAGAGCCGATCCAGGTAGTCAAGAAAAATAAGGTTTTAAAAATCATCTTTCCATTGGCATACTTCGATCGATTGTTCGTAACAAAATAGTCGTCTACTCTGCGTCGCAATTCTTTGACAAACTCTATCTGTGCCGTGTTATTAAAAGATAGTTTCATTCCCTAGTTGTTTAATTAAAAAAATGATGATGAGCAACTCAAAACAAATGACTGAATAATACGTGCATCATTTTGGGCTACTTGTAAGTTGTATTTTGTTCAATGCCTTAGCCAAACGGGGTGGTTAACCTGTTTGTTTGAACTAAAGTAAACCTTATCCCTAAAAATTCCCAATCAACCTGAAATTTATAAATCTGGTAGACAAAGTATTAGGTATAGCGTACTGCATGCGATTGGTATCGGTAATCCAATTATAAGAGATTGTATTTTCGGTGGCCAATATATTTAAAATTTCTAAACCAATCCAGAGAGACTTTAATACCCTGGCATTGCCTATTTGTATGTTATCAAACGATACCACTTTCGAAAACCCAATATCTATGCGTCGATAGGCACGCCCATTGAGCGCCGATCGAAATTTGTCATTGTTTGGAGGACCAAAAGGCAAACCAGTGCCATATACCATGTTTACATACGCCCTAAAGGTAGGATTATTGGGTAAATGATCCTCAAAATATGCGGCAAAAGTTAACCTTTGGTCAGTAGGACGTCTGATATAACCCACTCCATCGCCTTCTACATCTTCGCGTACATTCATTAGCCCCAGGCTAAACCAGGACTCAGCGCCTTTTACAAAATCTCCGCTAATGCGTAGATCTAAGCCAGTGGCAAAAGCTGTAGCATTGTTTTTGGCAAAATACCTGATTCGGACATTGTCAATATCATAAGGGATAACATTCTGAATATACTTATAATACACCTCTGCCGTCCATTTAAAACTACGTTCACCTATTTGAAAACCCCGTTCTATTCCTCCTATCAAGTGCAACGATTGTTGGGCTTTGAGGTCAAGATTCAGGTTGCCTTCCCGGTCGCGTAGCTCCCGATAAAAAGGGGGCTGTTGGTATACTCCCGCCGATAACTTAAACACTGTAGGTTGACGCCAATCAGGAGTAAATGCGTACTGAAAGCGAGGGCTTACTATCCACTCTTGATTAATGTTCCAATAGCCTACCCTTACTCCATAATTAATAGTGTGCAAGTCTTTGATGTTGAAACTATGTTGTACATACCCCGAAAAACGGTGCGACCTGAGCGCTAATTTGTTATTAATGGCCTGATTGAGGCTGGTAAATCCTGCGGAGTCGATAAAACTATATTCTTCGAGCACATCGTTGATGTTTTCGGCGTTGTAACGCCCACCAAACTCTACAAAATGATTATCGTCAATGTTCCAGCTATTGCGACTTGCCACACTTATAATGGTTGCCTGCAAACGGTTGCGGGCATTTTCATAAATTGTACCAATTGATCTTTCGGCTACACAACGATTAGTATTGGTGGTAGGGTCGGGTACAATGTCACATAAACGATACCCACCTTCTACGTCTACAAACTCTCGTTCGCGGGTGTTCATTCCAGACACCAACCACTCGGTGCGTAGTCTTTTGTTAAAATAATGGGTAAGCTTCAGGGCACTTTGAAACAGCGCATATTGCATGGTTTCTTGTCCGTCGAAAGCTACCAGCAACCGAAAAGGGGTATCTAAGGTTCCAAAAGTTGTTTGGCGGGCGGCAGGACGCACCAGGTAATTATTTTTGGCGTAAGCCGTAAGCCATTCCAGCGAGGTATTTTTAGAAAACTGGTAACGAAACAAAGCTTGTACATCAGTAAAACGGGGCAAATACTCTCCTGAAGTGGGTAAAGTGTTGAGCAAGTACTGAGAGTTTTTATGGCGTACTCCTGCTACAAACGAAAGTTTTTTACGGGCAGCCACCCCCTCTATATGGGCAGTGCCCCCCAATAACCCCCAACTCACCGAACCGCCCCATTTTGTAGGTTTTTTGTAGTCAATAACTAAAGCTGACGACATTTTATCTCCATACTTGGCTTCCCAGCCTCCTGCCGAAAACTCTACTTTTTGCACCAAGTCGGGGTTAATAAAACTCAAACCCTCTTGTTGTCCTGCCCGCACCAAAAAAGGGCGGTACACTTCTATGTTGTTTACATACACCAGGTTTTCGTCAAAGTTGCCTCCTCGCACCGAGTAAGATGACGATAATTCGCTGTTGGTTACTACGCCGGGCAAAGTGGCCAGTATTTTGTTAAACTCGCCAAAGGGAGTAGGCAACGTTTTGATGGTTTTGGGTGGAATGGTAAAAATAGAAACACGCTCAGACGGCAATTTACTTCCTTTCACGGTGACTTCTTTAAGGTTAGAAGAATCAGTCTTAAGGCGAATGTTGAGGGTAAACACCTGGTTTTTGGTAAGCCTCAAAGGAATTTTTTTGGGTACATAACCCACAAACTGAGCAATACAGACAAAGTCTTGATTGGCAGGCACCAAAAATCTATAATTGCCTAAAGAGTCGGCATAAGTACCGGTTTGGGTATTGAGAATGGCAATGCTGGCATAAGACAAAGGCGTACCGTCAGTATTGGTTATTTTTCCCTGAAGTTGGGCTTTGGGACTTTGGGTATAGGCAGGCAATGCAAAGCAGCAAAGAAGGGTAAAGTATAAAAATGTGTATACAAAATTTTTCAAAGTAATTATTTTGGTGTTGTCATTTAGATCAACAAAATTAATCATAAATTTTATGAAGGTCACCTACTTTGTATTGTTTTTCAAATAAGCATTAAAATCACTGATAGTTTTCAGACCCAGCAAATGGGCTTGTTGCTTATGTATGCTTATTGTGTAGGTGTTATTAAAACTCAAAGGTGAGCCAAAGCAGCTAATTGGAATAATTCCTAAAGCTCTTAATACACTGTTTGAAGCTTGACGATAATGGCTAAGTAATGTACCCAAAAACAAACCTAATGCAGTAGTTACTGCCAACAATACCAAGGTAAGTTAGATGTGCTCAAGGGTTTGATTGAGAATCTCTGCCCGACGGGAAACAATAAATTCAAAGAAACGGGTCATACAGTCGGGAGTCAAAAGCCCTGACAAGGTTCTAGGGACTAGGTGCAAGGTTCTAGATATACCCTGTTCCACAAGTATCTACACTTTTTGTATCACATTGATTTTCAGTAACTTACAAAAAGCGTAGTTAAAAGTCAGTAGTTGGTAGTTTTTAGCTGTTTTTTTGATCCTTGGTTTAATATACATACTACTATCATTTTTGCAAATGTAATAGTTGGTGTGCAAGTATTTTTAGTTTCGCTTCGCGTGCTAACAGCCACATACGCTTTGCGTTATCGTTTTACCAATAAAAAGGGTTCACTTTTTAAATCGTCATTTTCTTATGAGCATCTTTGTCTAAATCATCGTCATCATCATCATCCACATTGTCATTTTTAAAAAAGTTCTTCATAAGATCAAGCAAGCGACGTGCGACAGTATCTTTTTCTTTTTCTTCCACCTCTTGGGCATATTCACGCGATTTTTTGATATTTTCTATCTCACGTTTTGCCAGTATTTTACTCATTTGACTTAATATATTTTGACGATCATCGAGCAATGGTTTGATAATGTCTTTGCTTATTTCACATAGTAATACGTCCGTCAAAGCCCTTACGGTGGCTTTTCTTTCTTCACCAGTAAGCAAGGCACGCTCACCAAAAAACGAGCCTTTGCCCAGTTCAGCTACTTTGAGGTTTTTGCCATCCTGTTGTCTTACCAATACTTCTAGTCGTCCTTCGGCAACCAAGTAAAGTGAGTTATCTTTTTCGCCTTCAATTACAATGCGTTCGGGAGGTCCGTAACGTTGCCACTTGGCTTTTTTGGCTATCTCAAGGTCTTCCTCTTCGGTAAAAGGTTCGAGCACTTCTACACTGTTCATCAATTGAATGGCTTTGTCTACAGGATCGTGAATTGTACCTTTGTCAGGCATAGGGTAGAGCCCTTTGCGACGCAACATATGCCATACTGACGACAACACCTGGCTTTTGACATGTTCCATGATGTCGTAATCGGTAGACACTTCTATAGTATAAGTAGCACTCGTTTGCGAAAAGTTATTGAGGGTAATCAATGGGGCAGGGTCACGCAATACCCAGTCGGAATCAAGCGCTGAACGAATCATTAGTTTTTCTACTTCATGAGGCGACACATTGCCCGTGATTAGGACTTGCATTGTCACAGTTTTGATCTTGGAAGGACGCGAATAATTGATGACGTTGGATTCTACCAAAGTAGTATTAGGAATGGTCAGTTGGTTGGCTTCCAGGGTAAGTAGTTTGATCGACTTCCAACCAATCTCCTGGACAAAACCCGAATATTCTTCAAGTTTGATAAAATCACCTTTGCGGATTTGACGGTTTAGGTTGAGCGAAAGTGCGGTAAACGCTTTATTAATAGGTGTTTTGCCCAGATAAACAGCCACGCTTCCGGCAAAGCCTGAAGTAGCCAGCCAAAGGTAAATATTGACATCATATACAAATACTACTATGCCAAAGCAAGCCAGAAAAAATACCAACCCTGACACCAGGTGGATAAGCAACAAGGGTACTATGCGTTCTCCATCTTCATTTACCAGGGCTCCATTCCACAAAAAATAATTGAGCAAACTATTGACAAGGTAGGCGCCAGTAAGCCAAGGAAACATGCCAAAACTACTTTCAATTAATTTTCCGGCATGGGCTGGGTAAATGTTCATATTGCGAAACAATGTGAACCACATCTCGCGCAGGGGTGAGGCAACTGCTAATCCTAATAATATAAAAAATAAAAATACAATGCGTTTGCTTTTTTGGGGTACCTTTAACTTTTGGGCAATGCTCCACATGATATATAAAATGACTACTACCATGGCATAAAAGCCCGCTACCATCAAAAGTGAATAAAAAGTACTTAACTCCATAGGTTGAGTTTGGGTATGTAAGATTAATCCTTGATTTTCAAAGGGGTAATTTTAATAAATTATACTAAAACCCCCTAATTTGATGTCTAATTTGTTTGAGTTACTTGGGTTTTTCGGAGGAGGGAACCTACCCAACAAAAAATCCTAAGCCAGCTTGCTGCTTGGCAAATATCAGTTGGGTTGTGTATATCAATACTACGCAGTGATTTTAGTCAAAGTTGATTGCTGATTACCTTCGGTGAGCTCACCAGAGGCTCGGTTATCAAATGGTTATAAGTTTAAAAACTATTTAATTACGTGTTTAGGCGTAAAACTGAAACCCTTTGAAAAATAAAGCAAGTACACAAATTTAATATACGCCATTGATTTACAATGATTAATAGGGTAAACATTTACTCGAATCCGCTATGGACTACGGACTAAATGCTATGGACTATTGGTATATTGCCGTGGTTGTATTTTGCTCACCAATAATGTTGCCTATGATTACTACCACTGTTTTAGAAACCCTCAGCGAATTGCTGATAGGTAAATACTGCTTTAGCCGCGATGACATCAAGTCTACTGAGTTGTTTAAGATAGAAGAAGTAAAACCCTACATGGCGCTAGAGGCTATGCCGAAAGGTTGGCAAAAAAAAATGCCCTACATTACCCCTGAAAATAAAGTGGTGGGGCTCAGGCTCATAGGTAAGTCGACTAAAGATGGAGACAAAATAAGGCAAAGAATAGTAACAGTGGAAGAGTTGATCGAGTTTGAGTTTTTTAAAACTTGAGTTGCAATGCTTTTAGTGTGTAAGTGGTTTGAGGTATACAATTGTAAAAAACAGTGAGCAACTTGCTGCAAAACAGGTTTTAAGTGCTACTTGCTCACCGTTTACCTGTCTTCAAAACCTGTATACCAGACAATTGGTGTGCATACCTGCCCCTACCGATGCCATGACTACTACATCGTTCTTGTCTACAGTATGCTCAGGAAGTTTGCCCTTGAGCATTACATCGAGCAAAGTAGGAATAGTGGCCACCGAAGAATTGCCTATGTTTTGCAAAATGACGGGTACTTGTTTACAGAATCTGTTTGCCGCATCTTCTGCCCCATTGAGGGTTTTCTCGAATATTGCCTTCAACATTTTTTCGTTTGCCTGGTGCAACAAAAACTTAGAGATATTTTCCAGTGGCACATCTGCTTTTTCCAGACATTCGTGAATCAGTTCGGGCATATTTTCTACCGCATAGCGGTATACTTTTTTGCCTTGCATCTTTACATATAAGCCTTTGTCAAGGTCGGGGTTGGTAGACGCTCCCATTTTTAGGTAATTGACTTCTTCTTCGCAGTGCGAAAATGTTTTATTGGCAAGCACTCCACGTGGTTGTTCTTCTTGAAACCCACTCACTACTACTGCACCAGCACCATCACCAAATAACATAGAGTCGGGGTCGTGTGGATCAAGCACCCTTGACATTGCTTCGGCACCTATGACCAATACATGCTGGGCGTCGCCACAGGCAATAGACTGGTGGGCTTGTATGACTGCCTGTACCCAACCAGGGCAACCAAACAATAAGTCAAATGCGGCACAGCGTTGGTTTTTTATTTGTAAATGGTGTTTTACTAAGGCTGCAAGGTTAGGAATCAGGTGTGAGCCTTGACTTTGGTCTACCAGATTACCAAAGTTATGAGCTACTATAATGGTGTCTAGTTGCTCTTTATCTATGCCCGCTGACACAATTGCATTTTGAGCTGCCAAAGCAGCCATGTGTGCGGTATGGTGGTGCTCTTCTATATACCGTCGCTCACGGATGCCCGAAATTTCTTCTACCTTATCAGCTACAGCTTCGCTGGGTTTTTCTATGGGTTCCCCGTTTTTTCGATAAAAAGTATTTTGGTGAAAATAACTGCCCGGTACTTCGGTTTTCGGGAGGTAGGCTCCCGTGCCTGTAATTACGGAGTTAGTATACATTGCCTTCGTTTTTTAGTTGGCTATCTTTATTTTAAACCACGCAAAACCTGCCTGTCACTAACCAACAAGTTTTAATTTGATATGAGTCAGTGACATCATGACCTTTTATTGTTTAGGTGGCTCTACGTATCCTTAAGTTCAAACATATTGACGCGATAAAAAAGCTTTTCATTCAAAAATTCTAAAGATTTATCCTATGTTACAACTATATTTTGATATAGTACTATTTAGCGGTTCAATTCATTTAATCAGCCTTTAAGGTTCAAAATTTACTCTTGCGAAAATATTGCAACATTTAAGCAGGTATCTGTATTATTTTAAGATATTTTCAGGTGGGGTTTATCAATATAGGATTGGCAAAAAGCAGGTATTCAACAAAGTTGTTATAGATACTTAAGAATATGTCCATATAAGTTGCTTAGGCATTGAATTTGTGATCAGGAAGAGCCTGAACGAATAAAAGAATAGGCAATGAACCCAACCCCCATTTATCTAAGTTTTTACCGATTTTATACCACTTTGTTTGCCTTGCTTTGGCTGGTCACAGGTTATACCCTTCAAGCACAACATGGAGACCTGTACCTGACCAACTACAAGGTGCCCATTAAAAATGTTGACCATCAAAACCGGGCAATTGCTCAGGGTACAAACAATGTAATGTACTTTGCCAATACTAAAGGAGTGCTCAGTTATGACGGGGTGGTTTGGGGAATGATTCCAACCAGAAATACGCCCTACTCACTGTCTATCAAGATTAAATATGACAATGTAGTATATGTAGGCTGTCGCAATAACTTTGGCTACCTTACCCGTGACAAACTGGGCAGAGAAACCTACAAGTCTATATCAGACAGAAAAGCCAATCTTAAAGTTTTGGGGAGAATTTTTGGAGAGGTAAATCGCATTGTTCAGAAAAAAAATCACATTTATTTTTACAGCCATAAAGCACTGATTAAGGTAAACCGAAAAACACTTAATATTGAAAAGGTATGGTTTACCCACAAAGAGCGTCAGTTTGCAGGTATTTTATTTTTAAATGACACTCCTTATGTACAAATAAAAGCCAAGGGTTTGCACCGAATAGCAGGTGATAAACTGATACCCATAGGAAGCAGTAAAATGTATGCTTACCTCGATATTCATGACTCGTTTATGTACAACAATGACCAGGCACTGTTTATAGCAAGCAATAGTTGGTCGTACTTGTTTGATGGCAAAAAAATAAAACTATACATTCCACGCGACTATAAATACCTGTTGAGTAACCTTATGAGGGGAGCATTACGGGTAGGTGATAAAGATATTGCTTTTTCTACCCTATCGGGTGGGGTACTGGTGGCAGAACAGAATTATGGCAAAACCAAACGTATTATCAATTATCAGACAGGACTGCCCGACGATGAGGTATTGGCAATGTATAAAGATCGTTTAGGCGCCTTGTGGATTTGCCATTCTTATGGTATTACCCGTGCCGACGCCCGACTTCCAGTAAAATCCTATTCGTCTTATGCCGGAATAGACGGTAATGTCACATCATCGCTCAAAAGAGGAGACTCACTGTTTGTGTCTACCAGCGAAGGGGTCTTTTACCTGAATAAAGTAAGTAGGTTCGAACAAGTGGCCAGCTTGATAAAAAAAGAAGCCAAGTACCTCAGAACTATTAAAAAGACTGAGAGGGTAGTAACGATTACAGAGCCTAAAGATCGCCGCGAAACCAAGTTGCGTATTTATCGCCATTCAGAAGAAGGAGAAAAAGATGTAAAACGAAAGATAGAAGTAAAAGAAACCTCCAAAACAGAAGAGACACCCTCAAGGGTGATTAGCTACGAGAAATCGTCGATAAGATTACCCAACGAAGATATCAGGAAAATATACGCGATGGCGTCTATACCTTATATATATAAAAAGGTGACCGGGTTGCACGCCAAGTGCCGTCAAATGTACCCTTATGGCAAAGGCATGCTCATTGCCAGTAATATAGGACTTTATGCCGCTTTTAAAGAGAAAGATGAAGTAGCAGCTTCTCCTGTGATCAAAGATGAATATGTACATTTTATTTATCAGTCGCCCAGCAACAAAAACTGGTTTTATATCGGAACAGAGCACGGGCTGCATTTTGTAGTGTATAAAGATGGTCGTTTTAAAACCCAAAGTACGCTGCAGGATATGACCGACCTGGTATATTCTATTGTAGAACATAACAATGGGCTGTGGCTGGGAAGCGAAAACCAGGTATTGAGGGTAAAACTTGACCCTAAAACAGGAATGTTTAATAGCTTCAAGCGCTTTCCCTTTGCCAATAGTTATTCAGAAAACATTGCTGCCCGTTTGATAGATGGTGAGCCAGCCTTCTTTTTATCGTCAGGCATTTATAGTTATGATGCCAAAAAGAAGCGCCTGATACAAAAAACGGCACTGCAAAAATATGCCAATACCGAAACCAAAGTGTTGTACCACCAGCCTGGTTATACTTGGGTAGAAACCAAGAGCTTATGGACAAATATTACCAATACTAAAGCAGGCAAGTTTAGGTTGGCACAGTTTCTTGAGCTATTTGATGATGTACAAGACATTTATATAGACAAAGCAAAAAATATTTGGGTGGTGAATAACAATGAGTTGTTTAAAATTGACGCCCAGGCAAAACTTGACGACAGGAAATATTTTAAGGTGTTTATAAAGAATGTCAGAAATAAGAAAGGGAAATTTTTGCCCCTGAAAGATTTGGTAGTAAAACATACCGACAATACTTTGTCTTTTACTTTTCAGTTGGCTTCGCCGTTCTTCCGAAACGAAGATAACACAGTGTATCAGTATTGGCTGGAAAACTTGGAAGACCGTAGTAAAAAGAAGAAAAAAGTAGATTGGTCAGCCTGGAACAAACGAGCCATTATATCATTTCCTTTTTTGCCCAGTGGTCGGTACAAATTACATGTAAGAGCTAAAAACACTTTTGGTCAAACCAGCCAAGACCAAGCTTTTGTGTTTCAGGTAAAGCCCCCATTTTGGCAAACTTCGTGGTTTTATGCCTCTCAGACACTTTTCTTTTTGGGCTTACTACTACTTTCTTTATTGTTTAGCCGCAAAGGAACCAAATATGCCAGGGTATCTTATGTACTTACCTTTGTCACCATTATTACCTTCTTTGAGTTTATTATGCTCACCTTTGAGCCTTATGTAGACAATGCTTCCAACAATGTGCCAGTGTTTAAACTGGGGATGAACATACTGCTTGCCCTTAGCCTGGCGCCTATCGAAATGCTACTACGTCGTATGATTCTTAAGAAAAAGGAGTCTTCGCGTGAGGCAGCAAAAAGAGTAGCCGAAAGAAAGGCTGACAAACAAAAGCCCACAAACAAGAATGAATAAGTAAGAAATAAAGGCAAAAAAATGTCCGCTGTTTAGTCATACAGCGGACTTATGGTTAACTATGCCTTTCTTTAAATTTGCTAGTCTGGAGGATGAAAAAAATGATTTTGTCTTTATCCTGTATAAATGTATGTAATAAATACACCCAAAACAAATCATTTAAAGAGTTATTTGAAAAATAGTAGTTTTTACTAGTCCTTTCCTAAAGTACCCCAAAGTAGTATTACCTGTTTAAAAATCAAACACTTATCCGTAAATATACTCATTAATTGTATAGGCAAACTATTTATTATGAAATGTTAAAATGTATGTACTATATAGTCTAATATCAATAATTATGTATAATTAGCTAATAAAAGGTACACTAAACGCACATTCTACCCCAAAAGCAATCGTTTGAATCTCTCACATAATTCGCTAATTTTAAATTTTAACCATACTTAACCAAAAATGAAGGTACTCATTATAGAAGATGAAGCACCAGCGAGTCGTCGTTTGCAAAAGTTGATCAATGAAATAGACCCTCAAATAGAGGTACTTGAGGTGCTTGATAGCATAGAGACATCAGTGCAATGGCTAGGTCAGCATGCGGCACCTGAGGTTATTTTTATGGATATACAACTGGCTGATGGGATAAGCTTTGATATTTTTGAACAAGTGCAAATCCAAACTCCAGTAATTTTTACTACTGCCTACGATAATTACTCTCTGAAAGCTTTTAAAGTAAACAGTATCGACTATTTGCTTAAGCCAATCAATAAAGTGGCACTCGCTCAGAGCATTGAAAAATACCGCCAACTCAAAAGCCAGTTTTCAACAAGTAATTATCAGCAGCAAATTGGCAACCTGCTTGAAACACTCTCGCTGGGAGCAGCTGGACAAAATACTGCCAATGCTTACAAAAATAGGTTTTTGGTAAAACTCGGTGATCGCTTGGAGTCGGTAGCTGAAAGTGATATAGGGTATTTTCAGGCAAAAGACAAAATGGTGTTGCTTATTACACAACAAAATAAAAAATATCCGATAGACTATTCGCTCGATGACCTGGAACGCTTGCTTCATCCTGCCCATTTTTTTCGCATCAACCGTCAGTTCATTGTAAGAATAGATGCCATCCAAAGTATCCATACTTATTTTAATGGTAAACTAAAGGTAATGCTGACCCCTGAAGTACAAAACCAGGATATTGTGATTAGCCGAGAAAAAAGTACGCAATTTAAACAGTGGCTTGATTTGTAGTTTTATATAAGCCTTTTGGTGGTTTAGGTGGTTGGTGTTTCTTCTTAGAGAGGCTCTAAAAAGAGGGGAGAAACTGGCAATCAAGTCTTCTGCTTCTTCTTAAGTTTCCTCAACACCTCTCAAGTGTTGTTGTTTTATCTTAATATTCAATGGCTTATTGTTCTAGTCTGAAGTCATTTCTTAGCCTTATTGCTCAATAGGGCACTCTATTCCCGTTTTTAATTAATGCAGTCAAAAATACTTTGGATAAATGTGTATCCAAAATAGTTTGCTTTACGTACTTTGTAAAAAATAAGAGTTGTTTAACTTATTTGAATATAAATTAAACAGTGTAAATATTCATAAAAGTATATGTAAAGGGTTTTAAGCGCCTTTTTTGATAAAAAAATGAAATTATTAGATGTAATTACTTTTAATTTTGTTTAACATTTATTAATTTTGGATCAACAAAAATAAAACAAGCACAAACAAACAAAGACTCATCATGCAAACTATAGAATTTAATACCATAGACAAGGCATCTAAGATGCTAAAGCCTTTTGCCCTCAAGCTCACTAAGGACAATGAGCAAGCCAATGATTTGTTACAGGAAACGATGCTCAAGGCCATTACTAACCGCGAGAAATTTACTCAAGGAACCAATCTTAAAGCGTGGTTATACACCATCATGAGAAATACATTCATTACCAATTATCAGAGACTGGCACGTAGGAATACTTTCATAGATAGTACAGCCAACCTGCATTATATAAACTCGTCAGATAATGTGGTAGACAATAGGGCTTATGCCAACTTTACAATTCAAGACATTAACCAAGCAATTAGTAAACTGGATGACACTTACAGTGTTCCCTTTATGTTGCACTTCAAAGGGTTCAAGTATCACGAAATTGCTGAGAAATTAGAGATTCCGATTGGAACCGTTAAGAACAGAATACACCTTGCCCGCAAGGAATTAAAAGGTAGCTTAAAGCAATACGCACGCCATTAAACTCACCTGAGTTTGATGATGAAAGATGAACATTTGTTTTGTGATTCCTAACAAACTTAACTGCTTGTTGGGAATCGTTGTATCATACCCTTACCTTCGGCAGTAACTATCTAATCGTTAGTGCGATTCAAAATAAAAGCAATTGCTACCTACACATTTCCAATCTTTGCACGCTCACCCAACAACTGATATACCTTGCCTCTTTCACAATATGCATCACCATTACAGGCATCTAAACCGTGGGTGCTTGCCTAAGGAATTGTTCAAAAATAAATTTACACTCTGAGGGGTGATTTTTCGCCTTGATACTTCGTTATTTTTATTGCCCGTAGCGCTGCTATGGGCGCAAAAAATAGCCTCGTCTCAAAACAAAACCTCTACCTCAAGAATGGTAATTTAATTTCTCACCATTCCTAAGGAATGGTGTAAAAATAAATTTCTATAGTAACGCTAAAATATTTTGTTGCTAGACGCGGCACGGCAATATCCAGTGGATGTTGAGCGAGCTTGAGGGAAGGTTGGCTAATAGCAGCGCTATTCGGCTATTTTTTAACAAAGTATAGCCTCAAAAGATGAGATTAAGAATGTGTATTTATTTTGGTACCATTCCTAAGCATGATGATATTTTTTTGCCTGACTGCTCAACGTTTGTTTTAGTTCTTTTTTTAATTGATTAAATCAAAGTAGCTTGTTTTGCATATTGTATGATTTATAAAACAAGTATTGTTTAACTTATTATAATATAATATAAACAACATAAATATTCATAAAAGCATATAAAAGGGGTGAGGTGCTTTTTTCGTTAAAAAAGAAAAAAAATAGATGTAATTACTTTTAATATTGTTTAACATTAATTAAATTTGAATCAACAAAGGTTAAACAAATAAACAAAGACTCATCATGCAAACTGTAGAATTCAACACCATAGGCAAGGCATCTAAAATGCTGAAGCCTTTTGCCCTGAAGCTCACTAAAGACAATGAGCAAGCCAAAGACCTGTTACAGGAAACAATGCTTAAGGCAATTACTAACCGCGAAAAATTTACTCAAGGAACTAATCTCAAAGCATGGTTATACACCATCATGAGAAACACTTTTATTACCAATTATCAAAGACTGGCACGTAGGAATACTTTTATAGATAGTACAGACAACCTGCATTATATAAACTCGTCAGATAATGTGGTAAATAATAAGGCTTATGCCAATTTTACAATCCAGGATATTAACCAGGCAATTAGCAAACTGGACGATACTTATAGTGTTCCCTTTATGCTGCATTTCAAAGGGTTTAAGTATCACGAAATTGCTGAGAAATTAGAGATTCCAATCGGAACCGTTAAGAACAGAATCCACCTTGCCCGTAAGGTGCTAAAAAAGAGTTTGAAACAATACGCACGCCATTAAACTCACCTGAGTTTGATGATGAAAGATGAACATTTGTTTTGTGATTCCCAACAAACTTAATTGGTTGTTGGGAATCGTTGTATTATAGCCTTACCCTTTACAGTAAATATCTAACAGTTGGTACGACTCAAAATGAAAGCAGGTATCGCTTGCGTATCTCCAGTCTTTACACGCTTGAGTTATATCACCTAATAACTGATATACCTTGCCTCTTTCGCAATATGCCTCACCATTCCATGACTCCAGCCTTATAATGGCACTATAAGCATTTGCCGCTGCTTGGTAATTGCCCTGTAGTTTGCTTGCTTTCCCTTTTACTTTATAGGCCTCTATATAGGCATTGTCAAGTGCCAACGCCTGATCAATATTCTGCATGGCCAATTCTAGTTGCCCCAAAGTGGTGTTTACTTGTGCCCTACCCAGGTAGGCCTCCTTGTGTAGTGGGTTAATACTGATTACGTCTGAAAAATCCTGCATAGCATCTTCATAATATTCCATTTCATTGCGTAATTGACCACGATAATATAAAGCCCCCTGGTGTGTTTTATCGTGCTTAAGTACTTTGTTCAAGTCATTCATTACTCCTTGAAAAACATCAGACTCATACTTTGCCTTACCTCGGTAAAAGTAAGCATCGATACATTCTGGAAAGTGCTCGATGCAAGTATCGCCAACATTGCGCAACTCGTGCCACAATGCTTCTTTATCCAAACGTTTAAACTCGTATATGTACCAACCATACTTCCCCAAACTCTCCATTATTTGTTCTACCACGTGTTGATCAAGGCAAAACCTCAGTACTTTTTGATAGATAAAATCACTATGTAGCATTTCCCAATCCCAATGGTCACTAAACGATTCAATCAATTGGATAGACCAAGGCAAACTTTCATTTTGTACTAAAGTATCCCAGTACCAGTCTGCTTCAAACCATTGTATCAACTCAATTGTCCAGGGAATGCTATGCAAATTGCTTAGTTCTGACCAGTCCCACTTGTCTTTAAACTTTTCGATAAGCAATATTGACCAAGGTAAGGCACGGTTTTGAGAAAGGTAATACCAATTCCATTCATCTTGAAATTGTTCAATTAATTTCATTGACCAAGGCATTGTTTCGTTTGAACTTAGCTCGTTCCAGTCCCATTTGCCCTTAAACTCTTCTAACAACTCAATAGACCATATACCTAATCCTTGGCTATTCATCTTATCCCATTGTTCTAGATTTGCCCTTTTGTTGGAGGCTATTTCAGGCATACGTGCCCCAGTACTCAGGGCTGTCCAATTGATTTTACTATGATATTTTTTTAGTAACTCAGGAGTCCACGCAAGGTAAACATTCCCGCTGATGCTTTCCCAGTGCCAGCGGTCTTGGTATTTTTCTAGGGTGTGTGCATCTAAAGGGTAATATTTAGAGATCATTTTAACGACAAAGCCTAAATGCTTGCTAAAAAAGTTTGATTTTATTCCTCCACTCATAGTATTTAATAATATTATTTAGCGCTTGTTTAACATTAGCCGGAGGCGGAGTTTGAAATTGGCAACCATTTGATTAAAACCAGTGTTGGTCTGTAAGTGTTTATTATTGGTTAACAAAAATAACCGAATATCACTTGTTGGAATTGTTCTATTGTTGTACCAGTATGCATCTAATATTGAAAACCCTCCGAATTGAGTTTAGTGTACTCCAAACTTACATTGGGGAGATAGGTATGCTTTGTGTACTACCCAAAGGAACAATCATTTCAATGCCAACGTTTAACATGGTTTTTGCTGTACAAAACAAAAAAATCAAGTGCCCAAAGAATGATTAAGGTTGATCACTTCGTAGCGTGAGTTAATATAAATGTAAAGAACCAATATCTAAATGCAATATTATTTTGATATTTTTGTTAGAAAAGGTAAATTTCTGTTTGTCTTATTTTCAAGCAGTTCACTTGTCAGGATAATTATCCAAACACTGATAAAAAACATCCAATAACATGAAAAAAATATTTTGTTTGGCAGTTGCTCTTTTGTGGTTGTCTGCCTTTAGCTTTGCCCAGGAAACCCTTACTCCTGAGCAAACAAATACAATTAAACAAAGCGCGGCAAAACTGTTGCAAAATTACGCAAAAGCGCTTAGCTCGATGGGTGATACCAGTTTTTTACGCACCCTGGAACCCAAACCTTCTGAGTCGGGTACCCAAACTGGTAACAATGACCAGGATCAGGAACCTACTATAGAAGAGATTCCTTACAAAGAGCGTTTGATAGATGTGTTTTTTGAAACCAACGATATTTATGTTTGCAATGATGTTTTTCCTTACTTTAACAAAGCCGATCACCCTCAAACTGCCAACATGTCTAAAATGGTAGTGGCAGAGACCTACCTGACTTATATAATGACCTGGTATAAAAAAGGCATCCAAATAACCTACGACAACCTTGAATATGGGCAAATTAAATTTAATCAAAACGCCCCAGTGCCTTATTATCATCTGAGGGTAAAGTTAAACCGCAAAATTAAAGGTACTTACCAAGACGGTAGCCTGTACGAAAACTCTACCCCGCTTTACTTTTATATACGTACTGCTGGTAAGTACCCCACGCAAATGAGCGAAGTGCAGATATTTTCTATAGATTGGGGTACTCAGGAAGCCCGTGCCCGAAGAAGCGGCAAGATTACGGTATCTGAAGGCATAGCTGCCGGCACTCGTTATTTCGACAGTGAAAATTACCGCATGGCGTATGAAACCTTGATAAAGTATAAGGGTGAAAAAAAATTACGCAAAAATGCCAAGGCTTCGCTTGCCCTAGCCTGGATGTATTTTAGAGGATTGGGCACTAAAGAGAACTTTAAAGAAACACTTGTTTGGCTACAACATGCTGCCGACCGTAAAGATAAGTATGCGTTGTTTTACCTGGGCGAAGCTTACTATTTTGGCTATGAGATAAAAGAAGATGAAAGAAAGGCTTATAAGCTTTATCGAAAAGCTGCAGGTAAACGACTAGGGATGGCAGAACATGCTACTGGACGTGCCAATGAACTGGGAAAAGGTACTTCTAAAAGCATAAGAAGGGCGCGTCACTGGTATAAGCGTGCGGTAAAACATGGCTATTACCAGGCGCAAAAAGATTATGACAGAGTGAAAAAGAAATAAGCTGATTTTTAGCCGTTTTTGAATCCCGCAAATAGGATGTAAACATCAATATTTGCGGGATTTTCTTTTGAGACATATCTTGTAATCATTCCTTAGGAATGGTGAGAAATTAAATTACCATTCTTGAGGTAGAGGTTTTGTTTTGAGACGAGGCTATTTTTTGCGCCCATAGCAGCGCTACGGGCAATAAAAATAACGAAGTATCAAGGCGAAAAATCACCCCTCAGAGTGTAAATTTATTTTTGAACAATTCCTTAGGCGTTATATCCACTTTAAAATCCACTTATTTATGTGATTTCAACTTGCCTTGTTAACTGCCAGATAATGAGGAGTTTATAGTGCCTTGTATATATAATATAAGCCCTTGTAGGTGTAATGTAGTTGTGAATATTTTGATGTAATTATGTTTTTCGGAATATTAGATTGTGAAATGAGTTGATGAGCAAATAAAATTAAATAATACAGCCTGCAAGTAGGGCTAAAAAACTGCTAACAATAGGTGCGAGTGGTAGAGCAGGTAGCTAACGCTCTACTTAATAGTACCAATACAAAAAAACAGAATAGCTTAGCTTAGTTGCAAGCATCTATTTTATTAACCTGCTGAACTCATATACCCAAAGCAATAGTATTCTAAAATTAATTACAACATTTAAAATAAAAAACATGCTACATCTTTCATTTACTCAAACTAGCAAAAATCTTGTGTGTGATTCAAACATAAGCATACCTGAGTATACTGACCACAGGATCAAAATTCCTCCTTTGTATTAACTCCCCCTTTACTTTCTTTGACTTTCAGGTACTTTTTTAACCACCTAATGCCAGGAATTTGTTGAAGGTTTAGCTTCGCTGGGCTTGCCCTAAAGGGCTGCGGTTCTCCAAATGATTCAACATTAGCTTTTTGATTTCAGGCGAGGCGTGTAAGACGGAGTTTAGCAGCGCTAAATGAGTACTTACACAACGAAGCATGTAATCAAAAATTAAACAAGCTCTAGGTTAAACAAAGTGTCTGCAAACTTTTACCAATTTTATCAATTTTATCAAACAATCTTAGGCAATTACTGTCATAAGCCTGGCAGGGGTATAGCCTTAGATACAAGACTACAAGCGTTTTATGGCAGACAGACTAATCGAAGGAGGACCAGAAAATACTCAGGACAATACACCAAAAAATGAAAATCAGCAAAACCAATCACGTGACTCCCTGCTCAAGCGACATAAAGCAAAGTATGAGCGTCATAAGTCAAGACACCAACCCGTGAAATTGAAGGATCGGGATACTAACCTTCAATTGTACGATATACTTACTATGGACGAAAATGCGGGCTTTGAAGCATTGAAAAACTTACTTCAAAAACATGCGCATAAAATTGGCAAAGATTTGGTCGACCAGCTCCTAAGCTCGGCAGGCTCAGCAATGGATTACCTGACTGGATGTGCTGTGTTGGGCTCACAAGCAAACTGGGCAGACCAAATCAATAGTTATGTAGAGAGTTATACTGGTTTTGAGAATGCCATAGGCAAAATGGAAACTGCCATCACCAAGTATGGGGCAGCCCTAAAATCTGCCCAAGGTACCTATCAAACAGTAAATAGCCCAGAACTACACCTTGTTCGGGTTTTTCTCAAATATGTCATTGGAAGGGCCTCTGCCTACGTTATGTCATTGGGTGGCAAAGCCACCCCAACCACGATTCACAACGTTACAGTAGCGTCAGAAGGTCTCCACTACCTGGCTGACCTAGAGGCAAGGTATGAAGATTTGAGGCTTGGCATCAAAAAACGTGCGAAGTTTTTGTATGATACGATTTGCACGGCTAAAGGAGTCGCAGAGGTCGTGATAAAAGAGTGGGCAAAACTTCAAAAACTTACCTTGTCGCAATTGCTTGCCTGGGGCTGGCAAAAGTTTGGCAAGGAGAAATATGGGTCTTTTAGCGATTTTATACTGAATAACAACTCTAATATAGGCATGGTAGGTAGCGGGTTGATAATTGCGGCAGCACTTGGTTTTATGGTCGCCGGAGGTGTAGCCCTGGCGGCATCTAAGGGAGGACCTGGCCCGACAACTGGACCTGGTACCAGCAGTATGATTGGACCTGTGACTGGCTTGGCGCTTGGCTCTGTTGCACTAGGAGCCACTGGAATAGCTGCCAAACTTTATGACCATCATTATATGGGCAAACAAGACGAACAGGCACCCAATGAGCTCAATGAAGTACAAGCACCCCAAGATAAAAAAACTCAAGATTCGCCCAACCAAAACCGTTTTTTCTGGATGAACATGCACCATACCGACATTAAGACGTGGGACAGTGATACCAAGATGGAGAACCAGCAAGGGTACTTGAGCCAATTAATTTGGGGCAAACAAGAGGATCCAATGTATAAGGCAGGTGGTGCCGAGGTAAAATTTGGCATGGGGTTCAACATTTTTGGAAGAAAGCTGCTCACCTCTAATGATCATACCTTCAGGCTTGACTGGGGAGGAAACTTTGAATATAAAAACGATGATATACTCCTTACCGATCAATTGCTCAAATTCAATGAGGCATTTGAAATAGGTGAAGTACATTTGACCAAAATTCGCATTAACAACCAAGGGCTACAATCTATGGGAATGAAGCTCACACGAGTAAATGTAGCGGGTGGTGCTTTTAATGTAAAGAGCCTGGAGGCAAGTTGGAGCAAAGCCAAGGGGTTACATTTCGAAACTGCTGCTGAGGCAAACGTGTTGGGGCATAATTTTAAAGGGGATCTTAGCTTTGGTCTGGACAATGATGGTAAATTAATCAATGGGGCGATTGCTATTGGTTCAGGCGATGAGTTTCACATAATCAAAGATATACTTACAATTAGTAATTTCTTATTGAGTGGAAGCATTGATGAAAACCACAAGGTAACCGTAGGCGCCGAAACAGACATGGAGCTGCTTAAAAATAACCCATACTTTACTGCCAAAGTAGGCAAAGCGTATGTCAAGTATGATCAAACCCGTAAAAAACCCTGGCTGGCTGGGGTCAGTACTTTTGATGCTCAAATTATGGGAGGGCGTATTGGTATGTCGTTTGAAGAAGCCCACCTGAAAGACAATCAATTAGATATTGGCAAGGCTCAACTGAGGTATACCAAAGGTGGTAATGGTAATAATGATGAAGAGGCACTCAAAAATGGGGGCGTATTTGGCGACCTGGAGAATATCTTCAGCATCATTAAAACTTTGCAGGTAAGTGCTACGGTGGGCAAGGTGTCGTTGAGCAAAGAAGGCTTTAAGTTTGGTGAAGCTCCCACCTGGGAACTCAACGAGTTTACTGCAGAATATGCAGGTTTTATGCTATCGCTCAAAATTACCAAAGAGGTGGTCAAAGGAACACTTGCCGGGAAATTTGACAAACACTTTAATATATTCAAGGTGTTGATGGAAGCGCCCATTCCGGCAGTGCCAGGACTCAATATCATAGGCAAAGCGGCCCTGAATGCCCACCTAGGAGCACATGCTTCGTTAGACGTAGAAATGGATAAAAAACGTAGCAGGGACAGTGAAAAGAAAGGAGATGCGTACTTTAAAATAAGTGGCAAGGCTGGGTTTGGCGCAGGGGTAGGGCTTACCGCAGGGCTGGGGGCTTCTATAGGGCTTGCCAATATAGCCTCTGTTTCAGGAATGCTTATGGGGCGCTTTGGAGTAGAGATGACAGGCAACCTTGAGGCAGGGGCTACTCTGGTGTTTAATCGCCACGCCGACCAAGTGCTAAGACAAGGGGAGAAGCCTGAGGACAAGTTTAGGATGCGGGCAGCAGCTGATGTGACGCCTACCCTGGAAATTAGCGGAGGACTATTCTTTAACTTATTGCAGCACGAGTTTCAATTGGCTCAATATAGCCTGGCAAAGTGGGACTTGGGCAAGGGGCACTTTGCTTTTGAAGCTGCACCTGATGAAAAAGGCAAGTACCACCTTACCCCTGATAAAGATAATACCAAACTAAATGATTTTCAGTTCTTAAAAACAGGGCGTTTGGGCAAGGACAATCTAAATGGAATTTCAAAGGATGATGAAAAATATATGGAGTTGCGCAACACGTTTGAACATACAGAAAATGCCTTAGTTGCGAAAAATAAAGCCTCAAAAGAGCTAGAAAATAAGCAAAAGGGGTATTATGAAGCTTTAGGTAATAAGGATAAAGCGTTTAAAAAAGACCATAACTCAAAAAACTCTACTTCAAAATCAAACAAGTTCGAGAAGGCAACTGACACATTAGAAAGTAGGGAAGAGAAATTTCGATTGGCAAAAGATAACTTGACAGAGAAAACAGGTATATACAAGAACAAGTTAGAGCAACTTGACCAACAAGGCAAGAGTACCGAGTTTCAGATGTTAGAAGCTCTCGCTATCATGGTAGCTAAGAAAAAAGGCTTGGAGGACCTTAACGAGGTGAAAAAGCTCGACGAAAATATTAAACTGTTGAAGCACAACATCAGAAAGGTATTGTTGATTAACTATGATCCAGAGGGGGCAGTCGAATACCTGTATTACTATCGTACCGAAAAAACGGCTCACTCAACCTTTAAATGGATGTTAGGCAAACAATTTGGCATCTGGAAGAAGCGTTTGCCTAATCGTCATGCTAAAAACTCATTAGCAAAACAGGGGGTGAAACGATTTGGAAAGAAAGAACAAGGCTATAAAGAATATAAAGCAAAAGTAAACAAGGAACAACAAAGAGTAGAAAACGAGCATCTTAATGTAGATAAAAAACTCGAAGAGCACATTGAAGCCCAACAAAAGCAACAAGGTCAAACGTCGCCAGAGCAGAGGCAAATAGAGCAAGAGCTTGCCGAAGAGGTGCGTAATCATGTAAAAGAAGTGGAAGAAGACATAGCACGCAAAAAACGAACACCGAGTACAGAGTAATTGGGCGGGTGATAAATAGGTGTGTTTTTGCCCTTCTTTACTTTGGTAAGGAAGGGTTTTTTTGCTGACGGTCAGTAGATGTAGGCGTACTCTACCCTACTATTTTTCGCCCAGTTCACTTGTCAGGATAATTATTCAAACACTGATAAAAAATATCCAATAACATGAAAAAAATCTTTTGTTTGGCAATTGCTCTTTTGTGGTTGTCTGCCTTTATGTTTGCAATGATGTTTTTCCTTATTTTAGCAAAGCCGACCACCCCCAAACTGCCAACATGTCTAAAATGGTGGTAGCAGAGACCTACTTGACCTATATTATGACCTGGTATAAAAAAGGCATTCAAATAAACAATTTATAATAGCTTTCAAATCCCACAAATAACAGTGTAAATACTGGTATTTGCGGGATTTTATTTTGAGTTATCTTCTATACTCATTCTTTTTAGGTGCTATATCCACCCAAAAAACCTTTGATTGATACTTGTTCAACCTATGTTTTAACTGTCAGAGAGTGAGGTATTTATAGCACCTTGTATATATAGTATAATGGTATAAATTTTGTTGTAATTGATTTTTTTTAGAATATTAACCTGTATAACAAGTATATAAACAAATTAAAGTTAACTGGCGCAGTCTATATAATAGAATTAAAAAAATACACACAACAACAACAACAACAAGTAAAGGTACGATAGTTAACACATCGCTTGCCACCATAAAAAAACAGAGTATAACAGTTTAATTGCTGGTATTTGTTTTTAACCTCCTGCGCTAAAATGCCCAAAGTAATAGCAACTTAAAATTCACCACATTTTAAAAAAGAAATTTTATGTTACACATTTCATTTATTCAAAATAACAAAAATCTCGTGTGTGATTTTTGTGAAATATTTTATTCAAATACAACCATATCCGAATATACTCACCACAGGGTCAAAGCCCCTCCGGTATATTAACACGCCCCTATTTTATTTTAATTTCAGGTATTCTTTTAACAGCCTAATGATAGGTTGCCCCCTGGATGTATGTCCTTTGCATATTTATCAAATGTATGAGGTAGCCATTCAATAAAAAGGAGTATTCCTGATTACCTAAAAGCTCACTTTCCTTTTTATCAAACAATCTTGGGCAAATACTGCCATAAATGTGGCATTGCTATACCCTAAGATATAAGACTCAAAGCGTTGTATGCCGGAAAAAATACAAGAGACTACCAAAGAACAAGAAAGTCAAGGTAGTACACAAAAAAACAAAAATCAGCAAAACCAGTCGTCGAAAAAGAAACTTGGAGGATCGTCGAAATCTCTGCCCGAATCACATAAATCAAAACATCAAAATGTGATTCGTAGCCACATAAAGCCGCTTCATAAGGCAAAACAAAAACCAGTGGAATTGGGCAAGCGAGATACTAACTCCAAGGTGTTTGATGTGCTTGCGGTAAACGAAAATGTGGGTTTCGAGGCGCTAAAGAGCCTACTCCATAAATATTCCGATCAGATTGGGAAAGACTTGGTTGCCCAACTCCTAAGCTCGGCAGGTTCGGCAATGGATTACCTGACTGGAAGTGCTATGTTGAGCGCACAGCCAAGTTGGACAGGTCAAATCAATAGTTATGTAGACCAATATACTGGTTTTCAGGATTCGGTAACCAAAATGGGGGCTGCCATAGATAAATATGGTACAGCCCTAAAAACTGCCCACGACACTTACCAAACGGTAAATAGCCCAGGGCTGCACCTGGTGAGGGTTTTTCTTAAATATGTGATTGGGCGAGGTACTGCTTATGTGATGTCATTGGGTAAAAAAGCCACCCCAAAAACTATTCACAATGTCACTGTCATGTCAGAAAGCCTTAGTTACCTGACTGACCTGCAGGCAAGGTATGATGATTTGAAACGTGGCATTAGTAATCGTTCAATGCTTTTAGGACATGTGATTTCACTTGCCGAAAAAGCCGCCAAAACCTCTAAAAAGGAGCTGGCAAAGCTTCAAAACTTTACTTTGTCACAACTGCTTGCATGGGGCTGGCAAAAAATGGATACAGGCAAATCTTTTAGCGACTTTGTACTCTCCAATAACTCTAAAATAGGCAAAGTAGGCAGTGGAGGTATACTGCTGGCAGCCTTGGGCTTTTTGGCCGCTGCAGGTAGCTTGTATATGGGGAAACCCCAGCTGGCTTCTAAACTGGCTCTTGGCTCTACTGTGGTAGGAACCACCGGAATGACGGCCAAATATTATGACTATAATTATATGGGCAAAGAAGATGAGCAAGAGCCTGAAAAGCTTAACCTACCTAAGGTACAAGCCCCAAAAGGTAAAAAACCTCAAGACTCGCCTGATAAAAACCGTTTTTTCTGGATGAACATGCACCATACCGACATTAAGAGTTGGGACAGTGAAACCCAGATGGAGAGTCAACAAGGCTACTTGAGTCAGTTAATTTGGGGCAAAGAAGAAGACCCAATGTATAAGTCAGGAGGTGCCGAGGTAAAGTTTGGCATGGGATTCAATATTTTTGGAAGAAAGCTGCTCAACTCTGATGACCATACAGTAAGGCTTGATTGGGGAGGAAATTTTGAGTATAAAAACGATGATATACTCCTTACCGACCAATTGCTCAAGCTCAATAAGGCATTTGAAATAGGGGCAGTGCATTTGACCAAAATTCGTATTACCAACCAAGGGCTACAGTCTATGGGGCTAGAACTCAAAAAAGTAAACGTAGCGGGCGATACCTTTCAGGTAAGCAGTATGAAGGCAGAGTGGAGCAAAGACAAAGGACTACATTTTGAAACTGCTGCCAAGGCAAACCTGTTAGATCATCAGTTTGATGGTACACTTAATTTTGACCTGGACAATGATGGCAAATTAATCAATGGGGATATTTCTATTGGTTCAGGCGATCAGTTTGAAATACTCAAAGATGTGCTCACGATTAGTAATTTCTTGCTGAGTGGAAGCATTGACGAAAACAACAAGGTAACCATAGGTGCTGAAAGTGATATGGATCTTTTGAAAGACAACAATTACTTTAATGCCAAAGTGGGCAAAGCTTATGTCAAGTATGATCAAACCCGTAAAAAGCCCTGGCTGGCTGGAGTCAATACTTTTGATGCTCAAATTATGGACGGACGGATTGGCATATCATTTAACGATGCTCACTTGAAAGATAACCAGTTAGACATTGCCAAGGCTCAACTGATGTATACCAAGGGTGGCAATAGTAATGGGGACGATGAGGCGCTCAAAGGTGGAGGCGTATTTGGTGACCTGGAAAATATTTTCAGCATCATTAAAACTTTGCAGGTAAGCGCTACTGTGGGCAAGGTGTCGTTGAGCAAAGCAAGCTTTAAGTTTGGCGAAGCTCCCAAGTGGGCACTCAATGAGTTTACTGCAGAATATGCAGGTTTTATGCTGTCGCTCAAAATTACCGACCAAGGGCTCAAAGGAAAGCTTTCCGGAGGCTTTGACCAACACTATAATATTTTCAAAGTACTGGTAGAAACGCCCATTCCGGCAGTGCCAGGGGCCAACTTGGTAGGCAAGGCTGCCCTGGATGCCAAGTTGGGGGCGCGTGCTTCGTTGGATGTCACCATGGATAAAACAGATAAGCGTAACCAAAATAATAAAGGAGATAAATACCTCAAAATAAGTGGAAACGCTGGGTTTAATGCTGGGGTAGGACTTACCGCAGGGCTGGGGGCTTCTATTGGGCTTGCCAATATTGCCTCTATTTCAGGAATGCTCATGGGACGCTTTGGAGTGTCGATGGCAGGCGACCTTCAGGCAGGTGCTACTCTGGTGTTTAACCGCAATGCTGACAAAGTGTTGAGGCAAGGGGAGCTTCCTGAGGACAAGTTTAGAATGCGGGCAGAGGCTACAGTTACCCCAACATTTGATATTAGTGGGGGACTATTCTTTAACTTATTGCAACAAGAGTTTTCGTTGGCACAATATAGCTTGGCAAGATGGGAGCTTGGCAAGGGGCAATTTGCTTTTGAGGCTGCTCCTGATGAAAAAGGCAAGTACCGCCTTACCCCTGATCAAAACAACACCAAACTTAATGGGCGTCAGTTCTTAAAAGATCGTAAAAAAGGGTTTTCAAAAGCCGTCAAAGGAATTTCGCCTGAGCGTGAAAAATATATAAAACTACGCCAAACATTTGACCAGGCAGAAGAAGCCTTAGGCAATAAGTCAAAAAACTACGATGAGCTGGTAGAGCAACTCACCGAGCAAGGCAAAGGAGCCGAGAGTCAAATGTTAGATACACTCTCTATAATGGTGGCCAAGCATGAGGCTTTGGTAAGGCTCAAAAAGAACAAGGAAGCTTCAAAGCTTAAATCAGGAATTAGACGGTTGAAAAGAGACACCAAAAAAGTGTTGATGATCAATCACGATCCAAGAGCAGCAGTTGAATACCTTCATTATTATCGTACCAAAAAATCTGTCAAAGCTGGATTTAATAAAATGTTACGTAAACATTTTGCCATTTGGGATTGGCGTTTGCTGAACCGTTATGCCAAAAACTCTTTAGAAAAAGACGGAGTGGAGCGGGTAAATAACCCTGGCTTGTTTGGCAACAAAAAAGACAAAAAAAATCACTCACAGTATAATACAAAGTTAAGGCAAAAAGAGGTAGAAATAAGCAAAGAGTTTGATGTAGATAGTAGGCTTGAGCAACACGTAAACCAAAAAGAAAAGGAGCAAGAGCCACTAGAGCACAACCAACTAGAGCTAGAGCTTGTCGAGGAGGTTCGTAAGCATGTAAAAGAACTGGAAAGTGATATAGGACCTCGCAAAAAACGAACACCTGATACAGAGTAATTGGGCAGGTGGTTTACTTGAGTAGGTATTTTTTTGCTCTTCTTTACTTTGGTAAGGAAGGGCTTTTTTGCTGACAGTCAGTAGATGTAAATGACCTCATATTATTGAAAAATCTAATGCTTACAATACTCCGCAGTGATTTTAGTCAAAGTTGTTTGCTGTTTATCAGTCATTTATGAATTTAAAAACTATTTAACTGGGTGTTTAGGCATAAAACCGAAACACTTTTAAAAATAAAGTGAGTATACAATCTCAATATAAAATACTGGTTTACAGTATTTAACAAGGTGAACATTTACTCGAATCAGCTATGGGCTATCGACTAAATACTATGGACTATTGTTATGACAGATCATACCCAAAAATTGATACGCTTGCTTGCCAGCACCAACGAAGACCACTGGAGGCTGGCTTTGCTTATGATACAACAACAAGGCTACAGTGATGCCCTGGCGCAGGCCCTGACCAGCAATGCTACTAAAAGGGCTTTGTGCCTGGAGTATGGTTTTGGTTGGTTGATATTGAATCATATTTCAGGCAGTGAAACTTTGGCAACCCTGCTTGAGGCAAACAAAGGCAAAGTGTTGCCCGGCTGGGCAAGGGGGTACGACATGCTGGAAGAGTTACACCGTAAGAAAAGAACATTGTTGCGTAACCAAGCAAAAAGGATGAAAAGCCAAGAGGCTTATGAGTTGAGAAAAGCTAAAGCGAAGGCAAACAACGAAGTTTTCGACGAAGTGCTGGAAGAAATCCGTTTTGGTGGAATAGACTTTGCCAGCAACGAAACTGAAGAGTTGGGTGTGGTAAGTGAGCACATCGCATTGATAGAGGCTCGTTTGATAGAAGTGCTTTTGGCAAAAGAATAAAAAAATATAAAAGGTATGAAAAACATAGGAATTTGGCTGCTGGTATCACTTACGCTGGGGCTTGCCCCTTTCTTTCCCGAACCCCACATTTGGGGCAAATTGCGTTGGATAGCTGGAGGTGCGCACGGAATGCAACCAATGGATTGGTTTGACGCTTTTTTGCACGGAACACCCTGACTAGTGTTGTGTTTTTGGGTGGGTAAAATAATCGTAAAACGTCGATAAAAATTCTACCTTTTTTTATTCGTAAATAAGACAATTAGTATCAAACCTTACAAAATTATTTGACGACAATATGAAGATCAACAAACAGTTTAACCAATTGAGTTACAAACGGCTAAAAGAAATCATTGTAAACCACAAAAAGTACGCTGATTTCAACACTTTGGGTGTTTATAGGGCAATAGTAGAACACGAAAAACTGAGCATCAAACAAAAAATAGAGATGAGAGACCTAGCCAATGAATACTTTAGCAAAACCTTTAATTTTTTGCAAGTTAAAGATCCCAACACCTATTTTGCCCTGACAATATTGGGTGAAGAAGATGACTTGACAGTGGCAGATAAGGCCAAAATACGGGAAGATATTCGTCGAAACAAAGAAAAGATTCTCAAAGCCAAACGTATCAAACACCGCAATTTTGGGTATTACTCTAAGCATAACTGTGGCGATGATGCCTGTGCATACAATGGAGTGATGTTTAAAGAGGGTTCTCGTCATTTGTTATAGTGAAAAAAAAATTGCCTACTCCTTTTTGGCATTGTCGCTGTCTATCAGGTAAAGTTTAGAACATAACAACTCACAATATTATGCAAACGCTATTTTTATCATTGATGATTGCCCTGAATGCTTCTTTTGCTACACCCACAACCAAATCACCTGGCATAGACAAACAGTATATTTATCAGCATTGGGTGATTTCGGCAAAAGAGTCCACCAAAACAGTTACTGTGTACCGCCCTCACCGCCTGGCAGATTCAAAAGGGGTAGAAATGAGGCATAAACACGCAGGTATGATTATCAAAAAAGGAGGGAAGCTGCGTCAGTTACGTTGGAGAATGTGTGGCAATGATACGGGACCTTCAGGGTATGACTACCAGTGGAAATGGCAAACTCAAGGGGTATATCAAACGCTTTTGGTGATCAAGAAAAAAGCCACTTATAAAGTATTGGCACTTACTCAAGATATGCTAAAAGTAGAGAAGCTAAGCAAGTAATGATAACAATAGTCCATAGTATTTAGTCGATAGATACTATCTTAAAATTCAAGTTTTTTAATATAAATATTTCAATATTTTGAATATTTTCAAAGATGTATTTATCTTTGCCTTACCCAAAAGGAGTTACAGCAGTAACTACCTAGTGTAGGAGAGCATCTTGCTCTTCTACAATTTTGTTATTTTGATGGTTGTAGTCAAACTCCTCATTTTTCTTCCATAAGGTATAGATCATCACCAGCAACTTCCTTTGCACGGCAGTATAGCCTTTCATCTTTATTTTGGTTCTTTCAAAGACTCTTTGGTACAAATCAGCGAAAACTCCCTCTTTATTTATTGCACAGAATGCTGGCATATATAAAATTCTTCTGATGTGTGTATTGCCTCTCTTAGAGATTTGAGTTTTCCCTTTATGTGTGCCTGAGTCATTATACTGCACATCATAGCCTGCATAACTCACGAGTTGCTTTTGACTAGTG
>NZ_CANLRP010000013.1 GCF_947493425.1 uncultured Microscilla sp. | reverse complement strand
AAATCGCTTCACCCCATTTACCATCACCAAAGTAGCGTAGCTTTGGGAGTCTATAGTCCGTAGTCGATAGCTTTTCTCATAATTGAGAAATCACTTTGCGCAACCATAAAACTTTTTTTAAATCGCTTCACCCCATTTACCATCACCAAAGTAGCGTAGCTTTGGGAGTCTATAGTCCGTAGTCGATAGCTTTTCTCATAATTGAGAAATTACTTTGCGCAACCATAAAACTTTTTTTAAATCGCTTCACCCCATTTACCATCACCAAAGTAGCGTAGCTTTGGGAGTCTATAGTCCGTAGTCGGGAGTTTTTACTTTAGTCGATAACTTTTCTCATAATTGAGAAATCGCTTCACGCAATTTACCATCACCAAAGTAGCGTAGCTAAAGTTGTCTAATCTGCCCGCAATGCCTCAATTGGTTTTACCCTCGCTGCCTTCAGCGCAGGCATCAATCCGGCAAATGCCCCTGCTATTACCAAAATAACAGTAGCCGCAATGGCTACCCTTAGGTCTACCTCTGGACGGGTAAAATAAGGTGCTTGCCCTCCTGATTTTTCTATTTGTTGAATTCCCAGATTCATTAACTCCAGCAGACCTGACCCAAACAAAAGCCCCAGGTATCCAGAGAAAGCGGTAATTACTACCGACTCTTGTAGTATAAGGCTAATAATAGACCAGGGAGTTGCGCCAATGGCTTTGCGTACGCCAATCTCTTTGGTGCGTTCTTTTACAATAATCAACATAATGTTGCTCACCCCCACAATGCCTGCAATGAGGGTTCCTATCCCCACAAACCAAACAAAAGCCTCAATGCCGCCAAACAAACTGTTGAATCGTTGAAAACCTTCTTCGTTATTATTAATGCCTACTGCCTGTTTGTCTTCTTCAGAAAAACGGTGACGTGCTGCCAATACCCGACGTATATCTGTTTCTATAGAAGCTGCCGACACGTGGTCTTCGGCAAGGGCTCCAATCAAATCAATACGTGGTCGGGTGTCAAAAATGCTTTGGTAAGTGCTAAAAGGGATATAAGACCTTTCTTCGCGTCGTCCTCCTCCGCCATCAAGCGTATAAGTGCCAATCACTTTAAAGTGTACCCCTTTTACATTTACATATTTGCCAATGGCATTGGTAGAATCACCAAAAAGCACTTTTTTGGCGCGTTCCCCCAAAATCATTACTTTTCTTTTTTCATTGAGATCATTAGGATTAAAAAAGCGTCCTTTGACCAATTCTTCTCCATTGATCTCAAAAAATACCCGGTTGGCTCCATACAAAGGAAAAGAGGCATTGCGGGTTTTGTGGTTCAGTGTATAAGCTCCACTTAAACGGTTGCGTCGAGCAAGTCGTTTAATACCAGGCACTTCGCGTTCTATAGCGTTGTAGTCGTCATTGGAAAAAATAATGCTTCGACCTGGCTTGAGTCCATCATGGGGCATGGTGGTTTTTCCACGCCATACCCACAGGCTGTTTTTGGCTTCGTTGCCAAACTCACGTTGTACGCCATTTTGCATGCCCTTGCCTGCACCCAGCAAAAGTACCAACATAAAAATACCCCAAAAAACCCCGAAAGCAGTCAGAAAAGTACGCAATTTGTTTTTGCGCATCGTTCCCAATATTTCTTGCCATTTATCTAAGTCAAACATCTTTTTTATTTCTTGGTTATATGTGTTTCGCTTTTGGCTTTTGGCCTTTAGCTTTTGGTTTTGCTTTCTTTGTAGTTTTGGCCTACTTCACTATTGTCTACCCTGCTGTTTCTACATCGTTTATAATAGAGTTATTCTCTGCTCCATCACTTTCAATCACTCCATCGCGCAATCGAATCACCCGTTCGGTTTGCTCAGCTATTTCGTTTTCGTGGGTTACTATTACCACTGTAATACCCTTGCGGTGCACCTCTTTAAATATGTCCATTACCTCTTGGGTGGTTTGAGTGTCCAGTGCTCCCGTAGGTTCATCGGCAAGAATTACTTTAGGCTGAGAGATAAGCGCACGCGCCAAGGCAACCCTTTGCTTTTGTCCTCCCGATAGCTCACTTGGCGAGTGGTCGGCACGATCTGCCAAACCTACCATTTCCAGGTACTCCATTGCCAGCTTGTTGCGTTTTTTGCGTCCTACCTTCTGGTAATATAGCGGCAAAGCCACATTTTCCATGGCGTTTTTAAAGGAAAGTAAATTAAAAGATTGGAATACAAACCCCAGGAATTGGTTGCGGTAGTAGGCGGCTTTTTTAGCCGATAGGTTCTGAATCAGTGTTTCGTTCAGGTAATACTCTCCTTCATCATAATCATCCAAAATCCCCAAAATATTCAGCATAGTAGACTTACCTGACCCCGAAGACCCCATAATAGACACCAATTCACCTTGATTGATGTGTACATCGATGCCCTTAAGTACATGCAATTTATTTTTACCCACCGAGTAGTATTTGTGGATTTGTTTCAGAGTAATCATAAAAGAATATGGGTTATATGAACAGGTGTTTTAACTAGTAAAAAAGCTTTTCAATGTTTATCACCTAGTAATTTGTAATGCAAGGTAGCTTTTTTAATAAGTAAAGTCAAAAAAAAACACCAATTATTTGCTATTGATTTCAAAAAGTACATTAAGAAATAATGCTTTACAGGTAAGACACTCCCTTTGAAAGATTGGTTGCACTGCCTTAAAAAAAATATTTGGCTTGCTCGCCATACTTCAAATCAAACAATTGAATCCACTGTATTGCCAGTATAGCAAAGCAGTAATTGCAGTACTTTGTTTGCTTTCACTAAACCCCTGAAGTAACTTTGTAAAAAAAGCCGCTCAATATGTCTACATATCTATTAACTTTAGTCATCATGCTGTTTATCAATACCTTGTGTATCATAGGTATTTATGAAGCTGCCGCCCAACCCAAACGTATTTTATACCCAATAAAAACCTACCTCGAAGCAAAACTCCCCTACAAAGTTTTTGCACCTATATTGGGCTGTGTATACTGTATGGCGTCGGTATGGGGTACACTTTTCCTGGCAATGAGTATTTTTTTAGAAATACTACCCCTCAAATGGGGCATAGTGCTCCCCTTTTACATTGCAGCACTTTCAGGGCTTATTCACGGCATAGAGTTTTTAAGGGAAAAGTTTTCTTAAATGATGGTGAGTTAATTATAGGGACTGGGAGATAGGGAATTTCACTTGGACTGAACCACAAACAACCCATAAATGCTATTGGCAAAAGTACAACAAATGGGAGGAATAAACCCTCCCACTTTGTCATTCAATATGTATAACTGCAAAAAATTAAGTATACCCCAACCATTGCCGTAATAAAACAATTAGCTCACGAGACTTAAGCCTCCGCTTTTTCTTCTTCAAAATCAAGCATAACCTGATTTTTCAAAATATCATCCATTGTTTCACGCTTGCGTATCAGGTGGGCTTTGCCATTGTGTACCAACACCTCAGCGGGGCGAAAACGTGAGTTGTAGTTAGACGCCATGCTAAAACCATAAGCCCCTGCATTTTTGAGAGCGATAATGTCACCTTCGCGTACTTCATTGAGCTTACGGTCCCAACCAAAAGTATCGGTTTCGCAAATATACCCCACTACTGTATACACACGGGTAGTTTCGCTGTTAGGGTTCGACACGTTGAATATCGTATGATAAGAGTCGTACATCATAGGGCGAATCAAATGGTTGAACCCAGAGTCTACCCCTACAAACACAGTAGCTGGAGTAGTTTTTATTACGTTGGTCTTCATCAAAAAGTGACCGGCTTCGCTTACTAAAAACTTACCTGGCTCAAACCATATCTCTAACTCACGCCCATAGTCTTTGCAAAACTCCTTGAACCTCACGGTAAGTTTTTTGCCCAAGTCGGCAATATCAGTAGTTACATCGCCTTCTTTGTAGGCTACTCTAAATCCACTGCCAAAATCTACAAACTCAAGATCGGGTAAGTCTTGCGCCAGGTCAAACAAGATATCCGCTCCTCGCAAAAACACCTCGGCATCCAATATGTCAGACCCAGTGTGCATGTGTAGCCCGGTTACTTTGATATTGTTGGTTTTGATCACCCTAAGCAAATGACGGGCTTGTAATATAGATATACCAAACTTGGAGTCTATGTGTCCTACCGAAATATTGGCATTACCACCTGCCATCAGGTGAGGATTTATTCTAATACAACAAGGCACAGAGTCGCCATAAGCGTGACCAAATTGCTCAAGTATAGAAATATTATCAATGTTAATGACCAAGCCAAGCTCTACCGCCATCTTTATTTCTTCCAATGAAACACAGTTGGGAGTAAACAATATTTCTTCAGGCTTAAACCCTGTTTTGAGTCCAAGGTGGGCTTCCTGAATAGATACTACGTCTAAACCTACCCCCTGAGTACGCAAAAACTTAAGTACCGAGACATTCGTAAGTGCTTTGGCAGCGTATTTTATCTTCAGGTTTAGTCCCTTAAAGGCATCTTTTAGCGTATTGAGCTTGGTAGCCATCTTTTCTGCATCATACACATACAATGGGGTGTCAAACTTTTGACAAATGTCTAACACATCTACCCCTTGAATCTGGTAACGTCCATCAACTAATTCCATGGAAAAGGTAAATTTAAAATGAGATAAACTAAAAAACTTAGATAAGTACAATCTTAACCCTAAGCTTTGAAGGGCTCAAATTATGAATAAAAGCTAATTTTTATTATATTCGTAAGCTTTTTTTTCGATTCATCATAAAATTCAATCTCAAAACATGATAAAAATAGTTCCCTCTATAGCCATTCTCGGTGGTAAAGTTGTCCGCACAATCAAAGGCGATATCGACCAAGTGCAGGTATACGATACCAACCCGCTGGATTTGGCTTTAGAATTTGAAAACAATGGCATCAAGCATCTGCACCTTGTAGACCTTGATGGAGCCAAGGCACGCCAAATTGTGAATTACAACATTTTGGAGATGCTGGCAAGTTATACGCAGTTAGAAATTGACTATACAGGTGGTATCACCCGTGACGATGACATAAGAACTGCGTTTGAGTGTGGCGCCAAGCACGTAACTGCTGCCACAGTAGCTGTACACGAGCGCGAGAAGTTTCTTTCTTGGGTAATTACTTATGGAGGCAACAAGGTAATATTGGCTGCTGACGCTCTAGACGGCGTAGTACTGACCAAAGGCTGGAGAAAGAACACTGGGATAGATTTGGTAGAACATATCAAAAGCTACCACGAAAGAGGTGTAAGGTTTGTAAAAACTACTGAAATAGGTCGCAACGGAACACTTGAAGGTCCTAACTTTGATACGTACAAAAAGTTACGTACCGAGTTTCCAGAATTGCAGATACTTGCCAGTGGCGGTATTCGCTCGATAGAGGACATAGAGCAGCTTGACGCATTGGGTGTAGCCGGAGTAATTATTGGTAAATCTTACTACGATGGACAGATCAAGTTAAAAGATTTACAGAAGTTTATTGGGGTAGCAGAACAAGAAGCATAGTTTGCTGCTATTGGCCTCTCATCCGGTTATTTGCTAACCAACCTTCCTTTTTATGCTATGAACGACACATACAGGCACCTGTTGCTTTGTTTTTTAGATAATTACACAAAGCAAATCATCACTTACCACTTTTGGTTAAGTACGCCGTTCACAGCATATCATCTACATTTTATGTTTTGGTGCGATTTCTACATCGCACTACCCTATTTGGGGTAAGCTTTTCTGACATAGTTTTCTTTTTTCTCTTCAAACAGGCTCTTTTAGAGAAAAGTAAACCCAAAATCACATCAACTTTATTAAATTATACGCACATAAAATTGTATATTACAACTTTATTATTTTTCAAAAACCAAGTTTAAATAATCTAAAACAATATCATTCCACTTATTGAACATATATTTTTTTAGCAAAAAAACTTGATATATTACACAAGTAAGGTTAAATTTATATACACTAACAAAACAATCAATCAACAAAAGGATTAATCCTTACACGCATTGTTCAATGATGTATAATAAAATCAGGCCAACATTTATACTTATCCTCTTATGCTCTGCTTTGCTGACACAAGCACAACACACTGCTAGAGGGCTAGAAAAACTACTCAAGGGGCTAAATCAGGCACCTGACCAACCTACAAAAGCAGTATTGCTTCATCAATTGGGGTTGTGGTATGAAAGAGATAAAAACTATGAGAAAGAAATTCAATATCTTGAAAACGCTTATAGTATAGAACGTAAACAAGGCAACACTTCCAGAGAAGTCACTAACCTAGAGCATTTGGTATATGCTTACCAACAACTGGGGCTATACAATGATGCCATTGACCATTTGGAGCACTTGCTTACACTATATAAGCAACAAGACAAACAAGAGGCTGTTGTTCAGGCTCACTACGATTTGGTAAAACTACACAAGCTCAATCATACCTACAAAAAAGCCATTCGACACAACTGGGCGTTGGTAAAGTTATATACTCCAGCCCACCATTCAGAGGAATTGGTAAAAGTGTATGCCGATTTAGGTTTTTTGCATCAGCAAACCGGCAGGGCTGAACAAGCAGTGCAATACTATATACAAGCCAGCAAGCTCAACCTCAAAATGGCAGGTAAAACCAACCACCAGGCAGACTTACTCATGAACATAGGCTTTATACATCATAGAACACTCAATAACCCTATAACAGCACAAGACTATTATACCAAGGCATTGTATTTAAAACAAAAAACCAATGATGTGATATCACAGGCAATGTTATATAATGAACTTGCCCAGATAGAGTATGACAAAAACAATAAAAGACCAGCTGAACGATACACAAAAAAAGCGCTTGTACTTACGCAACAAAGTACCGAGGTTAGCAGATATAGTGTGCAGTCTAAGGGCTATCAATTGCTGGCAAAACTACACGCCAAAGATAAAAACCATTCAACTTCTACTGCTTATTACGCCCAATATTTATTGGTGCAACAGGTGTTGGACTCATTGGTGCGGGTAAAACATCAAGCCCATCAAAAACAATTAAAAAAAATACAAGACAATCAACGCAAAACAAAATCACGTTTACTTACCAAAGAAAGACGAAGAAGTCGTTTACAGGATTTGATTTTGAAGCAAGAAAATGAAATAAATGCGCTCAAAATCAAAGAAAAGGAGGTCTCATTACTAAAAAAAGAACGTGCCCTAAACAACGAAAAAGTAAAAAATGCTACATTAGAGAAGGACAAGATACAGCAGTTGTTAGCACTAGAAGCACAAAAGAGGTTGACTGCCCAACAAAAAATGGTTGCCGAAAGGCAGAAAATGCTCACTGAAAAGCAAAGGATGCTCACCGAAAAACAAAAGCTGGAAAATGAGAAAAAACAGCAAGCGATTGAAGCTATAGAACGAGAAAAGGAGCTTCAAAAACACAAACTTGAGGCTTCACAAAAAACGCAGGCATTGCAGCAAAAAGAGTTGGAACACGAAAAAGAACAAGGCAGGCTCAAAGATTACTTATTTGTGCTTTTTGGGGCAGTGATTGTACTTGTATTGATGGGGCTGGTGTCTACGGTACGCTCCCGCAAAAAACTCCAGGTAAAAAATACCTTGCTGCACGACGCCAACAATGAAATAAAAGAACAACAAGAAGAGATATTGGTGCAAAATGAAGAGTTGCATCATCGCAATGAGGAAATAGAAGCTCAGCGTGATGCCATTGAAGTAGAAAAAAATAAGTCTGACCATTTGCTACTCAACATTTTGCCTTATGCCACTGCCCAAGAACTTAAAGAGAAAGGCAATGCTACTCCTCAGCACTACCCTAAAGTAAGTGTACTCTTTACCGACTTTAAAGGGTTTACGAAACTTGCCGAAAAACTTACCCCTACCGAAGTAATTGCTGAGCTCAACTATTGCTTTAGTGCTTTTGATGATATTTGCCAAAAATATAACATCGAAAAAATAAAAACCATAGGCGATGCTTACATGGCCGCAGGAGGCATACCAGTGGCTAATGATACTAACCCAATAGATACCATAAAAGCCGGGCTGGAAATGCAAACGTTTATGGCACAATGGAAAGCAAACAAAGAAGCACAAGGTCTGCCTGTATGGGAGCTACGTCTGGGCATTCACACTGGCGAAGTAGTGGCTGGCGTGGTAGGTAAAAATAAGTTTGCTTATGATATATGGGGCGATACTGTAAACCTTGCAGCTCGTATGGAGAGCTCAGGAGCGCCTGGCATGGTCAACATTTCTGGGTATACCTACCAATTAATCAAAGGCCAATTTGAAACTACCTACCGGGGTAAAATCAAAGCCAAAAACAAAGGTGAAGTAGACATGTATTTTGTAAAGGCAACTCAATAGGAATGTTTGCACCAAGTAAAAAATAAAGCATTATGTCTTACCTTGATAAATAGATTCTGTATTTTTAACCAAGTATCCACTTTCCTTTATACTTTCCCAATTCCTTTGATTTTTTTAAATTTTTTACCAAGTTTATATACAGCTGAAGGCTGTTTTTATGCATAGTTTAAAAAATATGCTTATTTTTACACCATCATTCATTCATTCTCTTTGACCCGCACATCACTTCCAACCCATTTCAAAATCCAGAAATTTAACTTCCAAGATACTTTGCGTAATGCTTGTTTAGTAAAGCTATGCGTCGCGTTATCCTGTGTCCAACTTGCTTGAGTGTATCATTTATAGGTATTGAGGAAATACCTGCCCAAGGATCACATAACCTTTTGCCATACGCTACCTCTTGGAATACACTTACTGTATTATTGTTTATTTTTCCTGAGGCTACCAAATGAATAAAAGCTGATAGGTTCGTATCCCAAAATGGGAATACAGTGTTCCAAAACAAGACAAATAAATATTATAAATCACTGATTATCAATACATTAACTAACCAGCGAGCTTTTTGTTCTATACTGTTCAAGTTCAGCATATTGATGAATCCTAAATAAATAAAATTTTTGCTATGAAGAAAAAGACCCGAAAACCAAGAGTCGTTACAGTTTACCAAAAACTATGGGAAGCTGGAATAGAGTTTTCTATTACTGACCTTAAATACCTGAACGGGGGTACTTACTATCTTGACTGGCTCAGGGCTAACCCCCGCACAGAGCTAGAAGAGATGGAAATGATATATGAAGGAAAAAGAATCAAACAATTTTTATTTCCAGCATTTTTTGAGAAAAAGATAGAGTCTAAGATATTCTTTCACTTCCAGCGCAAGTCCGATCACTTGAAAAAGTTTCCCCTGGAAGGTAAGAATAACGCAAACAAAGAAAATACAGGAGAGTAAACCACACGGTAACTTACCTTTATTTCTTGTTTTACCAACTACCATCAATTTTATAGTACTCCATTACTTAGAAGCTCCAACAGGGGGGCGAGCTATTCTATAAGTAACTAACAAATTCATAGTATACTTATTTTCAGTAAGTTACAAATTTATTAGTCAGAGGGTAAGACACTGGTTTTAAGGTAATTATAAAGTTGATAGTTAAGAAATTGATCAATGGCTAAATGTCAATGTAGTGCATTTAGCCATTGGTACTTAAGAAGACTTAGGTCTGAAAACCTTGACAACCTCTGGGTTGCACTCTAGATAAGGGCCTTCTATCAAATCTATACAATAAGGAATTGCCGGAAAAACGGCGTCTAAGCACTCCCGGATAGCCTTGGGTTTACCTGGTAGGTTTACAATCAATGTATGGTTGCGTATGCCCGCAGTTTGGCGTGACAAAATAGCCGTAGGCACATACTTCAGGCTTTCCTGCCGCATCAACTCTCCAAAACCTGGCATCATTTTCTGACAAACTGCTTCGGTGGCTTCCGGAGTCACATCGCGTTTGGCGGGTCCGGTTCCTCCTGTAGTCACAATCAAACAACACCCCTCACTATCTGCCATCTCTTTGAAGGCTGCCTCTAGTTGATCCTGTTCATCAGGAATAACCTGGTACACAGGCGTCCACTCCGACACCAGGTACTCGTTGAGGGTACTCACTACTGCCTTGCCCGGAATGTCTTCATAAATTCCCTTACTGGCTCTATCTGACACATTGATGACGCCTATTTTAATATTTGTTGCCATAGTATGTTTAAAGGAATACTTTTTATTTTAAACCCTTTTTCTCAAAATCTTTGTATAGCAAACTTGGCTGTATGCCAGTGTTATTTTGATACTTGCCACTCTTCAGATAAAGCTCATAGGCTCCTTCTACCGAGTGAAAATATATTTGGCAAATTTCTACTCCAGCATAAATACGTACTGGATGAATACAAAACATTTCTAAGGTCCAGTATCCACTAAAACCTACATCGCCAAAACCTGCCGTTACGTGTACAAATAACCCCAAACGTCCTACCGAAGAGCGTCCCTCTAGCATAGGCACAAAATAATCGGTTTGGGTATGTTCAATGGTTTTGCCTAAGTATAGCTTACCCGTTTCCATCAAAAAACCTTCTTCAGGAATCTTCAGATTCTTGGTTTTGTGAGGTTTTTTCATGTCCAGTTCGCTGTCTTCATATACCATTAGTTCATCAGACAAGCGCAAGTTATAACTATTAGGATTTAATCGATTTTCATCGAAGGGATCAATATGTATTTTAGTGCCTAAATTTCGTTGAATTTCCTTTCCTGAAAGAATCATGGGCTTCTTTATATTTATACTTTGGTTGTATTGATTGACAGTGCTGTAATACTCTACCATTTTTCGTCCTGATTTGTGTCCCCACAACTGAGTTTACGAGTCCCTAGATACCAATGTAAATCGGTGCCTTATTTTAAGGTTCTAATCGGTTGGTGAAAACACACAACCGAGGCGAGGACAGTATTTTAGAGAAAAGGTAGGGCAGTGCTGTAAGATTGGGCATACAAAGAAATAATACCTTACACCTACTACAACATCCTATTTGAGCTAAATTTCAATACGAAGGTATCAAATTTATTTTAGTCATCTCAAATGTTTCAAATAAAAAGATTGGGGCAAAAAGTGGACATAAAGACGTAATAAGTTGATTTATAAAGAGCTTTACCCCTGTATACTACTGATACAGAGGCAAACAAAGCCTTAAGTACTGTCTATTTGCTACTCCCTTAATCAAAACTCGAGGGATTGCTCCACTCTAAGAAAGGTAACTTTGCCTTCATATAATTTTATCATTTGATGCTTGGCATCTTTACTTTTTTGGGTACGCCCAAGGGTAGTTTGGCCAGGAGTGACACGCAAAGTGTGGTGCATAAACAAATTATTGGGAGCAGTAGCACAACTGGCTCGAACACCAGACATATAAGGTGGCAAACGTGAAGCACCAGGTTTGGTATGACACCTAATAGTAGCTTTGCTACGTTTTCGTTCACTTTGGGTAATTACTATAGGTGAATAATACGTAAAGTGAATGTCTCCACCACTGCCTCCCAGTTTAATCTGTTCTTGCTCATCGCTTCCTTTTGGGTAATACCGTGACTTGTACCCGTTGCCACCACTGGTATTAATCAACAAGTCACCTAAGGCATAAATATTCATCTGAACCAACAGTTGAATCCCCACTTTCCCGTCCAAACTTCTCGCAGTGCCATTGGCTCCGCTGGCATCCATCACACACCTGCGCCCTATTTTTACATAGCGGGCATACAAAGTAAATTTTTCACTTCCTACTATTTTAAGGGTAGATTTATCATGCATAATGAGTGTATCGCACACCACTACGCTTTGACTTATCTGATAAGTTTTTTTTCTGTCAACTTCTATCCTGCGGCATTTAAGACTATCTGTTCTACTGCCCTTGGTTAAACTTTGCGCTTGTAAAGTACAGATGCCAATGGTGAGGCAATAAATTAAAAATAACTGTTTCATTTGGTCTGTTTTGTATTCCTTTAGTTTTACTCTTATTGAAAGAGGTAAAGGAAAAATAATCACCTAACCCAATTCATTTCTTTGGGGCAGGCCACTCATTTTTACCAGAGATAGCCCATACTCAAGTTAAAAACAGTTGAATATCTACATAGTCTCTCCTTCTAACCCCTGTTCATATAATGCTTATATTCAGGGTGTTAAAAAATAACATGAGAAAAATCAGACAAGCCTTGTTATAAAAAGTTTAGTTTCTATAATTTTGTGCAATTTTAAGCATCATCATTTTAGTACATCAATTAATATTAGTAATGCCCAAAAATACCAATATTAAATCTGTATTGATCATAGGTTCAGGACCTATTGTGATCGGTCAGGCTTGCGAATTTGACTACTCTGGCTCTCAGGCTGCCCGGTCTCTCAAGGAAGAAGGCATAGAGGTTACTCTTATCAACTCTAATCCGGCAACGATTATGACTGATCCGAGTATTGCGGACCATATATATCTTAAACCGCTTAAGAAAAAGTCTATCATTGAGATTCTCGAAGCACACGACATAGACGCTGTATTGCCTACAATGGGTGGACAAACAGCCTTGAACCTGTGCATTGACTGCCAAAAAGCAGGCGTGTGGGAGAAGTTCAATGTAGAGATTATTGGGGTAGATATAAATGCAGTAGAAACTACCGAAGACCGAGAGCGGTTTCGTTTGCGTATGCACGAGCTTGGCGCCAATGTGTGTAAAGGTAAAACCGCCACATCTTTTCTTAAAGGAAAAGAAATTGCTCAGGATGTAGGCTTTCCTTTGGTGATTCGCCCTTCGTATACACTGGGTGGTTATGGGGGTGGTTTTGTCCACTCCGAAGAAGAGTTTAATAAGGCACTTACCCGTGGTTTAACAGCATCGCCCATTCACGAGGTGTTGATTGAACAGAGTATTTTGGGTTGGAAAGAGTTTGAACTGGAATTGCTCCGCGACAGTGCGGGTAACGTGATCATTATTTGCTCTATTGAGAATGTAGACCCTATGGGTATCCACACTGGGGACTCTATTACCGTAGCACCAGCCATGACGCTGTCTGACAAACACTATCAGGCAATGCGTAACCTGGCAATCAAAACAATGAATGGTATTGGGCAATTTGCCGGAGGCTGTAACATTCAGTTTGCGGTAAACCCTGAAAATGACGATATCATCGTGATTGAGATCAACCCAAGGGTTTCGCGTTCGTCAGCGTTGGCTTCTAAAGCCACTGGGTACCCTATTGCCAAAATCGCGGCTAAGCTTGCCATTGGTTACAACCTCGATGAGTTGAAAAATCAGGTAACCAAGACGACTTCGGCTTATTTTGAGCCTACCATTGATTATGTAATTGTAAAAATACCACGCTGGAACTTTGAGAAGTTTCAGGGAGCCGATACCAAGCTTGGGCTGCAAATGAAGGCAGTAGGTGAGGCAATGGGCATTGGGCGCAACTTTCAGGAGGCATTACAAAAGGCTTGTCAATCGTTGGAAAACCGACGCAACGGGCTGGGGGCTGACGGCAAGGAACTGACCAACCAACAAGAGGTATTAGATAGCCTTGAAAACCCTAGCAGTGACCGCATCTTCCATATCAAAGACGCCTTTACTATGGGCATTAGCTTCCGTACTATTAAGAAGCTGACCAAAATGGATGATTGGTTTTTGTATCAGATAGAAGAGCTGGCAAAGCTGGATAAAGTCATCCAAAAACATGCCTTGGACAATGTGCCTGCCAAACTCATTCAAGAAGCCAAGCAAAAAGGCTATGCCGATCGTCAGATTGCCCACTTGTTGGGTTGCCTGGAAAGCGATGTGTTCCAAAAACGGGCAGAAATGGGTATTCGCAGGGTATACAAACAAGTAGATACTTGTGCAGCTGAGTTTGAGGCAAAAACCCCTTATTACTATTCTACTTTTGGTACATCGCTCGATGCCTCGTTTGAGGGCGGAGATGCCAACGATACTTTTGACAATGTAAATGAGTCGGAGGTAACCCCAGGCAAAAAGAAAATCATTATTTTGGGCTCAGGCCCTAATCGAATTGGTCAAGGCATTGAGTTTGACTATTGCTGTGTGCACGGGGTGCTTGCCGTAAAGGAGGCGGGTTATGAAGCCATTATGATCAACTGTAACCCTGAAACAGTATCTACCGACTTTGACATTGCTGATAAGTTGTATTTTGAGCCTGTGTTCTGGGAGCATATTTATGACATTATTCTGCACGAAAAACCAGAAGGAGTCATTGTTCAGCTAGGGGGGCAAACAGCGCTTAAACTTGCCGAAAAACTAGACCGTTACGGCATTCCTATCATTGGTACTTCTTACAAGGCACTCGACCTTGCCGAAGATCGTGGCAGTTTTTCTACTTTGCTCAAAGAAAACGATATTCCTTACCCTGAGTTTGGCTCGGTGAGTACTGCTGAGGGAGCCCTTGAGCTTTCTAAAAAGCTGGATTTCCCATTGTTGGTTCGCCCATCTTATGTGTTGGGAGGCAACAAGATGAAAATCGTAATTAATGAGCAAGAACTGGAAGAGCACGTAGTAGATGTGTTGAACTATTTCCCTGACAATCAGATTTTGTTGGATCATTTTCTTGAGCAGGCAATTGAGGCAGAAGCTGACGCTATTTGTGACGGCGAAAATGTGTATATCATTGGTATTATGGAGCACATAGAGCCGGCTGGTATTCACTCAGGAGATTCGCACGCAGTACTGCCGCCATTTTCATTGAGTCCATTGTTGATGGAAAAGATTGCGCAGTATACCAAAAAGATTGCACTGGCGCTGGATACGGTAGGGCTTATCAATATTCAGTTTGCCATCAAGGGCAACGATGTATATGTGATTGAGGCTAATCCAAGGGCATCGCGTACTGTGCCGTTTATTTGTAAGGCGTACAAAACTCCTTACATCAATTATGCAACTAAGATCATGTTGGGTGATAAGAAGTTGGCAGACTTTGACCTTGACAAATCGGCTACGTCGTGGTTTGTGCCCGTAGGACAAGGTTATGCCATCAAGATTCCGGTATTCTCTTTTAATAAGTTCCCGAATGTAAATAAGGAACTAGGTCCAGAGATGAAGTCTACCGGAGAAGCTATTTATTTTATCAAAGACCTTCAGGACGAGGAGTTTGAAAAGGTATACAGCGAACGTAATTTGTTCTTAAGCAGGTAATGTAAATACCACTTATTTTATAGTTCACCAAAGCCTTGCTTACTTTCTAGCCCGAAAGTTGGTAAGGCTTTTTATATAGTAAAATGGAAAAAATAAAGTAATCCAAAAGAAGGCAGTATCTGTTTGTTGGACAATGAAAAAAATCTTTGCGTAGCCTTAGCTACGGAACTATTTTTTGAAGAAGTACAACGGTCAGAGACGAAATTCAGTGGATTAGGTTATTTTTGTAGTTTTACTTAGAGCTTGTTTAAGGTTCATAATCGCATTTAACACAACATCTACAAATTATCCATGTAATATTAAGTACCTATGCTCACGCTAGGGTGTAACTTGCGACTTTTTGCTTGAGGCTTGCCCCTACCAGCACTATGGACTAATATTTATCAACCATCTAAATAACATAACCTATGGCTTTATTTAAAAACAAACTCAAAAGTTTTCAGGAACAAACGGCTCAGGAGAAACAAGCGCTCCAGCAACAAATAGAGCATTTACAAAAGCAAAATGAGGCTCTAGCCAAACAAAACGACCATTGGCAACAGCAAACCCAAAGCTTACAGGCAGAGGTACAGCAACTGCAGCAACAAGGCAAAAAACTGGAGGAACAAAATACCAGTCTGCAACAAATCCAAGAAGCATCGGAAGAAATAGCCAGAGAACTACGCAACAAAAACGGCGAACTACAAAAACAGTTAGCACTGTTGCAGGTTCAAATTGTTGATCACAAGGTGGCATTGGCGCAAAGCCAACAAAATACTGAAGCTGCCCATAATGAGCAAGCTTTGTTAAAGCAAAAAAATAAGCATTTACGTAAAGTTTTCAGACAAAACAAACCAACCTCACGCCCACTTAAGGGTAAAAAAATGCCCGAAAAATTTCGCCATACCACGGTAAAAACACCCCAAGCCACCCAAACCCCTGCCGAAGAAAGCACTGAGTCAAATGCGATGACCCACAATGCGCTGGGGCAGGTAAAAACCCAGGCAGAGTTTCAGAATGTGCCCGTAAATATGGGTAACCGTATGATTACACCCAGGGTGCGTAGGCGTTAAGGTGATGCATCAAGATTTATCATAGTTTGACCAATACATAAATAATGGACAATAGATCGCAAAATTTATATCTTTCATGACAAAAAACCAGAAGGTGATATAGTAGAAGTGAAAACACAATCCGCCACTCAGCGTTTTTTATGCAGCCATTTTTCAGCGACCAATCAACAAAAGCTAACAAAGGCTTTGTCCAAGGCAAATGTTCTGGTAAAATAACATACTCCATACACACAATCTATGAAAGCAACCACTATAGACGAAGTCATTACCCAATTAGATGATATTATCAATATTTCTAAACAAACCAAAAGCCCTTTGGGATACTTTGCCTCTTTGTACCAAAAAGTGACCATCAAAGTAAAGGAAGGCATTGCCCAAAACTTTTTTGAAGATGGGGCAAGAATGGAAAAGTTAGATGTGATTTTTGCCAACCGCTACCTTGCAGCTTACGAGGCATACAACAACGGGCAACAAGTCACCCAATCGTGGCAGAGGGCTTTTGCTATGGCGTCGCGCTATTGGCCTATAGTGCTGCAACACCTACTTATGGGAATGAATGCGCAATTAACCTTGACTTGGGCATAGCGGCTGCTGAGGTGTCTAAGGGGCATCGCATTGATGACTTAAAAACCGATTTTAACAAAATAAATGAGGTGCTGTCGTCGCTGGTACACGAAGTTCAAGACGATTTGGCGGACATCTGGCCTACGTTCAGGTGGTTGCTCAAAATAACCGGCAAAGTAGATGAACTGGTAACTGATTTCAGCATGCAACTTGCCCGCAATGGTGCCTGGAAGTTTGCCCTAAGCCTCGCGTTATTACCTGATAGTGAATGGGGAAGTGCTATCGATGCGCGTGATAAAAACATAGCCGATAAAGCCCGCATAGTGTCTAGCCCAGGGTTGGTACTCAAGGTTTTTTTTGGAATGGCACGATTAGGTGAGCAGGGGTCGGTGGGGCAAAAAATAATGAAGCTACAACAATAAAAAAAAGGCTATGCTGCCAAGGACAAATAGAAGGCAGAAGGCAAAAAAGAAGCCCAATCACGGCTATTTTTGTGCTTGGGCTTACGCTTGTATGCTTTTTTAGATACTACCTTTCGGGTAAACAATGTGGTGCGCGACTGATGTGCAATACTTTGCAAGTTTGGGTCGGCAGGGGCAGGGCTTGCCTGCGCTTTTTTCTTTTTCTTTGCCATTTTATTTTTAAAAATTTAGTTTTACAAACTGATGGCTTATACTCTTATTGCTTGTAAAATGTTACACATTGCCCTATAAAAAAGCAGCACTTCCACCCTATTGCATCTTTTCTCAAAATAACAATGTAGATTCCTGAGTATTTAGTATTTTGGAGGATACTCTACTTGAACAAAAACTTATTATCAAAAATGCGAAAACAATTATTGTTCACCACTTTACTCTTGGTTAGCTGTGTATTTCAGGGTTTTGCCCAAAAAAAACTCTGGCGGGTGATTAAGCTCGATAAATACCCTAATACTGCATACACTCCTTGTTGTAACGACTTTAGAACGGTGCTGCTGGAGGGAATGAAGGATAAAAAATTGACGGCTTATTTTTATACAGGCAAGTTTGGCGATGCTACCCAGGCGGTATCTATGGCTAATTTGCAGGGCTTTAGTAAAAATTTTGGCAAAGATAAAATCACAAGTGGTGATTTTAATACACTGGAGCTGCACGAAGATTATTACCCTGACAAAAATCAGTTTGACATCAAAGCGATGTCTATCATTATCAAAGCCAAAGGCAAAGTATTGGGCTTGCTTTTTAAATACGATGAGGCAAAAAAACACCTTGATAATGCCTACAATGCTTCGCTGCCACTGCATACATACGAAGCACTCAAGGCCTTTTGGCAATCGCCCGAAGACCCTACCGTACAATGGCCAGTAACTAAGGCATTAAAACAACGTAAATTTGCCTCTATTATTCCTCGTTCCATTGGCTTGCCTTTGCCTATGTTGGCAAGGCTCAGGGGTAAAGACTACCGTGCGGTGCAAACCGAGATATGGTACCCTGGTTTTGTGAGGGTTGACCTCGAAAATTATCGCACTACTATCAGCTACAAGCTCCCCCTTACAGATGCAGAAAATAAAGCCTTTTACCAAGCAAAAGAAGCAAAAGGGGTGTTGGCAGAAGAGCTACTAGAAGGCATCAGAAGCGGCAAATTGACTCCTTACCAAGTCTCGCCCATTCGTGCCAATAAACCGCTAGTAAAGCAAGACGCTCAAAAACTGGAAAGTAAGTTATATTACCTTAACTCAAGCAAAGACTCTATTCCTTTGCAAGGAACAGATATTCAAAAACTCAGGTTGGATGGACATTGGACGATCAATAAAAAATCGGGCAAACGTAATTTTAAGATTGCCAGAATTACGCTGATCGTTACCACCAACGATGCGCTCAAAGGCGTACCCAAACACCTGGCACAACTTGACTACAAAGAGGTGAAAAGTTACCTGGACAGTCGCTACGAAGAGAGTAAGAAAGAAAAAAAGGCAACCCTGAAGAAAAAAGAGAAAGGCATTGCAGTATGGATAAACCCTGAGAAGCCCGACGAAAAAAAGAGTTTTACTGAAGCACTGGACAAAGGACTTTATAAGGCACATATTCATTGGTTTGCCAATCGTACTGGAAAAGACGTACAAGCCTTGGCAAAAAGCAGTAGCATGTCAACCAATGAGGCGCGAAAAAGGGTTCACATGTATTTAGATGGTTTTGGGAAAAAATAAGAATCATTCAAACCCTCCCGCAAGACCGTTATTGTATGACAGGAGGGTTTTTGTTTGGGTAGATTTTGAAACCGTACACTTTTTTATAGCAGATAAGTCTTGATTTTTTTGATGGTTTTACAGCGTAAAAAGAGCTGTTAATCTGCTGAGTTGTAGAATAAAACCTGGTTTCGTTTCCCTCAGGCATCCGTTCATTTTTTTCTTTAGCTAAAAAAACGAACCAAAAAAAGCCACCGCTGTAGTTTGCTTGGCTAAAATTTGTTTCATTACGCCGAAACAGCTCAAACGTTCCCTCGTTCCTCGGTCAGTGATCTGTTTTTACGGCTTCATTGCTCAAATTTCTTAACGCCCACAAACTAAGGCGGAAAGTAAAGACGCTGTTTTTCAAGCACTTTTGAGACTGATAAAATTAAACTCTATATAAGGATTAGTAGTAAAAAATTAGTGTACGGTTTTGAATGGGTAGATTAACGTGTATGTCACTATCAACGCTTAGTCTTGGTTTTCTTCCACCTTAAGTATCTACCAGGGTAAAACACTAGCTGAATGAGGTTATACTCTAGTTGGCTAAAATCAAATTTTTTGCCTTCTATCTCAAAGCTAGATAATGGATACCAACGCAAATTGGTTCTTAAAATCAAATATTCATCTGTTTTGCCTGGCAGTATGTCCCAACCTATAGTTAACCCTGGCTCTATTTTCGCAAAGGTCTGTTTTTTACTGCCTTGAGTGGTTTCTTCGGTATACATCAAATGGTCGTAAGCAACATTGAGCCCCACATAAGGCACAAACCCAGAGTAATCGGTGAGAAACTTATTCACTTCAACAGCCAACGAAGTTTTTTTAATAGTTTGGTTAGTACCGTAGCCACTAGTGGTAAATATAGGGTTTCGGAAAGACAAAGCACAAAACATACCTGCCTTGTTGAATTGATACCCCAAAGCAATGTCAAAATAAGGCTCCGAAGTCATTTTATTTTTCAGGTAAGGAAGTAAAGCCTGGTTATAGTTAGACTTTGCCAAAGAAAAAGAGGTGGAAGGACCTACCCCCATAAAAAAATCACCAAAATGAGTGGCGCCTGCCCCTGGCTTAGATATAGTTTTATAACTGTTCCACTTTTTATTCAACTCAGCAGAGTTGTTTTTACTTCCTTCAAAAGAATAAACCAAGCCTGCTTGCACTCTAAACCTGGGCGTAGTGATTTCTTCCAGTCTGGTTTTACTTACTGGGTAAGTCCATTTATTGTCATGAAAATAGCTCACTCCAACCCTCAACGAAAAACTACCATGGCCATACAACAAGCCAGCTTCGGGTACCCACATAAAGTCTTTGGACAACACAGGATTGTCTTCATTTTCAATTTTTTGTTTAAAATCTAAAGCCGACCAACTGACGCCTACATAAGGTCTTAACTTGTTGGGTTGGTATTTCCAAGGAAAAAACCTTGCTCCAGTGGCTACCGAATGCGTAAGCTTTGCTTTGTTTTTATCATTGGGCGAAAAATCTAACTGACCTAGAGGAAAGCTTACATAAAACTCTCCATGTCCCCAAAAATGAAACCCACCCCAATTGAAGTAAGGGTTTGCTGAGGCTGAGTGCTCAAATGGAATGCTTTGATTATTTACCAATTGTTTGCCAGTAAAAGCAGGCGAAAAACCCATCCCCAACTCAAAGTATGTAGTGGCAAAATCAAGTCTTTGGTTTGCCTTAGGAACAAGCGTGTCTTGCTGAGCCAATGCTTTAAGTGAATAAAACATTAGCAAGGTCATTAAAAATAATTGTTTCATTGTCTTTGTTGCATTTTTGATAATGATGCAATAATGTGCAAGAAAAATAATGAACACAATCGGGCATTGGTATGAAAAAACAGGCTGATTGATAAATCATACAAAAGTATGAGTAGGGTGTTATATCAAAACAAAGCATTGTTAATCAATGACTTATCAGCACAACAAGCTCTGTCTTACTATTGACTCCACATTTTTTGTAAATATTCGATGCATGGGTTTTTACGGTAGGCATAGATATAAATAACTGCTCTGCTACTTGTTTGTAGGTGTGTCCTTTGAGTAATAGTAGAGCTACTTCTTGCTCACGTTTTGTCAAGGCATAGTTGCGCAGGTTTTGCTCTTTGGTTGTTACATCAGGTTTAAACAACGACAAGCGTTTTACGTCGTTCCACAACTTATTGCCCGCCAGCATAATAAAAACTACTGGCAAGGTAAAGCCTATTTTTGTGCCAATATGATTGAGTGTTGAGATGTAGTCAGCCATTAGCAACAATGGCATAAAAACAAGCCATATATTGGCAAAGTATCGGTCTGTTTTTTCCTGATGAGCCACCTGAAATCTGGGAGAGGTGTTTTTGACCAAAACCATAGATAAAACCACTGCACTTCCCATAAACACTACCACCAAATATTGCAGTTTATCTAATATATTGAGAAAATACCCTGCTACAACCAGCAAAGCCAGGCTAATCGACACCACCACCAGCAGTTTTTTATATCTCAGTGGTACATTATGTTTACGTTCTGCCAATGCATTTAAAGGGGTAGTAAGCCCTATCAAAATCATGCATAACAACGTAGAGAAGTTTGTCACTGGAACAGGCACTAAAAAGGCATCTGCCGTAAGGCTAATAATTAAGAGAAGTAATGCCACTGTGAAATAAATTGTTTCAATAAACTCCATGTTTCTTTTGTAACAAATCAATTCCATAAATAAGGCAAGAATAATAACACTGTAGGCTATCATCAGCAATACAATTTCTAATACTTCCATCGGTTATCTCAACTATTCACAAAAAAAGCCTCACAAAATAATCATTTATTTTGCGAGGCTTTGAATATATTTGACAATAACAATAGTCCATAGTATTTAGTCGATAGTCCATAGCTGATTCGAGTAAATGTTCACCTTGTTAAATACTGTAAACCAGTGGCGTATATTAAGATTGCTTACTCACTTTATTTTTAAAAGGGTTTCTGTTTTACGCCTAAACACCCAATTAAATAGTTTTTAAATTCATAAATAACTGATAACTTTGACTAAAATCACTGCGGAGTATTGCAATAATAAATGCTTACCTAATCTCTTTCTTTCAACCACTCGGCAATGGTTGGGCTCAGTTCCTTTTGCGAACGACGTCCGGTAAATACTCCAATGTGTCCGCCCGGAAACTCATACAACTTCTTGTCTTTTGATCCTACCAAGTCGTTCAACGGAATGGTAGAGCTTGGAGGTACCAAGTGGTCAGCCGCCGCATAAATATTAAGCAATGGCGAAGTAAGCTTTTTAAGGTCTATCTTATCCCCTCCTACCACCAACTCGCCTTTTACCAATTTGTTTTGTTGATATAAATCTTTGATAAACTGGCGGTAAGTTTCGCCTGCCTGGTCGGGCTGGTCATTGATCCACTTTTCCATACGCATAAAGTTCATGATTTTTTGCTCATCGTCTAGCATATCCATCAAATTCTTTTGTTTGCGCACTTTGAGCATAGGCTTAAGTTGCTGAAAGCCCATATCAAGGAAAGTGCCCGGCACCAAACCTCCAAACCCCTCTACAATGGCGTCTACGTCCATATCACGCGACCATTTAAACAATAAACCGTCATCGGTAGAAAAGTCAATAGGTGTAACCATCGTAATCAGATTTTTGACCTTTTCGGGATGCAATGCGCTATAAATCGTAGAAAAGGTTCCTCCCTGACATACACCCAATAAGTTAACCTTGTCTATGTTGTGGGTTTCGCAGACAAAATCTACCGCTCCATCAATATACACATTGATGTAGTCATTCATCGTGATATATCGGTCATTGCGGGTAGGATAACCAGTATCAATTACATAAATATCTATGCCCAATGAACCCAGCTTGCGAATAAGGCTTCGGTCTGGCTGGAGATCCATCATATAATAACGGTTAATCAATGCATAAGAAATTACAAGAGGGGTTTTGCAGGTAGGTTTATCTTCTCTGGTATAATGGTAAAGCTTTATTTTGTCTTTAGACCATACCAACTCTTTAGCAGCTGTTCCGATTTGTACCTCATCCAGCGAATTAAAAACTTCATAACCTTTCACTAGTTTGCTGGTAGTATCATTAATTTTTTGGAATAGGTCACCAACTTGATTTTCCATTGTTGTATTGATAGTTTAAATATTGTTTATGACTAATACAAGTAATATTACGAATAAATTATGCACACTTACTCAACATATTAAAAAAAAGGGGAATCATTAATTAATTCCCCTTTGATGTTTTGCGATGGCTAAACGCACTTATTTAGTGGATTTTGCCGCACTCGTAGGTTTTTTGGTGGCTGCAGTAGCTTTTTGTGCTGCGGGTTTTTTCTTAGCAGTTTCTCTGGGTGCTTTAGCTTTGGTTTCCAACGCTTTTTCCAAGCTTTGCACTCTATCTTTCAATTCTTTGATAGTTGCGTTCATTTCGTCTACTTCTGAACGAGGCACTACAGGCAATGGCGCCAGGTAGTGTTCCATTTGCTTGTCGAGGTCGGTTTTGATCTGTAGGCCTATTTGCAATAAATCTCCTTGAATTTTAGAGAAAGCATTGCCTGCAAACAACTCAATCATATCATCTTCAAGGGTGTTTACCCATTGGCTATAAAACTCATCATAAGTAACAGGGTCGGTACTTTCTGACATACGATTTGCCAGGTCTTTTACTACCTTCTCAATAGATTTTTGTCCGGTCACGTATACCAGGTTTTGCATTTCTACCGACTTGATGTAGTATTTGACGTGCTTTTCGTGTACACGCATCATAATGGCTAAAATCTCTTTTTCACGACTTGGAGGAATCATCGTAAAATAAGGATTGCTAAATTTGTAGAATTGGTCGGTAAACTGATAGTTCAAATCAGCCAACACATTGAAATTCTTATCCATCAATCCATTAGGCATCATCTTGGCAATTTGCTGCATCGGATCATTGAACAATCCTTGAGTCATGCCTTTGATCATTTCAGCAATTTTTTGCCCTTGCTCTACAATCATGTTGGCTTTGGTTGGATTCATAAAATGAAACACCGAATCAAATACTGATTGGTACTTGCTCATGTCTACCATTTTGTGGAGCGAATCAACTCCCATGGTATTACTTTGCATCATTTTATGGATGGGTTGCCATATTTCAAACATCTTGATATAGGCACGCGAACTGTCTACAAACCCACCAAAAGTATCTTTTGTAAAATCTCCGGGAACATAGCTTGATTGAGAAAAGGGTTTGCCAAACTGCGAGGTGAGTTGGTTATAGATGCTGTTCCATTGTTCATACACCTTTTTGATGTTTCCCAAGTGCTTGTCACCAGCGTTTTCATTGCTAAAATTTTCGGTGGCTTCTTTTACCACAGTCATCCAGTTTTCTGTAAACTTTTGCTGTGTCGAAACCCACTCTTGTAAAAATTCAGGAGTAACATCTCCTACTTTATTTTTTATCTCAGCAAGCATAGTATCCATGGCATCTTTTTGTTGATGAAACCAATTAGAATACACATCACTAGCTTGTTGGCTACCGCCATCTTGTTTGTTAAAAGATTCTTGAATTTTTTTAGAGGTGTCTACAATGCTATCTACCAGTTGGGTTTGGGTATTTACCCAGGCATCAAAGAAATTTTTTGTACTATCCATAGTAATCGAGTTTATGTGAGTCTGCAAGACAAATGTAAGATTATGCTCAAAATATAAAAAAAATATCTAAAAAAAACTTCTACCAACTATTATACTGAATAATTGATACTATTATTACAAGGGTGAATTGTATTTATCCCATGTAAGGTTGATTTTTAAATCAAATAGACATAGTATTGTACTTTACGAATATTATCTGATCTCAAACAAAAAACTTATGATCGAGCAAAACGAAGAGTACCGTCACTCTTTTTCTTTTACTCAAGACGATGTAATCAAATTTGCTGAAGTTACCGGAGACAAAAACCCGCTTCACTTAGATGCAGACTATGCGGCCAACACTCCCTTTTCTCAGCCTATTATGCACGGCTTTCTTGCTGGCAGCATTTTTTCCAAAGTTTTTGGCACCCTATTTCCAGGTGAAGGCACCATTTATATGAAGCAAACCATGGAGTTCCGCAGACCTATGTTCGTTAACAAAGAATATGAAGCAGTGTTTAAAGTAACCGACATAAACCGCGAAAAACACCGGGCAGTGATAAGTACATCGATAGTAAATAAGGAAGATGGGAAAGAAGCCGTGAACGGCGAAGCAATGTTGATGAATAAAGGGAGTATTTAGGAATAATAAGAGCTTGTTTGGACTTCATCCTTTGGAACCCTTGCGCGACTTTGACTGTCAGTATTTTGTTAAATTTAGCTTCGCAGAGCTCGGCACAGCAAAGCTGTAGCCATCGGTTATCCCCAATAGCGCTGCCCCGAATCAAGTTCGGGATTCCAGAACTATTGGCTCAAAATTTAACGCATCCTGACAGCAAATTCATCACAAAAACTCTCAAAAACGAAATTCCAAACAGGCTCTAATAAAAACAGGGCGGGTAAATAAATACTTGCCCACCCTGTGATATAAATATTAGGTGTTTTCGATAAAATCAATGCGCTCTTCTTTTGAGCATGACTTCCAGACTAAAAACCAGTCCAGCAGTTCATCATTGTTATTAAATTCGCCTATAGGATAGGCACGTTTTTCTTCTCCTTCTATATTGATGGCACAGTAGGTAATAAGGGCATCTAAAAAAAACTGTTGCAAGTCTTCGTCTGACGCATTAATTTCGTTTTGTAATGCTTCAAAAAAAACACTGAATGTATGTTGATTGAGCAAGCATCTAAACATTACCTGGTCACGCAAGAGGTCTAATTTAAAAATGGTATACTCTGTAATTACGGCGAGTATTTTACCATTCAAGTACTCTTCTGCCTGTTGTTTTGAGAGAAAAAAATTTTTATCTACATGTAACATAAGTTTTTCACTTTTTTGATGTTAATTTTCAGGTGATTGACTACTCGGTGTCGGTGCCTTCAGGCTTATTATTTGCCTCTTGAGTTTCTCTAATGCTTTCTTCACGCACCCAATCTTTGGCAGACTCTAAGTCTTTAAACTTTTGTACATCTACATATTTTCTGAGCTCTTGCTCGGCTCTGCCTATAGCCGACTGTACAAATACATCTTTGGGTACTACATAGGCCGACCTTTTGAGCCCAGCTCTGATAAACTTTGGAAACATTTCATTGATTTGATACTCTTGCTGATCGCGCGAAAGTACCTTGGAAGTACGCACATCGGTAATAAAACTGGAGGCCCCAGTAGATTTCATCAACTCTAGCACTTGCTCCATAGTTTCGCGGTATTCGCCCTGCAGCATAAATCGGTCATTCCACAAAGCCACCAACGCATTCAGAGGCTCATCATAATAAATCATTCCTTTTTTTGTAACAATCTTGTGTGTTTCCATAATCTATAGTTTTCGGTACAATATTGTGTATATTTTTACTGCTCAAAAGGATTTTGAAAAGCTGGATTTTGAACGAAGGCAGAGTCAGTCAACATTTTCAGAAAAAAAACAATATCTGCCTTTTCTTGTGTAGTCAAAGCCAGCGTTTTGCCTTGCACTTCGTTGCTGGCAGCCGTAATCAAAGGATCAAGGTTTTGCGCAGCCTTTATGTGTTCATTGTAATGATCCAGCACTTCTTCCAAGGTGTTAAACCTGCCATCGTGCATATAAGGTGCCGTCAGGGCAATATTTCTGAGCGAAGGCGCCCGCATTTTGCCCTGATCGCTTGCCTGCCCTGTTACCACTGCCAAGCCTAAATCTTTAGGTACCACCTCTAGCCCATTGTTATGAAAAGTGTTCAAAGTGGTGAGATTTCCCCCGTGACAATCGCCACAATTGCCCCCTCGCAAAGGAATAGGCGCAGCAGGCTCTGGATGGGTAAAAAACAAATCAATGGCACGCTGCTCTCTGGCAGTGGGCTGTACTTCTCCTCTGGCTATTTTATCATACCTTGAGCCAGCTGAAATCAAAGTACGTTGAAATTGCGCCAAGGCTTTTGCCACCAGGTCAGCCGAGATAGTTTCAGTGCCAAACGCTTGTTTAAACCTGGTCACATATTCGGGCAAAGCCTGTAATTTTGTGGTGAGTTCTTCCAAAGTCAACCCCATTTCGCGCTCGTCTTGTATAGGCAAAAGAGCTTGCTCTTCGAGAGTTTTTGACCGACCATCCCAAAACAAACGATCTACCCATAGCAAGTTGACCAACGACATGGCACTTCGGCTGGTAGTGCGTCCGTTTATCCCAGTGCTTACTGCTTTGCCATCAGTAAAAGCTTTGGCAGGCTGATGACAAGAGGCACAAGACACTTGATTGGTAGAAGAAATACGTTTGTCAAAAAACAAATGTTTCCCCAGGTCTACGCCAGCTTGGGTAGTGGGGTTATCGTTGGGTATTACAAAGCTATTCCCAAAGTGATCGGGGGTGTTCAACGAAAAAGGCGGGTTGGCAGGGGTAGTATCTTCTGCCTTACGACAAGACATTTGACATAAAATAATGAATAACAACCCTATATGTTTAAAACGAATTTTTATCATGAAAATTTGCGCGTTTTCTTGTAAGGAGATGATGTCAACAGGCACTTTAAATACTATGTATATATAATAACCTATTCGACGCATCATTGTGTTTTAAACCCTTATATCTGTTGAGTATTAGTAGAGAACAATATAAAAATATTTGGGCATATATCAAATATAGCTGTTGAGCCGTTAGGTACATAAATCACTAAAAATCAACACATTACAACAAACCATAAGAAATGCATTGAAAAAAAACAAAAAAATCTTTACTCCCTCTACTACTTTTTAGCCACAAGTGTGTCTTGTAGGTGAAAGTAATCAAACGATATGGGTTTAAGTTAAATGCTTTTACCATGTTATGCACACTATAATCATTATGAAAAAACAGTTCTCATGAATAAAAGTGATTGGAGATTCCAATCACTTTTTTTTATAATAATATTTACAAGTCATTGTATATTGAGCGTATTTTTTCAACCTTTATAGGTCAAGCAAAAGTAGCCAGGGTTACCTGTATTTGCTTTGAGGAGTAGTGGAAAAGCAAGTATTCATTTTTCCACCATTCCTTCGTTATCTTTTGAAAAATGTTTTGAACTATCTCTGGAAGTTATGGCAAAATATGCACTCATAGTAGCGGGTGGCAGCGGAACCCGTATGAACAATGATACTCCTAAACAATTCCTCGAAATTCTTGGAAAGCCAATCTTGATGCATACCATTTCAAGGTTTTACCTTTTTTCGCCCCTGATCAAAATTGTCTTGGTATTGCCCAAAGACGAAATAGATTACTGGAAACACCTCGTGAGTCAACACAGCTTTGACTATGACTATAAGATTGTAGCAGGTGGCAAAACACGTTTTCAATCGGTAAAGAAAGGGTTGGCTGCTATTGAGGCCGATGCTGACGATGTAGCTCCTGGTATGCAAAGCACAGTAGCTATTCATGACGGAGTTCGTCCGTTGGTAGCTGTCAAAACCATTGCACTCAGCCACGTAGAAGCGTCTAACAATGGCTGTGCTATTGCCTCAGTAGATCTTAAAGATTCTATTCGTGAGGTGCAACCAGATGGTGGCACCAAGGCAATCAACCGGGATAATTTCAGGCTAATGCAAACCCCTCAGGCTTTTAGGGTAAACGCCATTAAAGCAGCTTACGAAATAGAAGAAACGCCTGAGCTGACCGATGACGCCAGTGTATTTGAGAAAGCCGGGCACGCAGTCCACCTTATCAATGGATCGTACCAAAATATTAAAATTACTACCCCCGAAGATTTGGCAATAGCCAAAGCGATATTGGATGAGTCGCGTAAATAACCTTGAAAGTGGTTGGGAACTGTGCTCGGTATGCCAACTGGCGGTTCCTGCCACTCATTTACAAAAGTTTGCTGCCAAAGATGCTCAAGGCAATATTAAGCATCAGTATTATTGCTATGATAAAGAGCTGTGTCATAAGTTTTTGGAACTCAAAGCGCCTCCTGCCCCCACCTCATAACAGGCATCGCTCTAATGCTTTTCACTTACAACAATTTTTCTTTTCATTAGGTTATGTATATTTTGCAGAAATGCGCCAAAAGCTTCGTTTATACAATAGTATTCAACGACTGTATTTGCTATACCACCGCATAGATAATGTTTGATATTAAACCCACTAAAATATGCTCATCAACTTTTTTTACCTTCTAAGAAACAATGGTTTACCTGTAAGCCTGAGAGAACACCTGACCTTGATGGAAGCACTGAGCAAGGGAGTCATTGAGTATAATGTAGATGATTTTTATGCCTTGAGTAGGTCTATATTGGTCAAACATGAGAAAAACCTTGATAAGTTTGATCAGCTGTTTGGTTTGTTTATGCAAGGGGTACACAACCAAAGTATCGAGCAGTTGGTAGAAATCCCGAAAGAGTGGCTGGAGAACTTGGGAGCACGCGATTTTACCGAAGAAGAGAAAGCTCTTATTGAGGCAATGGGTGGGCTCGAAGCGTTAATGGAACGTTTTAAAGAGTTGATGGAGCAACAAAAAGAAAGACACCAAGGGGGCAACACTTGGATAGGTACTATGGGTACTTCGCCGTTTGGCGCCAATGGCTACAACCCTGAGGGGGTACGTATAGGGCAAAAAGAGGGACGACACGGAAGGGCAACCAAGGTGTGGGACAAGCGTGCTTATAAAAACCTGGACGATAATGTAGAGCTTAACACCCGTAATATGAAGATGGCTTTGCGCCGATTGCGTATATTGACTCGTGAGGGGGTGCAGGATGAGTTGGACATTAATACTACCATTAAAAAAACTTCTAAAAATGGGGGCTGGCTAGACCTGGAAATGGTACCTGTAAAGAAGAACAATGTGAAGGTGTTGATTTTGTTTGACATTGGAGGGTCTATGGATAGTTATATTCATTTGTGTGAGAAGTTTTTCTCTGCTGCTAAGTATGAGTTCAAACATCTTGAGTTTTATTATTTTCATAATTGTCTGTACGAATATGTCTGGAAAGACAACCGCCGTCGTCACGAAGAACGCATTCCCACTTATGAAATTTTCAATAAATACAATAAAGACTATAAGGTGATTTTGGTAGGCGACGCTACTATGGGACCTTATGAAGTAACCGCACAATATGGCAGTGTAGAGCATTATAATGAGGAATCGGGCAAGGTTTGGCTAGAACGCCTGAAGGAGAATTACCCGAATTACATCTGGCTCAACCCTACCGATCATAAGTACTGGGAGTATACCCCATCTATTGAACAAATCAAGGAGATCATGAAAGACAGAATGTATCCGCTTACGCTGGATGGGCTTACGCAGGCAATGCGAGGGCTCAAGGATAAAAAGCTTAAGTTTGAGGGTTAGTTTTTCTGTTCTCTGTGTAGGGTTTAGCCATTAGCTGTTCTGTTTTTTGTGTGGTATTAATGGCTATTCTCTAATTTGCAAATACAAGAAAAAGATAAGTGAGGGTTACTTATTAAAGAACATCCAGTCGCTGGCACCTAAAAAATTTTGACTACTTATGACTGCTAAAGACGAAGATAAAACTGACCATGAGCAAATAAACAAAATACGGTCGTTGATTTATACCCAACAACCTGCCAATATAGAGCTTGCCTTCCAACTGATGGTAAATGTAGTAACAATGCCTCCAGATCAAGCTTTACGGGTATTGTTTGTGGAGCTACTGACGCTGCGTGAGCATACTGGATGCAGTGGTAAGCTGGATGATCCTTTTGTTGACTTTATGATTTATGGGGTGCAAGTCCGCTATTTTTGGGACCGCAACGGTATTTATTATTATACTCAAGGAAAAAAGCATTGTTTGCTCGAAATGGATCGGTATCACTTGTTACACGTCAATCACATCCGTGAACGTTGTGTACAGCACTTTCACCAACACTTGTACCAGTTTGGGTATTTGGTAGCGCAGCAAATGAAGAAGTGATTTTTTTAATTACGAATAGACTAATTACGAATTTGAGAATTACGAATTACGAATGAGCGCAAAGCGACTATGGTCTACAGACTAAATTACGAATTTGAGAATTACGAATTACGAATGAGCGCAAAGCGACGCTAAAAGTCCTTCGTAGCTCAAAAAAAAGCTAAAGGCTAAAACTACACCAGGATCAAAAAAAGCTAAAGGCTAAAGCTACACCAAGATCAAAAAAAGCTAAAGGCTAAAACTACACCAGGATCAAAAAAAGCTAAAGGCTAAAGCTACACCAAGATCAAAAAAAGCTAAAGGCTAAAGCTACACCAAGATAAAAAAAAGCTAAAGGCTAAAACTACACCAGGATCAAAAAAAGCTAAAGGCTAAAGCTACACCAGGATCAAAAAAAGCTAAAGGCTAAAAGCCCCCTACAAACAGACAAAAAAAGGCTAAAACTACACCAAGATAAAAAAAAGCTAAAGGCTCAGAAAAAACTTGAAGCTTGCCGCTCGTACCTTGAGGCTATAACTACACTCAACGCTCAAACCAACCCACTACTTCGTTGTTTTCAAAAGGATTGGAATTGATATATGCCTGGTGGGTTTCGTAAAAAGTATCTTGCTGATTTGCCACAAATACTGGTGGGGGTTTTACCATATTTACATCCCAGTGAATACCTACATACCGCTGAAAATCTTCGTGTACCTGCCACTCCCTCTCTAGTTGCTCAGCTGAAAGCTCTACAATGGCATATCGCCTGAACCAATCATCCTGAGTCCAGTTTTCTTTGATGAGTTCAAACCAAAAAAATTGTGTAGCTATTTGTAGTATTCCTGTCATGGGAGCATCCCAATAATCCCCAATCCATATTACCTGATATTCGTCTTGACTATACTTTTTCAATGCTTTGGGGGGACGAGTATTTCTTAACTCTTTTAGCTTCATAGACTTAGTAAACTCCCTTAAAAGCATTTTTGTTCGGCACACCAGCAATTGGCTTACCCAACATCTATGGCTAGAGAAATGGAGAAAATGAGCAAATGGGATACCTTGATATGTAAATACAATGCCTGTTTTTGACAAGAAAACTCTATTTTCCCTAACTTGAGGGCTTTGTTTATTTCACACTACTTTAACTTTTCAATTATGGAGATATTTTCGTTTATAGGATGGGGACTTTTAGCCGCTACAGTAGTATTGCTTTATCTGACAATGCGCATCAAGAAAAAGTAAATAACCTCGGAGGTCTTAGGTGTTTGGTGGTTATTTAGAATGAAAATGGTATATTTGATAGTGAGGTAAAAATCAAACTATGAGAATACAACAACTGGTTCATTATTTTAAAGATTGTTATCAGGCAGACCAACGCGAGGCTACTGTTTGGAATCTTTTTGATAAAAAAATAGAGCATAAAAATTTTACAGACAAACAAGAGCAACTGCTTAATCAAAACCTCCCTCAGGAATATATTCCGCTCGACACAGCACAGCATATCGAAAAAGAACTGCAGCTTTATCAACGGGAAAAATCACTGTATTACTTTGCTTTTTTTGTAACAGGCAATAACCCCAACGAACACATTGGTCCCCGAAAACTTTGTGCTCCCCTGCTTTATTACCCTGCCGAATTGATCAAGGAAAAAGAAGATTATTATGTAAAAATAGATTTTAGCAAACAACAAGTAAACTACCCTTTGTTGGCAATGCTCAACCAGCCAGATCATAATGTGGAAGAGGTTTTTAAGCAAATTCCACAAGAAGCCATCACTTTTAGCGAAACCAAAGAATTGACAGATGTACTCAAACAATCTTGGACTGAGGTAAATTTTGAGGAGATGTATCGCTATCCAGAAGATTTGCTGAACGAAGAGGCACTCAAAAAATTGATGAAATCGAAAATACTGCGTCTGGTGCCAGCCAGCGCTGCAGGTGTTATGATGAGTTCAAATACAACTCGTGGAGTAATCAATGAACTAGGAATCATTGGCAATAGTGATCAGTTCTCAAGTGCACTCAAGGCATTGTTTGGTGAAGCTGCCCCCACCCACTACCCACCTCCCAAGCCATCGCTGGTGCCTTCAGTGCTCAGCAAAGCCCAGAAAAAAGTATTGGCGATGGCACAATGCCACCCACTAAGCATTGTAGTAGGACCACCAGGCACGGGCAAAACTTATACTATAGCTGCCCTTGCTACTGACCACCTCACCAGAGGCGAGTCGGTATTAATCGCCTCTCAAATGAACCATGCGGTAGATGTGGTAGGCGATAAAATAGAACAACAGCTTGGGTTTAAAAATGGGGTAATTCGTGGTGGTAAAAGCCAGTACATGAAAGACCTTAAACTGTATATTAAGAATATTTTGAGTGGCATTGGCATTCCTGACCCTGGCCAGGTACCTGAGGCAAAAAAGAAATACCAGCAGATGGGTAATCGTTTGCAAACCATTGAGCAAGAAATACAAGCCCTTGAGGTATTGTTTGACCAAAGAGTAAATGAGGAGATAAAATGGGGAAACTTTATTGCTGCCAACAACCAGGCAAAAAACCTGATCAAGCGCTGGATTGTCAATTTTAAAACCAACCGAATACGCAATAAAAGCACTGAACGTCCTATTCACTGGGAACTGGTGTCAAAGCTTGAGGGCTTGCTGGCACAACGTACTAAGCTACTCAAAGAATATATTCACCTGGGCTACCAACTTAAGCTGGTAGATGTAATCAGGTTTAAACGCAAAGACCTGAGTAATTTCCTGAAGGCTATCAAGGCACGCAAAGGGCACAAACAAGCACAGTTTTTTGACAGCATCGATTTTGACACTATACTAAGTACTTTTCCTATTTGGTTGGTTAACCTTTCAGACGTGAGCAATGTGTTACCACTTCGTCAAGATATGTTTGATGTGGCGATTATTGACGAAGCTTCGCAGTGTGACATTGCCAGTTGCCTGGCGATTTTGCAGCGTGCCAAAAGGGTAGTAATTGTGGGTGACCCCTCGCAATTGCGTCATGTATCGTTTTTGTCAGAGGCTAGACAAAATTTTTTACGTAAGCAACACCATTTAGACCATGAGACCGCTTTTGACCTTGACTACCGCAACCAGAGCGTGCTGGATGCAGTAAATGGCTCTATAGAAACCCAGGATGCTATCACGTTTTTGGATGAACACTACCGTAGCTTGCCTGAAATCATCAATTTTAGTAACAAGTTTTTTTATCAAAACAGGCTCAACCTTATGACCCAAACCCCTCATAATGAAAGGGTGAAAAGTTTGCAACTATTGACCAATGAAGGAGAACGCAGCCCCAAAGGTTACAATGAAGGCGAGTCGGAGATGATTATTGCCCGCATAAAAAAGACTGTTGAAAACGAGCAAATTTTATCAAAAGACATTTGTCACAGCATAGGGGTGCTGTCACCATTTAGGGCACAGGTTGACTATCTAACCAAGCGTATTTCGGAGGAAATTTCACTTGCCTCGCTCAAAAAACATAACCTGATGGTGGGTACCGCACACTCGTTTCAAGGAGAAGAGCGCGACATGATGTTTATATCATTTGTAGTAGATCAACACTCGGCAAGTGGCTCGTTTGTACACATCAACAAAGAGGACTTGTTTAATGTAGCGATTACCCGTGCTCGTGCCAAGCAATTTGTAGTTACCTCGGCCGCCCCTCAAGAGTTGAAAAATCAAACTTTGCTTAAGCAATACTTAAGCTATGTGGTAGATGAGGAAAAAAATTTCAGCCGTAACTATGATCCATCGGGGGCTCACTGTACTTTTGCCGATGAGGTAGAAACGGCATTACAATCGCTAAAGTACCATTGCTTTCGGTCTTACCCTATTGCCGGGCTCGACATTGACATTGTGGTACAAGACAAGCATAAAACGATGGGTATCAACCTGATAGGGTTTCCAGGTATTTACGAAAATGCATTTACACTAGAACGTTATAAGATATTAAGCAGGGCTGGAGTGCCTATCGTTCCTCTCCCTTACCTTACTTGGAAATACGACCGGGCAAAATGTATAGAAGTGATTGAAGCTACACTTAGAAAGTTAAAATAACTGTCTTATAAGACAGTTTTCAAAGTTCTGTATGTTCGCTCATATCCTAAAAACAAGTACACATATTCATATAATTTCAAGTTATAACAAACCATCAAATGCACTGTTAAAATCTAGTACCCTAGCCTCTAAGTAAACTGGAAATTGGGCTAGGTTTTGTTTTTTTTAAGAGAAGGTAAAAGAAGCAAATGTAATAAGCTCCAGTGTATTTGGTTGATTGAACAAACTACATAAAGAAAATACATGCACACACAACACAACAAAAAAACAACTGCTAACGATTTAAGCACCATTAACCAATCCGTCCAACAAAAAACGACTAGTAAAAAAGCCCAAAAAGACGGCAAGGCAAACATTCGGGCAAAACAACAACCCATACAACGTAAACTCCAGAACGCTTATGAAAGCAAAGAGGGGCAAAAACAACCCATTCAGGCAAAACAAGCCCCAATACAACGCGCAAGCAGCCAAAAGGTAGCTCCACACCTTCAACAATATGCTGCCCAAAAATACGGTGCAGACCTAAGCCGGGTAAACATTCAGGAGAATTCGCCTTTTCCTTCTTCTGTCAATGCCAAAGCTACTATTCAAGACAACAGTATTCACATAGCCCCTGGAGAAAGTACGACAGTAAAAAACCACGAAATAGGGCACGCCATTGATAACCAGCTCAATGGGGCACCAAAAGCAAATGCTCAGGTAAACGGTCAGGCAGTAAACACCGATCCAACCAGAGAAAGTGCCGCAGATAGAATTGGAACAGAGCTGGGGAATGTACCCGTGCAACGACAAGTAGTTGAGTCGCCACCACCAACCATGAGCACTGTCCAACTAAAGAACAGTGACACACATGTTATACAAAGAAAAATAAATAAAACACAGGGCGCCAACCTCAAGGGTTGCATCGAACCACTGAAAGCTTATTGGAGGTCTATAGGGATTGGCAGGCTATTCAGAGACACTTTAAATGAGCTCTCAACTGATAAAGAGAATACCTATCTTCTCACTGGATTTCAAGCAGCTTTTGAAGAACTTGGTAATCCTGGAACCGATGATGATAAGTTATACGCGATGACCGAAGCACTCATTCTTGACATCAAAGCTTACACGCCTTTTGATTTTGGTTTGGCGCCTTTCCAGAAAGGAGACAAAAGTACCCGTTATCAAGAGCGACCTTCGACTGCATCTGTAAGCCGGGATGGGGTAGTAAGCGGAAACATTAACTTGAGCCATGTTACAGTGGAATCAGGCGTTGACGCCATAGGCGCACAACCACTTTCTGTGGCGCACGGAGCTTCTGGCGAGTTTGGCACAGGTTTTTATACCGTATCGGGAAGTACCAAAGACGGAGCTTATGGTGTATCGGGCAAGTGGAGTGATGCTAAAGACTACGATCAAGTGTTACACATGACTTTAGAAGCTTCTGGAGTGTTGCTTGCCTTGGGTATTCATGATCCTGCTGAGGCAGCACTGGTGTTGGCAATGCTGAGTAACCCGGCTGGATACGGAGTAATACCCCCTGGTGCAGCATACCAGCTCATGTCGCAAATCAATGTGCGTGGTCGGCTTTGTTTGTTGCCCGATGAACGTGATGTAAGGGTAGATGTTGTTCCCTCAGCTAGTCCGGCTGAAGACGGCAAAGCTTCTTGGAATGAGGTAGATGGCAAAGGTGGTGTGTTGGATAGCTATGCCTTGGTTGTGGGCCCGCAACGACCCGCTATTTTACACCAAGTGCGCCAGATTGCCTTTAAAAGCGGACTTATGGAAATATTATTAAACAGGCAACGACACGATCAGGCAGAATGGATAAATAGCCATAAAACAGGAGAATTAAAAGCAGGAAGTGCCTTGGCTGACACCCAGCTTGACACTGATAAAGCATACACAGATGCTTTGGCTCAAATTAGACAACTGCTACTATAGATAACCAATATCATACTCTACTTGTCTGTGCGATCTAATAAAGATAAAACAGGCAAGTGGAGGTGATAAAACAAAAAAAAAATGTTTTTTGGGATACCCAAGCAATGGGTAAGTGATGTGTAAAAAATAAAGTGAGCTGATTCAAGAAAATATTTTGTTTTCTGATGATTTTAAAAAAATGAACATAGCCAAAGCTATGTGATGTTTAGCCTTTGGCAGAGCTCAGCACAGCGAAGCTGTAGCTATCGGTTTTTAAGAGAAATCAGGAGGCAAAAGATACACTTTAATGGCTCAACTTATTTTTGCAGGATCACTAAAGAAAGGGCAAAGTACAAGGCTGGTTGGAGGAGTTTATATCAAACTACGGCTTTCTGACGGCCGCCACTCTATACATGGTTTTTGTATAGGTTTCATATTTTTCCATTTCATAATTTCCCCTCAATTCTTCTTCTACAATCTTGCGCAAAGTGGGTTTAAGTTCCTGAGGACTTACTGCCTTTTGCATACGAATGGTTAAAACACGGTAATGGGCATCAAATGATTGATCTTTGAGTATAGTATGATTATTATTAGTCAACATAGCGAAACTTAAATTTAACAAAGATGAATAGGTTATGATGTATACAAATCATAAACCAAAAACCTAATATACGCAATATAATTCGGTAATTCACTAAAAAACCCAAATACTGGCACTCATCTGTAGCTCATACAACGCAAATACCCTGAACAAATAATGAATCAAAGCATTTTATAAAACACTCATTATCAAATGTTTTACTTCCCTCCTACTACTATTTCATACATTTCTTCGGTACGCAAATATTTATTAGCCAGTTCTATCAAATCTTCAGGGGTAATGTTTTTAAGTATTTCAAAGTAACTGTCATAAAAACTATAGTCCAACCCGTGAAAGTGCAACCCTTTGAACACATCGGCAAGGGCAAAAGGGGAATTAATGGTGCTGGTAAGTGTACCTGACATATAATTTTTTACAAGGCTTAGTTCTTCTTCTGGCACCAGTTCAGTACGCATGCGCTTCGATTCTTTATGAATTTCGTCTATAGTGTGTTGAGTAAACTCTTTGCGTACATCGGTCATGATACCGTAATAAGCTGCTTGTTCCAACAATGCTACTCTGGCATAAATGCCATAAGTATAGCCTTTATCTTCCCGAATGTTGCTCATCAGTCTTGAGCCAAAATAGCCGCCAAAAATTTCATTGAGAATAATAAACTTAGAGTATTCGGGGTGGCTTTTGGTGAATATAAGCCCTCCCATGCGTATAGACGACTGGGTGGCATTTTCGCGGACGTCTAAATGCAACTGTTGCTCTGAAGGCATCGGAGTAGGCACTATCTGGGGCGGATGCAGTAAAAACTCTGCCAAGTCGATCCCTCCAAAATATTTGTTCAACACCTTGAGTACCTCCTCGTTGGCATCGCCTGACACAATAATGTCACAAGGATTGTTTTTAATGTATTTATGGTAAAACCCCTGCAAATCTTCGCGACTTACTTCATCTATAGCTGCTTCGGTGAGGTCTAACCCATAGGGGTGTCTGCCAAACAACACTCGACTCATTTTGCGTGACGCCCTAAAACCATTACGCTTAAGGTTAAGCAGCAGGTTTTGTCGAGTAATATTCTTAAAACTATCCAGTTCTTTTTCAGGAAAGGTAGCTTCGTTGAGCAATTCTGTAATTAAAACCAATAACTTATCGAGGTATTTCGATAAGGTGTATAAAATCACTCCTATACGGTCAGGCCCTGGTTTAAACTCGATAAATGCTCCATATTGATCAATATATTCGCTTATTTGTTGCGTATTGCGGGTGCTTGTACCCTCACGCAACATCTTGATCACAAAAAACGAAGTGGCAAGTTTAGGATCAATCAAAGCCCCCGCTTTAAAAAATAGCTCCACCCTAAGTACTGGCTGCCCTCCGGCATTGATCAGATGCACAGGAATGCCATTGTCAAGGTATCGGGTTTTGGCTTGCAATATAGGCACCTTGTCAGCAACGTGAAAGGCGGGGGGTTGTGATCTGTCTAACATAGTTCGCTCGTTTTTGTATTCGTCTGATGATTCTAACACAGGGCTTATCTTCAGGTGCTTAATTTTAAATTAAACAAATAAAAAACCCTTCTCCAAACGGAGAAGGGTTCAGGTAAGTTTTTCCTGTACTTTGTAATAAACTATTTTTTGTCTTCGCCGCCAAGGTTAAACAAAATTGAGAAGCGAAGTGTTTCTGCCAATGGGTTGGTTTCTCTTTGTGGTAGTAAATAAGCTGCGTCAAAACCAAGTTTTTTATAACGTAACCCTACTCCTACAGTAAAGTACTTACGATCACCTTTTTGAGCATGTTCGTTATAATACCCTACACGTGCCGCAAATAAGTCATTGTACCAGTACTCTATTCCAGTAGCAATGATAAATTCTTTCAATTCTTCGCTAAAACCTCCTGGGGCATCGGCAAATGAGCCAAACATACCACTCAACAAAGTTTTATCGCGAGGGCTGGTACCAGAAATGATGTTTCCCTGGCTGTCTACCTGGGGGGGAGTAGGTACCATTAACTTGTTAAGGTCTAAAGCAACAGTAAATTTATTAAATTCGTCAATGTTCAGAGTAAAAGCAGAACCTAAACGAAGGTTGGTAGGAATAAAGTCTCTTTCGTTTTTGTTGGTATAAGAGATTTTGGCGCCAATGTTAGAAATGTTTGCCCCAAAAGCCAGGTTTGACTCCATTCCACTTACAGTCAAGTCGGTTTTGTAAAATACGGCTATGTCAGCAGCAGCTGTGTTTCCAGCTTTGGTTTCTTGTTGGTTTGCCAAGATCAAATCGGCCGAAAGGTTGGAGTGAATATAACGTCCACTTACCGCTACTCCCAACTTTTCAGAAAGTTTACGTGAGTAGGTCAAGGTAGCCGCTAGTTCGTTGGGTACAAAATCACGAATGATCCCCCCTTGATTATCAGTAAATTGAATACTACCTAAATTGAAGTATCTTAGTGAAAAACCAAATGCCTGACGGTTGTCCAGTTTGTAATAGGCAGACAAATAAGACAACGACATGTCGTTTACGAGCTTACGCAACCAAGGAGTGAAAGAAAGGGAAGCACCTATTTTGCCTTCGGCAAAAACCAGCTTTGCCGGGTTCCAGTAAATACTGTTTACGTCGGCAGTAGTAGCTACTCCAACGTCTCCCATACCAGCAGCGCGGGCGTCAGGTGAAATAGATAAAAAAGGTACAGCAGTGGTGATGGGTCTCGACACTGTATCTTGCCCTATAAATGCGGCTGTCTGACTAAATGATTGGGAAGAACCCAAAGCTACCATAAAGGCAGCCACTAATAAAACTACACGTCTATGAAATTTCATTGTGATTTGGTTTTTATAATACTTTTGCAAATATACTTTTTTTGTTGGGAATTTTAGGCAAAAAGACGACATGTATACTTTTTGTATACTTTTATCAGGGGGTTTTATGCCTTTATTCCCCCCTAAGGTTAATTAGTCACTAATATTTGTTATAAAATTATCAGGATAAAGCCGTGTACTTTGCTGTTTGTGAACTTGTTATTGGTAAATTGGTGTTAATCTAACACTACCAATCTGCGTACAATAAATTTTTCGGCACCATCGGTAACAGAACGTGCCGTGATCTTGTATACATACACTCCTTGAGGTATTTTTTTGCCTTGTTTATCCAAGCCATCCCACACTCCCTCAAAACGAGTCAGAGCCTTGTTGGTAGTATATTGCAGTTTTTTTACGTGTTGTCCATTGCGGTTATAAATCTGAATGGTTACTTCGAGGGCTTCACCCGCCCGATTGTGATCAAAACGAAAAGTAGTCGCCTGATTAAATGGATTTGGGTAATTCATTACCTCGTTTATCGCCATTACAGCATTGTCGGTTACAACAAAATCGATGCTTGCTTCGCTTGAGTTGTTGTGGGTATCCCACACTTTTACTACTACTGTATGCTTCCCTTTGGCAAGGTCACGTACAGGATATTGCACCACCCCCTCTTGATAAGTATCCAGGTTGCCTTCGTAAAAATCGTTCAGAACCCAAGGGTTTTCCAAGTCACCATCCAACACCGCCGTCATTTCATGTCCTACTCCGGTTTGGGCAATGTTCAGCCCATTTTCGTCGCTCAATTTGGCAATCAAAGTAGCCGATGGCTGTACCACGCCCCCACTTACAAAAGTTTCATCATTCATAAAAAGCGTAATAGCCGGGGGGGTATCATCAGGGGTGATAGAAGCACTGGTACCACCAATGATTACATCAGTTTTGGCTCCCTGGGCGTCATTGACTCCATCGTTTGCCTGGGCATAAAAACTCCACTTCCCCTCTCCAAACTTATAATCAATGTCTTTGGGTACAATAAAGGTAAAAGTAAACTTACCTGCCTTCACACTCGCCTTACCTACAAATATTTTGTTGTTCTGTGCCTTAAACTGAATACGGCTACTCTCGGTTCCCAGAGTAGTTAGTTCTTGCGCCTTGTCAAATATGGTAATGTCCAGGACTCCATCAAATCCATCGAGCAAAATATCCTGCGCATTTGTCACCTCCCCTTCTACAGTCACCTTGTCCAGTGCACTTATGGTATTCACTACTTGCCCTGTATTGGCATTGGTTATTTTAGTAACGGCCACTTTATGTTTAGGATAAGCCAATCGTAATGACGGGTCGCCCAATAAGGCAAAATTACGATTGATGGCTCCATTCAAGCTGTTGTTTTTGGTCTTGATCATCAAGTCACCCAAACGAGGCATTTCCCCGTCAATGGGTTTAAACACTTCAGCATAAAAAGCTTTGCTCAATAAAAAATTAGTACTCGAATACACCGGGCGGGTGGTAGTAATGAGCCCAATGCCTCCGCCTTTGGGGTTGAGCAAAATATATTCGGCACCTGCTACCCGCAAGGGGTCATCATAACGTCCAAACTCACAAGTAGCCGTTACAAAAAGCGGTAGGTTATGGTAGTTTTCCCAATCATTGATTTGTGGTACATTCAGTAGCTTTTCTTCTGCCCAACCAATTTCTCCGCCGTGTCCGGTATAGTTTACAATAAGGGCTCCCCTTTCTACATTTTGGGTAAGTGCTTCTTTCAAAGTAGGAGCAAGCTCACCATTAGGGGTAGACACTTGCTCGAATGCGTCTAAAAACAACTTGCTTACATTGAAATTCTTATGGTTGTTTCTAATGTCTTCAGCAAGCACATCAGCATCTAATTGGTGGATGTTTACATCGCCATCGTCTGCCACAAACACCACTCGGTTGCGCCAACTCCCTAAATTAGATTGGTTATTGGCGTACCCAATGAGTTTGGTTACTACATTAGCTGCCTCTTCGAGTGTTTTTACGGGCAAGCGCCCAATGCCAATTTCCAGCGTATGGTCGCCCAAAGAGGTTTCTGTCCATTCGCCTTCACTTGCTTCAAGAAACCCAAAATAATCGTCGGAAGAATGACTCAATATAGGATGCAGCGATTCGCGTGACTCATAGATAGGGACAAAATTGGTATTGTTGGCTACTCGATCTTTATAGTCATAAGAGGCATCGCCAAATAACAACAGGTATTTAAATACTTGTGAATCGCGCAGGTAAAGCATCCGGGCAAAGTCGCGCAAAGCGGTTACATCTTGTTTACCCGACGAGAATTCGTTGTAAATTTGAGGAAGTTTAACTACCGTCACACTCAAACCATCATTGGCGCGCCTAAAGTCTGCCAGGCGTTCGGCTTCGCTCAAAAACACTTCTGGAGTAATAATCACCAGATTGGTGGGGAGCAAAGCATGTAGGTTTTGGTTGGGCAATGCTTGTACCGACTCAGGGTTGGGAAAATCGCTGCCCTGAAAAACCACAAATTGTTTCAACGCAGTGGCAGTACTTGCTCCAAACACCGCATTGCTCCCACTTAAAGCATAAGGTTGGTTTACAGGGTGCAATGGGTTGCTAATATCCCAAACAATGGCACCGTTGCCCACATTGGCTACCGAAAAAGCGGTTAAAGGTTGCTCCAGGCTGGCTATAGCCCTAAAGGTAGTTTGGTTATCATACAGCTGTAGTTGTCGTTGATAGTTTACCCGCAGATAATTTAAATAACCTGAGGAGCTTCCTCCGTTTTTATCGTACACTAGGTTGATGGTTAATTGACTCAACCCGGATAACTGACTGGTGTTCAGGGTGAAGTCCCTTACATTGTTGATACCTTTTACATCATAAGTGCCCGTGGGTTGGGCAGCTATTGACTGGGTACCCAAAGTAACACCATTGAGCGATACAGAAAACTTGGTGTCGAGTGCCGAACGCCCCATCACAAAAGAAGTAAGTGTAAGCGAGGTATTGGCTAACAAACCAGGAGTGTCAAAAGTAAAGTTCTGGCTCGTTTCAAAATCAAAAACTTCGCCGTACCATTCCCTGCCTGAGCCTTGTTCCAAAATAGTTCGTTCGTCTTTTTCGTATGCTTGATAATCGTCGTAAGTAGTCAGGGTTTGGGTAGTACCACTTAGGTTTTCCTGCGACTGTACCCTTTTGCCCTCATTGCTACCTATAGTCAAAAAGCAAAAAACTGAATCGGAGTAAATATTTTGGGTATGTTCAAATAGTTTGTTGGTGGCATTATAGGTCCACTCTACGGCGCCTTGGGCATAAAACAAAATGTAATCGTTGGCGTCAAAGCTCCCATCGTCTTGCCCAGCTACCCAGATGGAGTTTTCTTGCAGGTCGTCTACGCGGGAAGCACTATTGGCTTGAGGCAACATGCCCCCTACATTGCCATATAGTTGTATGTTTCGAGGGTTAATGTTGTCTACATCTATTCCAGCATTTTTCAAAAAATTATAGTCTATTTTATAAATGCCTTGTTGGGTAGTACCTATTTTATACCAAGTACCTGTGCCCAACACCGACGAAGAAGCAAAGTTTTGTGCCTGGATAGGGTGTTGAAAAAGCAGGAGGCAGGCAAAAATAAGTGAAGTGATATATTTCATAGGTGTTTGCTAAATTATTGTTTTTTTATTGTACTGACTTTCAGCAACTTGAGTAATGGTTAAGTCAAAACTATTTTTTATGGCATTCATTTATGCAACCCTTGCCAATGGCAAGTGTCATTGATGATGTAAACCTAAACGCCCTTTTATCAATACGTTTGTTTTTACAAAAATACTTGTTGTCAAACATTTTAGTTCCTGTATCAGGAATATTTTTTTGAGCAGAAGTTTTAAAAACTTAGTTGGAAATTTTAGTTTCATAAAACAAGTTTTAAAAGTATAGTTACCCCTACTAAAAATATCAATGAAAAAAAACGCAAAAAATAAAGGACAAAAAGGCAAGCAACTCACCAAGGCAGAGGAACAGGTAATGAAAGTTTTGTGGAAACTGGAAAAAGCTTTTATCAAAGAAATCATTGCCGATATACCCGTAGCGCCTGGTAAAAAAAAACCCGCCTACAGTACAGTGTCTACTATAGTAAGGTTGCTTGAAGAAAAGGGTTTTGTCACACACCAGACCTTTGGCAACACTTATCGTTATGAGCCATTGGTAAAAAAAGAAGAGTATACCAGCTTTTGGTTAGACCGCTTCATGACTGATTATTTCGGAGGATCTTTTGCTCGTTTGGCGTCATTTTTTGCCAAAGACAAAAACGTGGACATATCAGACATTGAAGATATTTTGGAAGACATAGACAAGAACCTTAAACAAAAAAATGATGATGAAAGAAAGAAATAACCACGCTCAGCCAAAGCGTGACATTGCCCGGTATTTTTTAGTAATTCCCTTGGTTATTTTGGCGGGCTGGCTTTTGCAGCGAAGCCCCTTATTTGGTGCACGCAATGACAACGAACCAGCGATTGCTCAAGTAAGCCAACAAGAACGATTGGAAGCCCTTGAAAAACAGCAAGAAGAAGCTGAACGTCAACGCGAGCAAAGTTTCCGATTGGATGTTGACTTCAACGGTGAAAAGATTACGATTGAAAATACGGCAGATTTAGAAAGACTGGGAAAGGAATTTGAAAAAATGGGCAAAGAGTTTGAAAAAATGGGAGAGCACTTTGAAAAAGATTTCAAGGAAACCTTGATCAAAGAACTCAATAAGGGAATTCAAGAATGGAAAAAGGAGGATTTACCAGCGCTCAAAAGAAAACTAAAAAAGCTTAAGAAAGAGCTGGGCAAAGAGCTTAGGAAAAACCTGAATGACGAACTCAAAAATATAGATACCAGAGACTTAGACAAGCACGAAAAAGAGTTACTTAAAAACATAAGTGAGCTGGTAAAAAGCCTGAATAACGATTAGAGCATTTCGCCAAGTATTGAGCACTGAAGCGGAATTAAACACATCTAAGAAACAAGTGTAACTATCACACTGTAAAATAGTTAGCCTTACTTTCAGCTGATTACTTGTCGTTGCTTATGCTACCCACTACTATTTTATTAAAAAACCATTGAATACCATGAACGATTGGATAATATACCTTATAAAAGTAAACCTAAGCTTGTTGTTTTTATATGCTTTTTATCTCATCTTCTTAAAAAAAGAGACGAGTTTTCACTTAAACCGTGCCTATTTGCTGATAGGCTTGGGGGTGGCACTTGCGGTGCCATTGTTACACATCGAGTTGCCAAAAAAATCGGTACCAACTCGTATAAGTCAGTGGCAACCGCTTGCAGTAAGTTCTCCAGTGGTTACCTCCAAAAAAACAACTACCTCTGTAGTACACCCGACTACTACCACTGCTATTCATAATAAAAAAATACACCCAATCACTCAACATCAAGCTTCTGGCAAAACAACCCACCTGCCAACCAACAAAGCCACCATTCCTTCAATCAATTGGTGGAACGCCTGGCTAGGGCTGTACATTGCAGGAGTATTGGTGTGCCTGGCGCTTTTTGCTTATCGGTTGGTGCGTATCATACGGGTTATTGCAGGTACCCAAGCAATGCCACAAGACCATTACAAAGTAGTGTTTACTTATGGTAAGTTACCCATGCTGTCGTTTTTCAACTATTTGTTTTGGGACAATACCCTGAAACTTACTCCCGAACAAAGGGCACAAGTTGTTGCCCATGAAGTAGCTCACATCCAGCAAAAACATACTATAGATGTCTTGTTGATGGAGTTGTTTTGTGCCATGTTTTGGTACAATCCAGTGGTGTACTGGTGGCGGAATGCCTTGCGTGAAAACCACGAGTTTGTAGCTGACCAAGCAGTCATCAAACAGCAAGACGCCCACAGTTATGCTATGTTGTTACTTAGCCAAAGTTTAGGCAGTGTGCCTCAGTTTACTTTGGGGAATCGTTTAGTTCAATCGCAAATTAAAAAAAGAGTAAATATGATGACCAAGAAAACCATGTATCGAAAAATCTATTGGAAATACGCCCTCATTGTACCTATGTTGGCTTGCCTGGGCATTGGGTTCGGCCAGGTATCGTTTGGGCAAAGTGTTGCCTTGAGCAGTAGTGCTTTGGTAACACATCAGTTGGCTTCTGGCAAGGTAGTAAAGCCAACCTCAACTAACAGCCAGCAGGTAACAAACCTATCCACTCCATCCAAGGTGCTTATCAAAAAAATGGTAAAACAAAGAATAAAGGAAGAACTAGCCTTGCTTACCACAGTAGTGGATACGCCTGGTAAAAAAACCAGCAAAATGCGTCGTTTAAATAGATATTCTCACCATAAAGATCGTCGTTACCGAAAAATAGACAGTGAGGATGATTATGTAGAAATGGAGGCTAATATCAAAGGAACCGACTATGAGGTACGTTTTGACAAAGCCGGAAAAGTAAAACGTTTGTATGTAGATGGCAAAAAAATAAAGTCAGGGAAGTTTAAAAAGCACAAAACAACTACTGACAGTATGTGGCAAGACTGGATAGCTCTAAAGGATGGGCTGAAAGAGCTGAGTGTATCGCTCAAAAATATGGGCAAAGATCTTAAACGTAGCTTACGAAAGGCAAGCAAAGACCTAAGCAATATTGACCTTGAAAACGAACTTGACCTGGGCGATTTGCTCAAGCCTGTGATTGGCCTAAGCCTCGATGTAACCAGTGATGTATTGAAAAACCTTAAGGTGGATCTAAAAGACCTAAAAAAGGATTTGAAGATAGACCTGAAAGACTTTAAAAAAGACCTCAAAGAAGCATTAAAAGAACTGAAGAACTTCAAGTTTGAGTTGGAAGATGAGGACGATAATGATGATTAATCGTGTATAATTCATACTATTAGTTCAAGCATACCCGTTAAAAGAACTTAACGGGTATTCTACTATCTGACTGAAAAAGAGCCTTCTATTTTTTTATAAAGTTGTAGAATCTCTGAACAAATCTTACCTTGACACGGTAAAACAAACTATGATAATGTTTCTGTACTTTTAAAACTACACTCCATCATGAAAAGGCATATTTTCCTGCTTGGTTTTTTTTTGTTCACTCTTGTCCATGACACCAAAGCACAAAAAAAAATATATAGCACTCACACAGGTCAAGTCACCCTATTTTTAAATTCTAACCTTGCCCTCATTCAGGCAGTTAATAAATCTGTGACTTCTGCCTTTAATCGCAAAAACAACGAAGTGTCTTTCATTATTCCCACCAATAAGTTTCGTTTTAGCAACCCTGTAATGCAACAACCTTTTAACGAAACCTACCTCGAAGCCAGCAAATACCCCCATTCTACTTTTAAAGGGAAAGTAAAAGAAAAGATCAATTTTGAAATTAGTTCTCCTCAGAAAGTAACCGTGGTAGGCTATCTTAAAATGCACGGCGTAAAGAAAAAGCGTTCTATTCCGGCTACTATCGTAGTAAAAAACAATAAAATCAGTTGCTTTAGTCGCTTTCAGGTCAATACCAAAGATCATCAGATCAAAATACCTCAGGCCTTGTTTAAAGATGGAAAGAATGTAGTGGAGATTAACTTAATTGCCAAATATGATTAGGAAGCAAAGACCTGACTGAAAATATACTGCCTGATAACATGCACACAAACCCTCTCAAATCAAGTAATTTGAGAGGGTTTGTGTGGTTTTAGCAAAATCTTCTTTCCAACACAGGCAACGTTTCCTTCACTTGAGTTGTAACAACATAAAACAAGTTGGTTTTTGACTATATTTCTTTACTTTGCACAAAACTCAATATACTTGCCTCCATTATGTCAAACAGGATTCAATACATACAGTTTTACGGATTACTACTCATTTTTTTATGGACTACCTCAGCACAACTACAGGCACAAGGCTGTAGCGACGCCGGGTTTTGTACGATGGGTGCCATGAAGCCCGATCAACATTTTAACCAAAAAGTAAGGCTGCGTTTACGCTCGGTAGAACTGAGTCACTATCTGGGGGTTACCAAATTTGATAACCTCATTTTGGCGTATACTGTAGATTTTAACATGGGTTTTAATGACAAAACCAATTTACAGGTAAAGTTGCCTTATCAATACGCTCAGGGGCGCTTGGGCAGCAATCACGGAATAGGTGATGTGTCATTGAGTTTTAGTTACAATCTCGTGAACAAAGAAAAGTTTCAGATAAATGCTACACTGGGTACCAAAATACCTACAGGCAATCCCAACGTACAATCTGAGTCGGGCAGACCATTGCCTATGTATTACCAAAATACTTTGGGTACTTATGACTTGATTGCAGGAATTTCGCTGATTAGTCGTAATTGGCTGATTGCTACGGGGTATCAACGCGCATTGAATAGTGTAAACAATCAGTTTTTATGGGGCGAATGGGCAGGAAGCGAAAATTTTATCTGGGCTGAGCACTACCCCCGGTCACGAAAACTATTCAGAGGTGATGATTTTATGTTAAGAGTAGAATATAACCTACGCTTTTCACGCATCAACTTTAATACGGGTTTATTGGCTATTTACCGCCCCACTCAAGACAAAATGACGATGGGCGAACGCACCATCAATGTAGACGGAAGCGATGGGTTGGCACTTACTTATTTGGTCGGAATGGGATTTAGGTTTAATACTCGCTCGGCAATTAAAGTAGGGGCAGGTTTTAGGCTCATTCGTCGCGCTCAAAATCCTGATGGGCTTTCGCGTGAGTTTGTAAATACCATAGGGTATGTGTTCAATTTTTAAGAAAAGTGTCCCCAAACCAACAAGGGCTTGTTTTTATAACCTAAAAGAAGCCCCAAACTGTACGTTTCGTTTCATTTGAGGGTTGTATACCAAGTCCACGTCTAGTCCATCAGAACCAATGCCTGCATACTCAGCATCAAATACATTTCTTATTTTCAGAAATACACCCAAGTGTTTGCTCAGCTGATAACGCCCGATAAAATCCAGGTTATAATAGCCCTCAACTTTAAAATCTGATGCATCTGCTCTAGGTACAAAACGCCTTACCCAATCAGTCATAAACACATTCTCAAAACGAAAGTAAGTATGCTTAAACGGTTCTATTGAAAAGTTCAACTGTCCCATAAACTTAGGCACCATTCTGGGCACACTGATTTCTTCGTTTTCTTCGTTGGGTAATATTTCTGAACCTTCAGCATAATTTAGGTACACATCAGCATTGAGTTTTAGTAATGGCAAAAGATTTGACAAACGTACGGCCAATTGCAGTCCATACAAATCGCTTCGGCTGTTTACATCATTTACGGCCGAGCGAGTTCGGAAATTATTCTGTGTTTGAAACTGTGACACCGCATTGGCACCATATATACTGGTATCTAATGGTATCAGGCTTTGGGTAATCAATTGGTCTATTCGGCTATAATATCCTGTCAGGTCAAAGTCTATATTACTATTGAGTGTATAGCGTACTCCTACCTCATAACTCGTAACAAACTCTGGTGATAAGTCTTCATTAGGCACTCGTTCGTATTGTACCAGGTTGGGTACTCTGGTGCCATTGAATATTACAGGCAAAGCCAACGAAGAGTAAGTGTTGCGGGCACTGGGTGCCTTGAAAGCTCTCCCGTAAGACGCTCTTACCGAAAGGTTATTGTTGAACTTATACAACACCGCTACTCTGGGATAAAAAGAACCTACTGCATTGGCTGAATCTACATTGGTAGTAAACTCAGACGAGGCATCTTCACGCACTCCTGCAATCAGCGTGAGGTTATCGCGTTGATAGAGCAATTGGGCAAAATAGCCAGTAATGGTGTGCAAAATGGGATTGTCGCCAAAATGCCCAAAAACGGCATGCGGGGCGCGTTGGGTAGTGCTAAAAGCCTGATAATCGCCAGGGTTAAAAGGTGTATCGGATTCATTGACTGGAGGTAAATTGCCTGAAAAAGTGGCAGAAAAACCTGCGGTGATTTCCATATATTTATTGATGGAATAAGTACCTAGCGCTTCAAAAAATAAATCATCAGAAGCCTCATAAGTATATGCCCTTGCACTGGCAAAACTGGCATAGTTTACTCCATAAGTAGAGCCTACGTCCATCCTGTACTTAAGATAAGATGCATTGACAGTAAGTGCAAATCGTTGCCAGGCTTTGTTATAGCTTAAGGTAATTCGCTCTATACGGTCGGCTATGTAGTTGTCAGAGCGGGCATAAGAAAATATGTCAGGGCTTCTGCCCAAAGAACTGTGGTTGCTACGAAAGAGGTTGTTATAACTAAAAGTAAAATCTCGATACTCCAGTTGTATGCCAAACAGCGAGCTTTCCTGGGGCAATGCGTTCACCAAACCTTTGTTTGCATCGCCTTGGTAGTAAGGGTAAGTCGCCTGAATACTATCCAACACCTGACCAGGATTAGTATTGAGCAATCTTAAATAGTTAATCTGATCGCTTGACATACGTTTAGAAGCAAAAAAGTGGGGAAGAGGGCTAAATACATTGCCTTTGTATGAAAACTCACTACTCACTTGTCCTACCAACTCTACCTCTTTGTTATGGCGAATGTTTAGATCATCGCGTTTGCCGCGATTGCCATAAAAAGTGTATTTAAGTATGTTTTTGTTTTTACCTACCTTGCCTCCTGCCATAAAATTTACGTGTTGGTAGCCATATTCACCTAAAGTAACATTGGCTTGCGCAAATGAGCGACTAGAGGGAGAGTCGGTAATAATATTAATGACTCCAGTCATGGCGTCAGCCCCATACACTGCAGAAGCTGGTCCATAGATAATTTCTATTTGCCGCGCCTGAGCAATGGGTAGTTGCGCTCCAATGGCGATTCCTCCTGCCACACTAGGTTGGATGGGAATGTTATTGATGAGTATTTTGGTGTAATAGTTACCTATTTGCCCCCTAAAAAGAAATGTTTCTCCGTCGAGCCCTGATCCTGGTTGCGATACTCTTACCCCTGGTACCGCTTTCATAACGTCAACCAAGGTTATATAACCATTTTTTCGGATTTCTTCTTGAGTTACTACGTGGATAGTCACCGGCAGGTCTTTTATTCTTTTGCTCGACCTACTCGCAGAAACAACTTCTACATTGGTAGAAGCACGTCCTGCAATAATATCTTGCGCCTTCAATACATCTAATGGAATAGTATTTAGGCGATTAGTATCAGGTTGGGCATAAACTGTTACGTTCAACAGCAACAATGTAAAGCAAATAATAATGATTGTTTTCATGACCTATCTCTTATTACAAACACAGTTATATTTGCTTTTCTTATTCCACACAAACCATCTATATCATTGTTTTGATCTCAAAGCAGTCACAACACCAAATTTGTCAAAATATAAAAGCTCCAACACACGCAATCTACACATAGGGACTATACTAACCTCAGTAACCAATCAAGTTCATTTTCAGTTTGGTTTCTTGTATAAAATCCTCGGCTTCTTCCAAAATATCATCATCTTCGGTAGGATAATACCAATTGGCCTCTACCTGCCCACCTTCATCGGCGTATTTTTTCAACACTTTGAGAATATTTAGAAAGGCTTTAGATGAATTGGTGTTGAAGTAGGTAAGTTTGAAGTCAAACCGAATGGGATGTTTAGACTGAATGTACTCTTCTACCCATTGAATCAAAGGGCGATAAAACTTTTTAGCATCTTGATGATATGACTCTCCGATAATTTCACATACGCCAGTATCTGAGTTAAAATTGACTGTAGGTATAAAATATACTCCCTTATTACCTTTTATAGCTATATCTTTCATGTTTAATTTGGCGCTTTTAGTCTATGAAACATCTACAGTTTCATTCACCTAATCAGTTAAGTTATTTAAAAACAGGCAAATGACACAGGAAACAACTTTTCTGCCAGTACCCAGTCTTCAGGTTTTAGAATCAAATTACTGGTTTAATGAGTAATGCCTTGCTGTTTAATTATGTGGTTTTTTTTACAGGACACTCTTAAGAATGAACAAAAAATAATTTTCCCCGATCAATCGAGACTATGAGCTTTTTTAACCATAACGCTTGTTCTGATATACATCAAGATTCAAAAAGCGAACGACACCCACCAAACCAACGATGCTGTGCTAAGCGTTGCCTTCGGCCAAAAGTGCCTCAGCTAAGTAGAAAATCTCTACCTCGAAATCGGTCACTTATTTTTTTACCATTCCTTAAAGTTCTAAGTTAGTTTTTTAGGATAAAAAAAAAAAGAAGTATTGCTCAAAAAAGTAAATCTCACTCAATTTTAGTCGTAAATATTAGACTACATGAAGGTATTCTACCACCTTCAAAATGAGGGGAAATGGGTAGAGTTAACAAAAATTATATCTCTTTTGAATGAAATTAAACTAAATAAAATCAAACTTAAACTTAAAAAAAACGTAGGCGTGTAACTTTAAATCATATCTAATTGCACAACTCAAAAATATGCTGTAGTTTAGCCATTCATTGATTCAGTATTAAATCCAACTATTTGATAAATGAGTACAAATAAAGAAGCCTGGGGTTCTCGGGTCGGACTGGTATTGGCTATGGCTGGAAACGCCGTAGGTTTAGGAAACTTTCTTCGCTTTCCTGTGCAAGCTGTTCAGAATGGAGGAGGAGCTTTTATTATCCCCTATTTGGTATGTTTTGTATTAATGGGTATTCCTCTCCTTTGGGTTGAATGGTCAGTAGGGCGTTTTGGGGGGCGTCAGGGTAACCACTCTACACCGTTTATCCTTGATACCATGGGTAAACGTAAGTTTTGGAAGTATTTTGGTGTATTTGGTATTTTTACCAACATTGCGGTAGCTGCCTATTACACCTATATCGAGTCCTGGACACTTACTTATGTTTGGAAGTCTATCACAAGAGGTTTTGCCGGATCAAGCCCTGAAGCAGTTTCAGCCTACTTCGATTCCTATACCGATTCTTTTATGGGTATTCCTGTACCTGCACTTATCATTTATGTTATTACGCTATCTCTCAATATATATATACTATCTAAAGGCTTAAGTGGCGGGGTAGAAAAAGTAGCCAAATTTGGCATGCCTATGCTCATCTTGTTCGGAGCTTTTCTTGCCATTCGCGGCATTACCCTGGGGTCGTCTGGTGCGCCAGAAGGTTGTACTGACTGTAACTCTTTCTTAGCATTAGATTTCTTATGGAAACCACAAGCATCCAGTATCTGGGATTTTAAAGTATGGATGGCCGCTGCAGGGCAAATATTCTTTACGCTCTCGGTAGGTATGGGTACTATTCAGTGTTATGCTTCTTATGTACGTTCTAAAGACGATATTGCCCTCAACGCAATGTCTGCCGGATGGATGAACGGTTTTGTAGAAATTGTACTGGGTGCATCCGTTGTTATTCCTATTGCAGTGGGTTACCTGGGGCTTGAGTGGGCACAAAACAATGCTGGCTTCTCTATGGCTTTCCAAACCATGCCTTACCTGTTCGACCAATGGGGCAGCGTACTGAGCGTAGTAGCTGGAGTAATGTGGTTTGGGTTACTCTTTTTTGCGGGCATTACCTCATCGTTGGCCATGGGTACTCCCTGGATGGGCTTTATGCAAGATGAGTTTAATTGGGGACGCAAAAAGGCCGCCTTATCGTTTGGGGTCATTACACTTATTGTCGGTTTGCCATCGGTAATGTTCTACAGTCAAGGGGTCTTTGGAGAGTATGACTACTGGGCAGGAACCATTGCTTTGGTAGTATTTGCTCTGGCCGAAGTGATTTTGTTTGCCTGGGTGTTTGGTATGACCAAAGGCTGGGCAGAGATCAACGAAGGGGCTGACATTACCATTCCATCATTTTTTAAACCCATCATTAAATGGGTCACCCCTACGCTTTTGTTGATTGTATTCTTAGGCGCTTTGATAAAACCAGTAGGTGGCGATTGGAACAAGCTCTTTAACGGACAATTTGCCCTTGCTGATGATAGTATCATTGGGCAAATTACTAACCAGGGTGTAAAAGCCAACAAGTCTTTCTTTGCCGATAGCTTTGAGAATGATGTAGAAGGTGAAAGTATAGTAACCAAAATACAGGGTACTACTATACAGTTGAGCCAGAGTAAAAAGTACTACAAAACTCCTGAAGGCAAAATAAAAACATATACCAACGAAAAGAGTGTCACCCCTTTTGATTCCATGACTGTAGTGCGGTCAATCAACGTGGCACAATACGGAGGCAAGAGCGCCAAGGTAACCATCAAAGAAGGAGACAAGGTGAAGTTTAAAGATAAAATAGCTACTGGTAGTTTTACCAATCAGATATTCTATATCAACCTTGGTCGTTTGCTGTTATTAGGCGTATTTATCTTTATTACGGTATTAGTATACCAAGCCAGTAAAAGAAGGACTAAAGAAAACCTGTAACCCTTCAAGTATTAGCATTTACAAAACTAAAACATAAATTAAATGAGTACCTCAGCGTTAATAATGATGATAACAGTACAAGTGACTGTTACCTTAACTATGGCTTATTTTTTTAGAAAAGTATTGACCACTCCTTCTAAGTCTAACTTAGAAGATGAGTAATAAAAAATAAATAATGTGTAGCAGTGATTTCATTGCTACACATTCTTATTTATAGAAGTCAGATGCGAAGTTTTGAACCTCAAAAGCATCATACACGTATTCAAAATCAAGTATCTCCCTAAGATACACCTACCTTAACTAAATGCTTATGAAACGTGTAAAACTTTGGATACGTAACTATTTTGGATTTTCACGCAAAGAAACCAACGGCTTTGTCATTCTTATGGCATTGTTGGTGGTACTGGTTACCATATTGCTGATTAACCCACCCTTGGGTAGTTTTAGTAAAAGGCAAGTAGACAACTCAGACCAAAGCACATTAGATAGTTTGGAAGCACTCATTGCCAAACAAACCGCTGAACTGGCGGCCGAAAAAAAAGAATACAAAAAATCTTCTGCTTATATCAAAGCCCCTCGCTACTCACGCAAAAAGAAATACAAAAAAACACCTGCCTACACTCCCAATGAATTTTTCGCATTTGATCCTAACACTGCTACAGTACAAGATTGGCAGAAATTGGGATTTTCGGCTAAAGTAGCCGGGCGTATTCAAAACTATGTATCCAAAGGAGGCAAGTTTCGCCAAAAAAGTGACTTAAAAAAGATTTATGGTTTTCCTGAAAGAGCTTATGATCAACTGGAGGCATATATTCAACTACCAGACAAGTATGAAGCACCCAAAAACCGAAAGTACACCACCGCCAGCCCGTTTGCTACCCAGGAAGACAAAATTGCACCGTTTGACTTAAACGAGGCCACTACCGAACAGCTGAAGCAAATCAAAGGAATAGGTGAAGCACTTTCTGAGCGAATAATTAATTTAAGAAATCGTTTGGGGGGATTTTCTAACACTGAACAACTCAAAGATATTTATGGGCTCAAGCCCGAAGTCATTGCCACTTTATTACAACACACCTCGTTGACGCCTGCCAATATCAAAAAAATCAATATAAATACTGCCAAATTTGAAATACTCAAGGCTCACCCTTATATCGGTTATAAATTAGCAAAAATCATTGTCAATTACCGGGAACATCACGGCAATTACAATTCTATCAAAGACTTAGGTAAAATTAAAATTATAGACGAAGCCAAACTTGCCCAGCTTACGCCTTATATTGCTTTTTAACCTAAGGAATGGTACCAAAATAAATTTACATTCTTAACCTCATCTTTTGAGGCTATACTTTGTTAAAAAATAGCCGAATAGCGCTGCTATTAGCCGATTTTTTACCGCGTCTAGCAACAAAATATTTTAGCGTTACTATAGAAATTTATTTTTACACCATTCCTAAGTTAAGAAAAAACAAAAAGAGCTTCAATAAAAAAGTAGCACCCTCTTTCTGATTTCAGGAGGAATGCTACCTTGTAGTTTATAGTCATCAACAAACCTTCACAGGTACTTGGCTAAAAACTTAACAATTTTGCCAAAGATGACACCACAGATTGGGTAAGTGGTCCTTCTATCCAGGGAATTTCACCCAGGCAAGGTACTTGGCTATAAGCTAGAATAGCTTCTTTGCTACTAGGGGTAGGCTCACCATTAAAGATAATTCCTTTGATGTCAACCTTATGCGCCTTGAGCAATTCTATAGATAATAAGGTATGGTTAATACTCCCCAAATAGTATTTAGATACCAGAATAACCGGAATACCTAGCTGCTTGATCAAGTGGATATTCAAAAATTCGTGGGTCAAAGGTACCATCAAGCCTCCAGCAAGCTCTACCACCAAATGGTTGCGAGTATCGGGGAGTTGTATTTTATTTGGCTCTATAGTTACCCCATCTATAGCCGCAGCAGCATGGGGCGACATAGGTTCTTTAAACCTATAGGCTTCAGGGTGAAATACCGCATTATGGTTACTTACCAAAGCTTCTACTTTGTGGGTGTCAGAGTTGTCTAATTCACCTGACTGAATGGGCTTCCAATAATCGGCTTGCAATGCTTCGGCCACAATAGCTGACACTACAGTTTTACCAATTTCGGTATCTATCCCTGCAATAATATATTGATGTTTCATGTAAGATTAGTTTTTAATAGTTTCAATCATTTGTCGAAGCTCGGCTTCGGTATTAAAAGCATGTAAACATATCCGAAGTCGTTCTTGTTTAGCAGGTACTGTAGGGCTTAGAATTGCTTTTACATAAAAGCCAGCAGTTGCTAGTTTTTGCGATACAGCCTTGGCTTGTGCGTTGCCTGGTACTATTACCCCTTGAATGGGTGACGGGCTATCGAGTATTTGATAAGGTGTTTGCTGGCGCAATTGTTTTTGAAAAAAGTCAATCAAATACTGTAGGTGCTGGCGTTCTGCCTGACAACCAGGTAATAACTCATAGGCAGCCTCTATGCTTAACAAAGAGTGAAAAGGCAACGAAGTGGTATAAATAAAAGAACGGGTAAAGTTGATGAGATAGTCGCGTAGGTGGTGGCTGCCTAACACTATAGCCCCATGAGTGCCCAATGCTTTGCCAAAAGTATGCATACGTAACAAAACCCTTTCCTGCAGATTTTCGGCTTGTACTACCCCCTCTCCCTTGTTGCCAAACACCCCCGTAGCGTGGGCTTCATCTACAATCAGATGAGCTCCATATTTCTCGGCCAAATCTGCTATAGCTTTCAATGGTGCCAGATCGCCATCCATAGAGTATACCGACTCTACCCCAATAAAAACATTGCCTTCTGCAACGCCTAGCTTTTTTTCCAGGTCTGCCACATTATTATGTTTAAACCTCAATCTTTTGGCATGACTCAGGCGGGCACCATCTATCATACTAGCATGGGCAAACTCATCAGTAATGATTGTATCTCCTTTATGGGCAAGTGCAGCAAAAATGCCTATGTTGGCATCATATCCAGAATTAAACAACAGCCCTGCCTCTGCCTGATGAAAGTCGGCAATGCTTTGCTCCAGTTGTTCGGTATACTGAAGGTTGCCCGAAATAAGCCGCGACCCAGTGGCTCCTATAGTGGAGGTTAATTGGTTTGTTTGTGCCACTTTTTGCTCAATCAACGCCTTGAAAGCATCACTGCGTGCCATTCCAAGATAATCGTTCGAGCAAAAATCTATTAAATGGTGTTTATCTACCAAAGTACGCAGTAAACCATCTTCCTGGCGTTTTTGGAGGCGTTTATCTAAAAAATTCTGCGAGGTTTTTATCCTGTCCATATTCAGTCAATTAGACCACAAAGTTAGCAGTTAAATGCTTAAGTTTGTGATAAGTTGTTTATTTAAACCCTTGCTTTATTATGTCAGAAAGATTTATTAACCCGTTTACCGATTTTGGTTTTAAAAAGCTGTTTGGTGAAGAAAGTAACAAGGAGTTGTTGATTGATTTTCTCAACGAGTTGCTCCAAGACAAACAACACATCACCGAAATTACTTACCTCAAAAACGAGCAAATGCCTAATAGTCCTCTCGATAGAAGGGCTATTTTTGACCTCTATTGCCAAAATGACCGAGGAGAAAAGTTTATTGTGGAGCTACAAAAAGTAAAACAGGAGTATTTCAAAGACCGAAGTATTTACTATGCTACTTTTCCTATTCAGGAACAAGCCGTTACAGGCAGTGATTGGAATTTCAAGCTAGAGGCGGTGTATACTATTAGTATTATGGATTTTGTGTTTAATAGGTACCAAGAGGGTAATAATAAATTTAAACACCACATTCAACTAATAGACACCGAAACCCAAGAGGTTTTTTATGATAAACTGACCTTTATCTACCTCGAAATGCCCAAGTTTAACAAAACCGCTGATGAGCTTGAAACTCGCTTTGATAAATGGATGTATTTACTCAAAAACTTGTCAAGATTTCATGAAGTGCCCCCAGCATTGCAAGAACGTATTTTCAAAAAATTGTTTGATGCTGCCGAAATTGTTAAACTCAATCCACAAGATCAACAGGCTTATAGGGAGAGTTTGAAGCATGTTTGGGATTTTAATAATGTGGTGAATACGGCAGTAAAAGAAAACTCTGTAGAAATAGCTCTTAACCTAAAAGCTCAAGGTGTAGACTCCGCTACCATTGCCAAAGCTACTGGTTTATCTGCCGAAGAAATCGAGGCACTCTAAAATAACAATTACAATTAAACCCTTGCTTTATTATGTCAGAAAGATTTATTAACCCGTTTACCGATTTTGGTTTTAAAAAGCTGTTTGGTGAAGAAAGTAACAAGGAGTTGTTGATTGATTTTCTCAACGAGTTGCTCCAAGACAAACAACACATCACCGAAATTACTTACCTCAAAAACGAGCAAATGCCTAATAGTCCTCTCGATAGAAGGGCTATTTTTGACCTCTATTGCCAAAATGACCGAGGAGAAAAGTTTATTGTGGAGCTACAAAAAGTAAAACAGGAGTATTTCAAAGACCGAAGTATTTACTATGCTACTTTTCCTATTCAGGAACAAGCCGTTACAGGCAGTGATTGGAATTTCAAGCTAGAGGCGGTGTATACCATTAGTATTATGGATTTTGTGTTTAATAGGCACCAAGAGGGTAATAATAAATTTAAACACCACATTCAACTAATAGACACCGAAACCCAAGAGGTTTTTTATGATAAACTGACCTTTATCTACCTCGAAATGCCCAAGTTTAACAAAACCGCTGATGAGCTTGAAACTCGCTTTGATAAATGGATGTATTTACTCAAAAACTTGTCAAGATTTCATGAAGTGCCCCCAGCATTGCAAGAACGTATTTTCAAAAAACTGTTTGATGCTGCTGAAATTGTTAAACTCAACCCAAAAGACCAACAGGCATACCGGGATAGCTTGAAACATGTATGGGATTTTAATAATGTGGTGAATACAGCTATAAAAGAAGGCAGAGAAGAAGGCAGAGAGGAAGGTAGAGAGGAGGGTAGAGAAGAGGGCAAAGCAGAGGCCATCAGAGAAACCGCCCGAAAAATGAAAGCCAAGGGCATAGATGCCTCTACTATTCACAGCATTACTGGTTTATCAACAGAAGAAATTGAAGCACTATGATTTTTACTTGTAAAACCCTACTACATTGCGTTAATTTGCGGGGTTTGCATAAAAATAAGAGCAGGCTAAAATCAATATCTGTTAAAATTTAACAACGTTACCATGCACGAAAATCACGAGCATTTTATAAACAGGGCTATCGAGTTGGCAACCCAAGGAATGGATAGTAATTCGGGCGGACCATTTGGTGCGGTAGTAGTCAAAAACGGTGAAATAATTGCCGAAGGACACAACCGGGTCACTTCTACCCAAGATCCTACCGCTCACGCCGAGGTAGTAGCTATAAGAGAAGCTTGCAAAGTTTTGAATACTTTTCAATTAGACGATTGTGTCATTTACACCTCTTGCGAACCTTGCCCTATGTGTTTAGGCGCTATTTATTGGGCACGTCCCAAGGCAGTTTACTATGCGTGTAACCGCGAAGATGCTGCACACATCGGTTTTGATGATCAGTTAATTTATGATGAGTTGGATAAAAAAATTAACGAGCGACAAATCAAGTTTATAGCTATAGGCAGAGACAATGCTTTGAAGGTGTTTGAGAGGTGGCAAAGTAAGGGAGATAAAACGGAGTATTAATTGCAAATTTGAGAATTACGAATTACGATGATATGCACTCATTCGTAATTCGTAATTTCTACATTGGCTAGTGCATTGGGGATTAAATAAATGCACTATTTATTCGAGAGTATTTCGTTTGCTGACGCACTTCAAAAAGTGCGCATAGCCAAAGCTACGTAAACTTTTTGAAGTAAAGTAAGCGGGCTAAAGACTCCGAATAATATGATAGGAATTTAGTTTCCAGTGCACTAGGCTTCTTTTTCCACAGTTTCTTTAGGGCGAAACTGCTCACGATCTACATTTTTGTAGGCTTCACGAGGAGCCAAGCCCAAAATATCAAACATTTCCATGTCATCCTTAAAGTCAGGATTAGGCGTGGTAAGCAATTTGTCTCCAGCAAAAATAGAGTTGGCACCAGCCATAAAACACATTGCCTGCTCACTCAACGACATTTCTGTTCTTCCTGCCGACAGGCGTACTACAGTTTTAGGCATTAAAATGCGTGCAGTGGCAATCATACGTACCATATCTTGTACGGGTACTTTGGGTTGGTCTTCAAGTGGTGTACCTTCTATCCTTACCAATGCATTGATCGGCACTGAATCGGGGTGAGGGTGCAAGTTTGAGAGTACCTTCAGCATTCCAATACGGTCTTTGTCAGTTTCGCCTAAACCTACAATCCCCCCTGAACAAACAGTGAGTCCTGCTTCACGTGCATTATTGATGGTGTTCAAACGATCTTTGTAGGTACGGGTAGTAATGACTTCACTATAATATTCTTCCGAAGTATCTACATTATGGTTGTAAGCATACAATCCTGCATCGGCAAGTTTTTGTGCTTGGTTGGCATTGAGCATACCTAAAGTACAGCATACCTCCATGTCCATGTCGTTCACTGCCTTTACCATGTCGAGCACACGGTCAAAATCGCGGTTGTCGCGTACTTCGCGCCAGGCAGCGCCCATACACACCCTTGATGAGCCAGCTTCTTTAGCTTCTTTAGCCATGTTTACTACTGTCTCAAGAGGCATGAGTTTATGCACGTCTACATCAGTACTATAGCGTGCTGCCTGTGGGCAATATGCGCAGTCTTCGGGGCAACCTCCGGTTTTTATAGAAATAAGGCTGCTTATTTGCACCTCGGCATAATCTTTATTTTGGCGATGAATAGAGGCTGCTTCAAACATCAAGTCGAGCAAAGGTTTATTATAGATGGCTTCAATCTCGGCGAGCGTCCAATCGTGTTTTATCATATCACAAGTGGGTAAAATTTTATTATATAAAGAGTTTACTATCAATAGCTTGGTTTGATTTGGGGCATATAAAACACCCTAAACTACCACGCAAATTAACAGACGAAGGGCAAGAAAGCGAAATTTAGGTAACTTTTTGTACAAAACCCTTATTTGAGAATCTTTCTAAATAACCCTGCAAGCTATAAAAAATGGGGTGAACGTATCCTTAAATAATCAAGAGCTTTACTTGTTTGAGTGGTTTGCGTAAAGTAAAGATAGGCTTTATTATGGTAAAATAGAAACAGAAAGAAAGTCAGGCATAAATACATACGCCTGAAGCAGTTAGAAGGGGGTGGATTCTAGTGCTTGTTGTTGATTTTCACAGACAAAAATTCAGATATATGCTTGACATAAGCAAATATATCGCAGTGATAAAACCCAATAGAATTAGCACAACCGCACTCTATAATGTAATACTCGTACTCCCCACTGCACTTTGCTACATCCATTGCAAAAATATCGTGAGGTTGGTACTCACGGCACCTTTCTTCTACAAACCTGATCATCTCTGGTGGCACATCGGTAGCTGACTTGTACAGCTCAAATGATTTTCGATAAGCAGTACTTGTGACGACTTTGCCATTGACCACAATATTTCGCCATTCTTTTTCGATGTGGTAAGCAGTACTAACGAAAATTTCGGTGGTGGCATCAACAGTTTCAGCCTTGTTTTGCACTACCTTATCATACCAACTTTTGATTTCGGCAAATGTAAGTACCATTCCAGCAAAAGCCTTTGAGTCGGCATTGGGTCGGATAAAAAACCTGGCGTCACTGGGGTAATCTCTCCCTCTAAACTGCTCGAATGTAAACACCTCGCCTTCAGATGATAGCATAGACGCCTTCCATTGATTGATATAATTGCCCATGGTAAAAGTGGTTTCATCATAAAACAAACCCGCAGGTTGCCCCAAATCGTTGTAAACTCGTTCCATCATAGTGGTAGAGCCATAATAGATGTTTTCGTGGTGCTTATCTATTGAGAAAACAGGCAAGGTAGTGGCAAAAGGAATGACCTGTACCAATTCATAAGGCAGTTGCAACTGCTGGCAGGCAGCGATGATTTTATCCCGGTCGGCAGTTGCATAGTTATTTTTCTGAACAATCCATCTTATTTTTTTCATACCCTGCCACTATTTTTGGTTTTTACTCTTCACTATTTTTAAAGCTCAAACAATCCCTTGACCCTATCAGAAAAACTGGCGCCAGAGGTAACTTTAGTTCCTTCTTTATCATTGAGGTGTAAGATATAGCGCCCCCGAAAATATTTTTCAAATTGTTTGATAAACTCGCTATTGACAATATACGACTTGTGTACCCGCACAAATTGCTCTGGGAGCTTGTCATCAAGTGTAGTCAAAGTATAGTCTACCAAGTGTTTATTTTGATCGGGTGTGTGTAAATACACATACTTGCCATCTGCCTCAAAATGAGTTACATGGGTCAACGGCACCAAACGAATAGTATCACCTACCTGAATAGGAATACCCGTAATGGCTTTGGCAGGCTGTAGTTGTTGCAAAAGTTGTTGAATAGATTGCACATGTTGCTCACCCGCAGTTGACTCCGCTTCAAACCGATGAAGTTTTTGAATGCTGCGCTCCAATCTTTCAGGCAAGATAGGTTTAAGTAAATAGTCTATCGAATTTTCTTCAAACGCCTGAATAGCGTATTGATCGTAAGCTGTAGCAAAAATTACTACGGGCAAATGATGAAGCCTTCGGAGCATTTCAAAACCATTCAACAAAGGCATTTCTATGTCCAGAAAGATTAAGTCAGGTTTGAGCGTGTCTACTACTTGTTGCCCTTCCTGCCCATTTTGAGCTTCACCTATTACTTCAAAAACATCTGTATGTGCCTTTAGCAAACGTTTAAGGCGGTCGCGAGCCAATATTTCATCATCAATTATAACGGTTTTGTATCGCTTGTTTGTTTTTGGTATATTCATGGGCAAGCATTTTTTTGAGTGTAATAACCAATTGTTTTTTGGGTGAGTTTTCAAAATAAAAGTCAGCATTGCCCGGAAACAGCAATTCGAGTTTTTCACGGGTACTTTTTAACCCATACCCCGATACTAACTCGTCAGAGAAACCGGGACCATTGTCACCAATCATTACCTTGATCTGATCGTTTTCAGTATTTATTGTCAAACTAAGCTTTCCTTTTTCAGCAAGTTTGGCTATTCCATGCTTGAGAGCATTCTCGACCAAGGGTTGCAACAAAAAACGAGGAATCAGATAGTTTTTTGCTCCTGGTGGCAGATCTAGCTGATAATTCAGCCTGTCGCCAAAACGAACCTTCTCTATTTCCAGGTAAGTAGCCACCATATCCAGCTCTTCGCCTATGGTAGTCAAGTGGTTATTTTTTCGATTGGTATTGTACCTAAAAAACTTAGACAAAAGTAAAGTCATTTGCTCGGCTTTGTCGGGGTTGGCATGTATTAGGCTTGCAATAGAATTGAGGGTATTATACAAGAAGTGAGGATTTACCCTGGCATGTAATGCGTCCAACTCTGCTTGAGTTTTAAGTTGTTTTAACTCCATGAGTTTCAATTCCTGCTCGGTGATTTTACTGTCCAGTTGAGCTCTTTGATGAATTTTAGTAAATATAATCATACCTAATGCAGTGTAGAAAACAATCAAAACAACGGTGACCCCTATAGAGCTTGGGTTAGCCCCCCACCAGTATACACTTATCCACCCGATGATTTTTACCCCTACAAAACAGTTGATCACCATCACCAAAAATACCAATGAAAAGCTGATTGGTTTCCAACTGATTTTATCGGATAAGTACAACGATATTTGGATAGCAAATGTAAGGCAACAACCAATGACTACCCCTTGGGTAACCCCTATCAACAGGCTTATTTCGTAGTGTTTGTTCATCACACCAAATACCAACCCCACGCCTAAGCCTATGGGTAACGCGGTAAGCAATGTATGTATATAGTCTACCCAGGTAAAGTAGCGTTCGTGCCGACGCGACATTAACTTAGCAAAACGTTGTTGGCATTTTTTAAGTTTATTCATACAATTGTTTTAAGCTTGGCTACTACTACCCAACTTAAGGCTTCACCTCTGCTATAGCCATTTTCAAAATTTCATCATGATCAAATGCCATTTCAGGTAATTCATCCAACGCAAACCAAGTAGCATTGCGGGCATCGTCTCCTGCTATAGGCTTACAAGCATTGATGTCTACCAAGGCATAATGTGCTATAGACACGACCCAGCCTCGTGGATCTCTGTCGGGTGCAGTAAAAGTGTGCAACTGCTGTAGCTCTACCCCTTTCAGGTTTGTTTCCTCTTCCAACTCACGTTTTGCGGCTTGCAGAGCAGTTTCGTTGGCATCTATAAAACCGCCAGGTATCGCCCATTTATCCTGAAAAGGCTCATGTGCCCGCTGAATAAGCAGTACTTTAGTAGCTTGGTTGACCTCTTGCCCAAATATAATACAGTCAACAGTAAGGGCAGGGCGGGGATAATCATAAGTATGTGCCATAAATCATTTTTTTAAAGTTAGTGATCTTCTATTTATCACAAGGACAATAAGGAATCAAGTTGTAGATTTTTGGTCTGAATAGGAAAAAACAAGGAGTGAAATTTACTCAAACAAGCCAGGAAAAATGAATAAAGGTATTGAACAACTCTTTATACTGCCTGACCGCTTTGTTTTTACCTCCAACTGTAATACTTGCTTTTTTGAACCGTCTTACTCATGAACAAGCTCCAGATGATGGCTTCAAGGTTACTTTTACCGCAAGATAAATTATATGGCTTTTCCCACTATTTAACAAAGGACACCACCAAACCACAACTGATTCATTTAACCATAGAAAATATGTATTTACCTAAAATATGCCTCACTTAAACAAAAATCAGTAACCTTTTTACTAAAGAGCAGTTTCTATTTTAAACAAACTACACATTAAACCATAAAGCACTGACTATAAATCATATACCTTGACTTACAGTGCTTACATTAAGCTTGTGATCACACTACCAAAACCAATGATATACAAACAATGTCACGAAAAAAACACCTTTGTATTGCAACCTGTTCTACCGGCCTATGTCTTTGAAATACCAACGTAAGAAATACACACATAATCCATATATTTTACTTTAAAGCATTATCAATAGATATTTACCATGAAAACTTTTACTTCATCATTCCTCTGTGTTTTACTATGTTGTGGAGGATTTTTGAGTTGGGCAAAGCCTCCAAAAACAAAAAAACCCAATTCGCTCAAAGCAGTAAAAATAAAAAATAAGCCTACAATTGATGGCAAACTTGACGATGAAGTGTGGGTACGTGACCCTAGCTTTTACATAGGAAACTTCATCCAAACTCGCCCCAGCAATGGCAAGCCCTCTGCCCAAAGAACCGAAATCAAAGTAATTTATGATGACTTTGCCATTTACATTTCTGCCAAAATGTATGACAATGAGCCCGATAAAATTCTCAAAGAGTTTGGGCAACGCGATTCGGAAGGTAAAAACTCTGACTACTTTGCCGTAAGCTTTGATACTTACAATAAACAACAAAATGCCTTTTCGTTTATAGTATCGGCGGCTGGAGTACAAACTGATAAGTTTATTTCTGCCCGAAACGAGGACGTAAACTGGAATGCAGTTTGGAAAAGTGCAGTAAAAATTACCGATGAAGGTTGGACTGCCGAACTTGAAATTCCTTATTCTGCCTTGAGGTTTCCTCGTGATGCCAACCAAACCTGGGGGGTAAACTTTATGCGTAGAGTACAGCGTAACCAGGAAACCAGCTACTGGAACCACGTAGACGCATCTTTGAGCGGGTTTGTAAATCAGTTTGGACAATTAACCGGGCTCAAAAACATCAAACCTCCCGTACGCTTGTTTTTGCTACCCTATGCCTCTTTTTCAAGCCAATATGACGATACAAACGGCAACTCAAACACTTATGGTGGAGGAATGGACTTAAAATATGGAATCAGCGAAAGCTTTACTTTAGATATGAGTTTGGTACCTGACTTTAGCCAGGTACAGTCTGATAATGTAGTACTCAACTTAAGCCCTTTTGAAGTGCGTTTTCAAGAAAACCGCCCTTTCTTTACCGAGGGTACCGAGCTGTTTAATAAAGGTGGGCTGTTTTATTCACGCCGGGTAGGACAAAGTTCTTTTGACCTAAAAGATGAGCTGGGAGAAAATGAAGAGGTAGACAAATGGCCAGGAGAAACACAATTAATCAATGCCACCAAGCTTTCGGGCAGAACTAAGGGCGGTTTAGGCATAGGGATATTCAATGCAGTAACCAAAGCATCGTACGCCAGAGTAAAAGATACTGAAACCGGAGAGACAAGAACGGTACTGGTAGACCCATTGACTAACTACAATACTTTTGTGCTAGACCAAAACTTGCCTAACAACTCTAACATCAGTTTTATCAATACCAATGTTTCGCGTGCAGGAGGGTTTACTCACGCCAACGTTACAGGAACCGACTTCCGTTTTCATAATAAGAAAAATACTTATCGTCTACAGGGCTTTGCGGCAGTATCACAGCGTTATACCCGCGACAGCGAATCGGGTAGTTACATTCCAGACTTGGGCTATAAATACAATGTTTCATTTAGCAAAGTAAGGGGTAAATTTCGTTTTTGGATGAACCGTAACGTAGAAAGCCACAACTACAACCCCAACGATATGGGATTTTTACAAGCCCCCAACGAAGTGTCGCACAATGCCGAGGTGGGATATATGACTTTTAAGCCTAAAGGTATCCTCAATCGTTTTAACTGGTGGACTGGCACCTGGCACCGCATGCTTTATAAACCTTTTACTTTTAACCAATTCGGGCTATGGACCAATATGAACTTTAACTTTACCAACTTTTGGTACGCTGGTTTTAATTTAAACACTACTCCGGTAGACAACTATGACTACTTTTCGCCCAGGGTTGAAGGGCGATTTTTTAAACGGTTGCCTGCACAAGAGGTTAACTTTTGGGCGGGAACCGACAGCCGCAAAAAATTTAGACTTACCGGATACGGTGGTACTTGGGCTCGCCCCGATTGGAAACAACAAGATACCTGGTTTGGTATAAGACCTCGTTACCGAGTGAATAATAAGTTGTCTTTTATTCATGACTTTAACTATACTCGCCGAAACAACGAAAGAAACTGGGCAGCCAATGTAACTGACGACAACGACCACACCCACATTGTGTATGGCCGTCGAGATGTACGAAATATTACCAATACGTTTACTCTCGATTACGCTTTTAACCGTTTGACCAACTTTCGTTTGAGAATACGTCATTACTGGAGCAATGTAATATATGATCAATTGTATTTATTGCAACAAAACGGTGAGCTACTGGCTGACCAGGCTACTTTGCAAAGCCTGGAGACCAACTCTGAGGGAGTAAGTGAGCCAGTGACACATAACCAGGATTTCAACGCTTTTAACATTGACTTTGTATTTAACTTACAATTTGCACCAGGTAGTTTTCTTACCCTGGTATACAAAAATGCTGTATCTAATTTCTTGTCGGGGCGCGAAGTAAACGACTTTAGTTTTGAGCGTAACTTCCGCAACAATGTAATGAACGCCCCCCAGGTTAACACGTTTTCGGCCAAAGTAATTTATTTCTTAGACTATCTATATGTAAAAAAGCTCTTTAAATAGAGACCCAAACAAACCATATACACAATAACCTTTGTATATTTTCTCAATAATAAATCAAAAGCCTGCCCTTGTTTTAGTGCAGGCTTTTTTGTTTTTATCAATGGCTTGTTTACCTGCTAAAACAATGCTACCTTATACAAATACTTGGGTTTGCTTCAGGTTAGCCCAAACAGTAAAAATAATGCATTGACTGACATGAAAATCTTAATAATGGGCGCTTCCGGGGTGGGTACTACTACCCTGGGGCAGACACTGGCAAAACGTACCTCCTACACTCATTTAGATGTAGATAATTATTATTGGAAACCCACTACGCCACCTTTTCAGGAAAAAGTGCCTTTGGTGAAAAGAAATCAAAAATTAACCGCAGACTTCAATTCTTTACCTAAGGTAATTGTCAGTGGCTCGCTCATTAGTTGGGGTAATGAATGGTTACAAGCGTTTGACCTGGTAGTGTTTCTTTACTTGCCGCCCAAAATAAGAATGGAACGACTCAGACAAAGAGAAATACAACGACATGGCGAGGCACTACATACCCACGAACTCATTCGTCAAACTTCTCAAGCTTTTTTGGAGTGGGCAGCCCAATACGATGACCCTGCCTTTACAGGAAGGTCGTTGGCAGTACACCAACAATGGTTACAAAAGCTCACTTGCCCAATACTCAGGCTAGAAGGAGCAATCGAGTTTGAACAAAAAATAACGAAGGTGATGGCACTGATGGAATAATATCTATGATGGGCAATATACTTTCCGTGCCGTCTCTTATTGCCCAAAACCTACTCTTTGTTCAACTGCTGCTTAGCCCGTGTTTCGTTTCTGATTCGACGCTGTAGCAAGTCATAATATTCTTTGCCATACTTGTTGCCATACCTTATATACGAAGTTTGCGCCCATTCCTTAGCATTTCTCAGGTCACCCAATACCTCATACCCTACCGCTATGTTATAGGCCAAATAGCCCGATTCTTTGTTACGGGCTCGCCCTAACCCACTTTTCCATACCTTAATGGCTTCTGCCCACTTTGCTACATCAGCGTAGCGACTACCCTGCTCTAGTTCGGGTGCTCTTTTGGCTTTTCCCCTAAAATGTCGGGTAATGCGCATAGGCATGGGTGATATACGATAAGCATAATACCGGCCTATTTTTTCGGCTGTTCGACGCGAGGCATTCGTTTTGGAGATCAGCGCTCTGACAGCAGCGGATTTAGTGGCTGCAGCAGCTTTCCAGGTACCTGTTTTTTTGTACAGCTTTTGGTCTATCATGCTTTGGTTGGCAGGTATATAAAACTTAATGCCTACTTTTATTTTGTTTACTCCACGGGCATAAAACTCATTTACTTCTACTTGCTTGGTAACCCCACCTTCTTTTACTTTCTTTTTGGTTTTTTGTGTCCCATGTGTGATTATAAAATCAGTATCAAAAATTTCAATGGCTACTACTGCATCGGTCTTATAAGTAGCACACAAAGCCTGTATTTTTGACCAACTCAAAGGTTTAGGAAAAGCAGTTGTCATACTGTTGCCCTCTTCGCGAATGGGTGCTACCTTAGATGTAAACCGGGTAGAAGCAGTGAGTTTGGCTCTAAATGCCTGAATCAATGCTTGGGTGGCTGCTTTGTCTTCTTCGGGAAACTCGCCAGTAAGCACACTTTCTGCCACGTTTAAAAGGTTTTTGTTAAACTTGGTGCGGTCTACTACCAACAATGATTTCACCTGAGGTGGCACCGAAATATCGGCAGGGCGAGAGGTTCTAAGGGTTACTTTGCGCCTGCCCGTAGAACAACTCATAACACTGGTTGCCAGTAGCGTTAGGGTAATGAAGTATAGGTTGAATTTGTTTGTCTTCATAATTGTATCTATTATCGATCTATTACACAAAATACATTTATTAAAGATAAATCAAAAACAATCATTCACAGATAGTTACGACAAGTGCTTGCTGTATCGTTAGAAAACAAAAAAGCACTTTAGGAGTAATACCCAAAGTGCTTTTTTGCTGAGAACCAACAAACAACAGTCAAATCATTTATACGCCTATTTTTCGTCGTTGTAATACAGCTGATAATAGCTCATCTGGCGCTCTTCATCAAACCCCTTTATTACATAATCGCGGTTGCCGTGGATATACACACTAAAGTTTTTGTCAAGTTTAAGCACACTTTTAAACTTCTTCTTGGTTTCTTTTACGGCATTAGACGAGATTTCAAAATCTTCAAACTTCAACTCTACATCAGCCTCTTCTTTGTGTTGCTCTTTGTACTGCTCTTTGTACTCTCGGAAGGCTTCTACTACTTCGGGCTTTTGAATTACCTCTTGTTCGAACTCTGATTCGTTGAACACCTCTTTTTCTTTAAAATACTCTACCGATTTATTAAGCAATGCGATTTGTTCCGGACGCTCTACCTCCTGCTCTTCGCTCAATACCTCATCTACAAAGTCTTTGCACATGGTCAGGTAGTTTTGAGTATGGTAAAAGTTGTTTTCGTAAGGCTTCACCCGCAAAAAATCATCGCGCCAATATTGCGCCTGACTACTTTTGTTGAGGTTGTCGACAATACATACTTTATAACCATGCTCTTTTTCAGTATTAAAAATCAAGCAGCCCTTGTCGAGCTTGTTAATATTGATTCCATCAGCATAGTCAATGTTAAAGTTATTGTTTTGCTGATACACCCGCAGGTAGGTATCTTTGTTTTCAGACTTAAACAAACCCACTGCATCTGCCAGTTCGTCTTCTACTATACAGTCGGTAAAGTGTACAATGTAAAATTCGCCTCCCTTGATTTTATTGTGGTGAGATGCCTCGTACAGGTGTTTGGCTATATTCACCGATTGGTCATAAAAACTGTCAGGGTTCTCAAATATTTGGTCTACATAATGATATACCTCATTCAGGTTTACGTCGCTGTCATGGGCAAACTGAAAAAAAGCATCTGTTTTGAATGAGGACAAAAAATATTTGAGCAACAAATCCTGAATCAAATCATCATTAAGGTTGAGCAAAGTCTTGGATAACTGCACCCCTTCTTCCTTAGATTTATTGCCTACATTATGTACTACAATGTTTTGTAAACTAACGCCGTCGAAATTGAACATCCCAAAAATATGATTGTGTGAAAAATACTAAGTTGAGTAGCTGCAAGTCATGAGCAACAAGCATAAAGCTACAAAAATAAGGTGCATCATTCTATATATAGAATAATACACCTTCCTTAGGAATGGTGAAAAAATAAATTACCGATTTCGAGGGAGGGATTTTATTCTGAGACGAGGCACTTTTTGCAGGCGTAACCATAGCTACGGCTAAAAAAAGCTCATAGTCCCGGCGGAACTGCCGGGTTAATGAAGTATCAGAATGAAAAATCACCTCCAAACTGAAAAGTTATTTTTTTCCGTTCCTTATCTTTACGAATTTACAAAAAAATTGAGAGAGTCTGTCACACTCCGCTAAATTTTAATTGTGTACTAAAGCAGTCAAGCCCACACTGCAAAATTTACATTTGCAAAATGGGCTTGATTGTTTCAAATTTTTGAGTAAAGCTTCATGCGCTTACTACTATTTTTTTTCTCTCTTTATATTTTCCGTTCTTACTAATCACAATAAAATAAATGCCTTTGCGCCAAGATTTGGTTTCTACGACAAACTCACTGCTGATAGTTTTGAACCTTCCAATAATTCTACCTACCGGATTGTGTATGCGTATTTGATAAACGGCTTTGTCTGTATCAAATTTCACTTTTACTTTTTCTCCCCGGTGTACAAAAATGGTTTCTGCTGCTTGAAACGCAGCCAATGCTTTATACGTTTTGATGTCATTCAAGGCATTTTTTAATTGGTGACCTTCTACGCTAGTTGAAATTGTAATGGCTAAAAATGCAAAAAAGCTCCACTTTATCATTTTATTCATACACTTTACTACTCTAAATAGGCAACAAATGTTACCGTGTTTTATTCTATCGGTATACATACGTGATTTTTGACAAAAAAACGTACTTTATTTAATCTCCTACGGCTGGTTTTACGTAAATATGTAAGGTTCAACCCCCCAACAATATTTACACAGCATGGAAACATATTTGAAAAACGAATTTATTACAATTCATTATAGCACTGAGCAAAAAATTATCCAGCTCACATGGTTAGGTTTTATAGACAGTACAGCACTACGACAAGGGTTAAACATTGCCCTTAACCTGGCAAAACAGAATAAGTTGAATTTGTGGATTATGGATCAGCGACTCAGGCGAGTACTAAGGTCAGAAGATGCTACCTGGATTATCAATGATTGGTTTCCTCGCTTTTATAAAATAAACCCCAAAAGTAAAATCGCTATTTTATTACCCGAAGATACCTTTGGGGAGTACAATACCAGAAAAAACGTCAAAGAAATAGAAAGCCGTCACCAACAAATGATGCCTTACAAATATTTTAGTACTATCAAGCAGGCTTTGTATTGGTTGACTCCAGTAGTTATAGCCTAGCAATCAACTCTAACAAGCTGGCAACAATTCGAGTGATTTCCGCTTTTTTTTCTTCCTCCGTCAAGCCTTGCTCATCCAATGTCTTAAGATTTTGAGCTATCAAAGCAACCGCAGTGTTAAACCCTGCATCTCCTTCTGAATACTGCAGCAGTTTTATCACTACTTCATTTACTGCCCCATCTTCCAATCGTTTTTTTAATTCTTCTTTCAAAGCATCATTATTTTCATCTTCCAACAGGTAATTGCTGGTTTCGCGGGCAATCACTTTTGCCGGAATCGCGGCATTTCCTTCTATTTTTATCCAGGCACGATTGGCTACTTTGCGAGATAAAATGGCTATTCCAAATCTTTCGCTTACCTCTTCGTCGTGTAATAATTTTTCTATTTTTGCCAAAACCTTGCGTTCTTTATCGCTCAAAGTTTCTTCCTCAAGGTCAGTTTTTATCCCGTTGGTCATATCTACCCCCGAAAAACTAATCTGACGAGCTACTGGTAAATCCTTGTCAAGGCTTGATACCACAGGCTTGTTTGACTCTTTGGGTAAGTCAAGCTCTTCGGCTTTTTCGTAGTTTTTAACAAGTTGGTCGGCTATTCTTTTCTGATCTAGTAATCCCATATTTGTGGTAGTTCTAAAGTATTAAATTAAAAATTGTACGAAGGCTAATATACGCAAATTATTGATGACCTAACGCGACTCATCAACGGTTTGCTTGTGATTTTTATTATGATTTCACCTAATTCTTATCATTTATTCGCTGATTTCGGGCTTTTTCCATGTTTACAAACCGGTATACATACTCTGCTAAGAAGAAAGCACCCGCTACAGTAAACAAGTGCCAAAGCCAGTGGATGCCCATAGGCAATATAGATTTTACTACAGCTAAATGGTCGAACTGACGACAAGCCAGGGCTGCCAGAAAAAACAAGATGGCAATAAAAAGTATTTTGGCATTGGCGTAGCGGGTTCTGGTAAGAACCATCAACATGGGGCTAAACATAAACACCCCACGAGTAAAATAGGAAATATTAATTTTGTAAGGATTGGGCACAAACATCCAGACAGGCAACATCAACCCCACCATTGCTAATACTACAAAGATGGTATAAGACCAACGCCCTAGAGCTTTTGCCCAAAAATAAATGGTAAGGGCTAAAGTAATAATGATGATGGGCATAAAGTCCATAATGAGTAACCAACGAGAGGTACGAAAAGCGTGAAACAGGGTGCTGCCCAAGCCACCCAAGACCAAAAATGGCAAACAAAAGGTAATAAAGGGGTATTCGCTATACCTTCCCTTGAGCTTAAGCCCCCAATACAAAGGTGGCAATAAAAAAAATAAGGAAGAATAAGCATTCCAAGGTTCTACTATCAGGTTATTCAAATGTTCCAGGGTAGTTTCTGTATATACAGGTCCACCATCGACAAGTTTGCTGGCTATTACTTTTCTTAAGGTATCAGATACCATCATAAATATTTTGTTGATTACTTAGACAACACACACAGTCACAATTAGCTTTGGTTTTGTTGTCAGGTTTTAATATCACTTCATCCAAATGTACTTATATTATTACATTTTAGCTTTGCTATAGCCGCGAATTGTTCTACAAAATTCGGGCAAATTGACTGGCTAAGTAAACCTACAAAAATAATCTGAGCCATAAAACGGTACCTTTGCCGAGTGGACTTCCTCAAAAAACAGTTCCATAGCTTGGGCTATGCAAAGGTTTTTTGACTCGCCCACTCAACAAATATTTTGTTTTATTGGCACATCTTATTTTTTCCGCTTTACTAACTGGAATTGTTTGATTTTGCCCTGCCTAGTAACAATTAAATATAATCCAGGCAAAGGAAATCAAAATATTTTATATTAAATTAAGCTATGTAAAACTACAAAAATCACTCATACCACCCAACAAGAACTTTTTTATTAGAGGTACTTTATTTTGTCGCTTTGGCATTCATTACAAACAACTCCATATATATCTCAACTTTTCAAAAACAAGGATGATGAAAACTCTACGCTATTTACTATCATTAAGTTTGACTTTGTGTAGCATTGCGCTTACTCAAGCTCAAGATAGACAACGTATTCGCTATGTTACTTCTAATGCCAATGGTACTGAAGAATATTTGTACCGTAACTTGAAGGGTGATTTTTTTGAATACGCCTCCAGCACACGCCCCAAGCGTATCAAGCTGACAACGGTGAGTAAACAAAAGATTACCTATGGCGAAGTATACAAGGTGAGTTTTCCGGGGAAAAATTCAGTATATAAATTAACTCTGGAAGGCGAAGGACTGATGTGCTCTAACCCAAATGGGAGTCACCAAAACTTCGAAGCAGAAGACAAGTTAGTGTGCAAGGGTAAAAATGGACTTATAGAATACCTCTATACCAAGAGTGTTCCACCTCGGTTTTATTATAACAACAACCGTAACCGTAAAAAAATTCAACTTCAATTTGTGTCAAACAATGGAGCCATTATGAACATGAAGTTTCCAGGTTCAAACAAAATATACAAGCTCAATAGCCTCATCAATGGCCATGTGATTTGCACCAATCCTGACGGCAGCAAGCAAGTTTTTATGTTGGAGGACTGACCTATACTATTGCTTTTAAAGCATCACCTAAAAATAAATCAAATGCCCAAAGACATATTTCTTGATTTGGTACACCAACTACCTAAGTTGGATCAAAAACTGATGGCTTTGCTCAAAAACCTTACTCCTGAAGAATGGCAAGCACAAACTATAGCCAAGCTTTGGAAGGTAAAAGATGTGGCTGCCCATTTGCTCGATGGTAACATTCGTCTGCTGTCTATCTTGAGGGATGATTACATGGGTGATCCTCCCGAAGATGTTCATACATACTCAAAATTAGTAGCATACCTCAACCGCCTCAATGCTGATTGGGTGCAGGCAATGAAACGAGTAAGTCCTCAAATGTTGGTTGCATTGCATGAACTTACGGGCAAACCTTATTATGATTATTATGCCTCACTTGACCCTTTGGGTAAATCTAAGTTTCCGGTAGACTGGGCAGGCGAAGAAGAAAGCAAAAATTGGATGCACATAGCCCGAGAGTACACCGAGAAATTTTTGCACCAACAACAGATCAGAGATGCAGTAAATAAACCAGGCATTATGCACCAAGAGTTTTTTTTACCTTTTGCCGAGGTTTGTCTATTGGCTTGGCCTCATACTTTTCGTGAAGTGGAGGCTAAAGAAGGTACCACCATTAAGCTACATATTCCGGGAGGTTGGAAAGATAACTGGTACTTGACTAAGCAAAACCAAGGCTGGAGTTTAGACAAATCTACGTTTCAGCACCTCACCACAGACATAGTCATTGAAGCAAATGACTTTTGGAAATTGGTTTCTAAAAGTTGGCGGTATGACGATGTAAAAGAACGCGTGCAAATTATTGGGGATCAGAATCTAGCCCACAAAACACTGTCAATGGTCTCTTTTATGGCGTAGCAACAAGCAATAGACAAAGCATAAAAACAGCAGGCAAGTTCTTTGTAATAATGATTTGGTTATCTACAAGCATTTATTAAGAGTAAAAATAGAGGAATCGACAGCGTAGCCTTTGAGAATGATCACTGTAATTTCCTCTATTAATCGAAGTGTTTTGAAAGGCCACTTGAAGCTTTTTAATCAAAACTTTCAAATCTCCTAAAAAAGCCAGTTTTATTCGCTCGCAGCAGACGTCTTCAACATTTTGTGCTTGTAAAAGTATGACACTCCTACCGCTATCAACCCTACAATCACAGGGGCGTACTTTCCATCCTGCACATGGGCATGGGCACCTATAGCAAACAACAAGTTGAATACAAACCCGGCATACGCCCATTCTCTTAACATGGTAGATTTATCTGTCCAGATGGCCACCAAACCTAAAATTTTGGCTACAGCCAATGGGTATACAATAAATGCTGGAAACCCTGCCTTCGGGAAATTCTCGCTCACCATTTCATACTGTGTAAAATACATGGTGGCACTAAATGTCATGATTAATGTTAATAATCCGGTAGCAATTCTGTAAATTAATAAATCTGTATTTTTCATAATCAAATGTGATTTAAATTATTTTTATTTACCTTATAATTATTCACCCAGGTAAATATTTGTGTAAAAAATTTTAACCTCTCAGTTTGTCTAAGACATCACTGGCTAGCTTAGTTTCTTCGCCCGAAATACCCTCAACGAAGGTTATGCTTGATTTGCCAGGTTTTGTCATTTTTAAATGAGCCCCCTCCTACCTCTTTCACTTTTAACTTTACCCAACAAAGCTTTTTATAACCTTATATTTTACCGCAAAAACAAGTATGAAGACTTGCATTCATAAAATTTAAAGAAACTCGTTTATTCGTTTGATGCAGGTGCTTTCAATAATTTATGCTTGTAAAAGTATGATACTCCTACTGCTACCAATCCTACAATGGGAGCTACATATTCTCCATCTTGAACATCCAGATGGGCACCTATTGCCAACAACAAATTGAACACAAATCCGGCATACGCCCACTCTCTTAGCATCGTAGATTTGTCAGTCCAGATGGCCACCAAACCCAAAATTTTTGCTATAGCCATTGGGTATATGATATATGTGGCAAAGCCTGCCGCTGAGAATTTTTGGCTCACCATTTCATACTGGGTAAAATACATGGTGGCACTAAACATCATGATCAACGTCAATAACCCGGTAGCGATTCTGTAAATTAATAAATCTGTGTTTTTCATAATAAAATGTAATTTGAATTAACCTTATTTACCTTGTAATTATTTTCCTTGATAAATATTAGTATAAAAAAATTTAACCTCTAAATTTGTCTAAAATTTCACTGGCAATTTTTGCCTCTTCGTCCGAAATGTTCTCAACAAAATTTATGGATGATTTGTCATCTTTCTCACCAATTTTTACTAACAAATCTAATCCAGCTTTTGTGATTCTTAGATGAACTACCCTCCTATCTTCTTCACTTCTGGCTCTTTCGACCAACTGTTTCTCTACCAGCTTGTCGCAAAGACGAGTGGCATTGGGAGATTTTTCTACCATTCTGCTTTTCACCTCATGCATATTGAGCCAGTCATTGGCACCTCGTAAAATGCGTAAAATGTTAAACTGTTGAGGAGATACACCAAAAGGCTTGAGAAAGCTCGCAAATTGGTTTTGAATCCAGTTTCGAGTAAATACTACATTTGCTAACAAACGATACTTATTGTCTACAAATGAAGACTTTATTTCTTCATCAATTTTTGCCATTTTTTTTCTAACTTTTGACAAAGTTAATAAAAATTTATTTACCCTGGTAAATATTTATCAAAAAAAATGAAAAAAACTTCAAATAACTACCTAAAAACACTGCTATTCACTAGTGCATCGGGGATTAAATAAATACACTATTTATTTCGAGGGTATTTTGTTTGCTGACGCACTTTTTGAAGTAAAGTAAGCGGGCTAAAGACTCCGAATAACCGAGCCTACAGCTACGCTGTGGCGAGCTCAGTGAAGCTAATATGATAGGAATTTAGTACCCATTGCACTAGTGCTTTGGGAACTAAGTAGTTTATACACTATTTCGAGTTTATTTTGGTGGCTGTCAAACCTCCAAAAAACGAGCATAGCCTAAGCTACGTGAGTTTTTTTAGGTGAAGTCAGTAGGCAAAAGAAGCCGAAATATGTGAAAGGAATTTAGTACCCAGAGCACTAGTGATTAGATATTTTCTTTCTGAAATCTAAATTATGTGTCAACTTAAAAAACAGTGTATGGTTATTTTCTGTCAATTGATTTTCTTTAATGATGTAATGATTCAAATAACCCAAATCTACCCCAATGGATTGCCTGATTAAAACATTCAATCCAACATACGCCCTGTTTTGACCAAAATAGGATTGGGTTACCCATTTTCCATGATTGATTATTATTCCTTCAGTAAACCTTATTGACAACTTTGTATTTTTGCTATTCAATTGAATAGGAATTTTTAAACCTATGTGATTGATAATGAAATATCGAAAATCAGCGTTAATATATTCCTGATTAAATCTTATGACATTCGTTATTCCCACATTACCAATTTTATTCTTAACAGTGATTTTTTGAAAAAACCGATGGATTGAGATTTGATTGGGTAGTGGCTGCTCACCGTAGGGAAACCGTTCTATCCACTCATACCCTGCTCCAAACTCTACGTTTCTTTTGTGATAATAATTTAGCCCAAACCCTGCAAGAGATTGTTGCCAGTTTTTTACGAAATCGTTTCGACTCCAGGCATACATTGCATTCACAGAAAATTGGTCATGCATACGAAAATTAGCGCTGTAAATCCACCAGGAATTAAAATGATTTGCTTGTTGTGCTTTTGCTTGAAATGAAATGAAACCTAAAAGCATACATATAGAAAATACTATTTTGATCATGAACTCAATATTGACTGAACTTTGAGACCTCTTTTGTATTCAAAAGTTATCGCCAGAGTTTGGGCTGTTTACCTTGCAAATGCAAAGCATAGCCCTAAACCCTGACTAAACCTCATTGTTCCTATGCCTGATTTATAGGGGGCTCAACTATCCTTAATTGTTATTGAGTAACTTTAACAACTCTTTGGCAGTAGCATTTGCTGATTTGTTATTCTGACCCGTCACTAATTCACGGTCTACAACTACGTGGGGTGCCCAGTCTTTCTTGCTATGAGAATACTTACCCCCAGCATTGGTAAGGGCATTTTGTGGCCAGTAAAATAATTGGTCGCCACTTAGGTAGTATTTAGTGGCAACGGCTTCTTCTGAATTGCTAAAAACCGTCATTTTATAACCTGCATAAATCCAACCTTTCGCTGGCTTGGCTTTTTTACCAGCTCTCATATCAGACTCAAACTCGGCACTATTTGGCAAAGAAGATAATAAAGCAACCGGACCGTGGCATACCAGTCCTGTAGGCTTAGAGTTGGCATGAAAGTGATGCAAGAACTTGCTCAGTAAATCATTGGTTACTAAGTCGCCTAACGGAGCGTGACCACCAGGTACAAATACTGCATCAAAATTTTCAATGCCAATTTGTTCAATACGTGCAAAACTTACCACTGGACTGTGTTTTTTGTCATTCAGCATAAGTCGGTTAAACAAAGCTTTGTGGGCATTGTAATTTTCCTGACTTTCGTCCAAAAAGTGTTTTCGTGTATCAGAAACCAAATCAAGTGTTGGTGCCATGCCAGTTGGAGTAGCAAAAGTCAGCGTATGACCTGCCTCCATAAATATTTTGACTGGCTCCATCAACTCATTTAGATAAAAACCTGTTTTGTAATCATACCCCCCTTTGAGTTTCATTTGCGACACATCTGACATTACAATCAGAATATTACTAGCAAATGCGGCTTGGTAGCTCACCAAAAAGGCTAATACCACAAGTGTGCTTAACCTCACCATACGCTGTTTTAGCCCACGATAAGGCATCAAAAACTTATTAAACCATACACCTTTTTCTCTGTACCCAGCCGTGTCTTGAGTGTTAGCCGTAAAGATTAGTGCTTTTTTAGTACTCATAATTATTTGTGTTTTAAAATTTATTACGCCACAAAGATGAGGGGTTAGTGTTATAAAATGAAATAACTTATTTTACAGATGATATAGATTTTATTATATCACTTAATCTGAGGATATTTCAAAACATGATACACACTTGCAACGGTTTTAATAAGTCACTAAAAATCAACATTATAAAAGGTTTGGTCGATTGTAGAACAGTGTTTTTGAACCCAAAACCTTTGGGCTATAAGCTTGCCAACACCTCTTCGGTTACTTGCATAGTATAGTCGTTCAGTTTTTGGTGGGTGGGCATCCAGCCTAACAGAAATCGGGTAAAATCGGCACAGGCAATGGGGTATAGTTGTCGCCACTCTTGCTCTAGGGCTTCGGCATCTACACAGGGGTTGGCTATAGCCAATGTCTTTTTCAATGTGGCAAAATAAGTGTCTAACAACTCACTTTCATAGCGTTCGCATTCGGCACCCGACAAACAACTGCCCAAAAAGTAAGTCACGTCTTTCATTCCACAGCCCCCACCCACATATTGAAAGTCTACTGCAGCCACCTTTTTACCATCTTTAGAGAAACAAAAATTGGCTAGTTTGGCATCTCCATGTACAATGGTTTGGTACTTACATTGGCTTAATAACTCATCTATCACGTGGGCTTTAGCTTTGAGCACCTGGTGTTTCATCTGCTCAAATTCGTCGGGGCGGGTTGCCAAATGCCAATAGGTGCCCACTTCCCATAACCCTGTAGGCGGCTGGTGCACGAAAGTGGCATGAAAGTTTGCCAACCAGGTCAAGCACACCTTTACCTCTGGCAAACTGAGCTGGATTTTTCGTAGCGGAAAGTGTCCGTTCAAATCTTCTAATACAATCCATTGGTTGTTGCCTTTGGTATAGGTACCAATGAGCTTGGGTACTTTACAGCTATCGGGGCAAAGTTGGCTCCATTGCTTGTACCAATGGGTTTCTACCTGATAAGATTTTACTTTTCGGTTGTGAGACTTTTGGGTGTTCCAGCCTCTTGGGTGCTTGTTGGCTTGGTTTAAAGCAATGTGTTTTACTACCACTGTCTTAAACGATGGGTTGTTCAACTGATAGCGAACAATGCTCCCATAGCCGCTCCACAAAGATTGAATGGTTTCAACTTCTTTGCAATCGGTAGATTGGGTGATTTTTAGCAGGTGTTTTGTAAAACTCATCTTTTTATGGCTTTATTGTTTTCTATGGTGCGCAAAATGGTGTATACTGGCAAAAGCAAGCAAGGCAAAGAACCAAAAATCTGTAAAGTTTTCCAACTACGTGTTACTAACAAAAGTAATACTAAGTTAAATACAAAATCATCTACTTATTTTAACCCATTTATCAAATAGTCCCATCGTTTTTTCTAAAAAACTACTCACCTGAAGTATTTCCAAAATCATAAACTTTATATTGCTTATTTTGAACACTCGTTCACGTTTCGAGCAATATTCAGCCATAGTTGGAACTGCCTCTAACTAACGTCTAAAAACAACCCTATCAAAAATGAGCAAAACTATCATTGTATCTAATCGCCTCCCTATTAAAATTCAGAAAAACAATCAGGAGTTGACCTACAAACCAAGTGCGGGTGGACTTGCCACAGGTTTGGGTTCCATCTACAAAGAAGGTAACAATATCTGGCTAGGCTGGGCTGGTTTACACTTGGCAAATGAAGAAGAAAAAAGCCAAGTCACTGAAGACCTGGAAAAGGAAAGCCTCAAACCTATTTTTTTGTCAGAAGAAGACGTAGAAGGTTTTTATGAGGGCTTTAGCAATGCTACGATCTGGCCTTCTTTTCACTATTTCCCCCAGTACGCTGTTTACCAAGATAATTTTTGGAAAAGTTATCAACAAGTCAATCAAAAATTTGCGGAAGCTATTTTGGAGGTGTGCGAAGCAAATGATACCGTCTGGATACACGATTATCAACTGCTGCTTGTCCCACAATTGATTAGAGAAAAACGCCCTAACATAAGCATTGGCTACTTTCAACACATTCCTTTTCCCTCTTACGAAATTTTCAGGCTCTTGCCTTGGCGTAGAGAATTGCTTTTGGGTATGTTAGGGGCAGATTTAGTGGGCTTTCATACCTATGATGACATGCGCCACTTTTTGAGTTCGGTAAACCGTTTGGCGGGCATAGGTTATTTTCATGGAGAAGTCGAAATGGGCAACCGCAAGGTAGTGGTAGATGCTTTTCCTATGGGCATTGATTATGATAAGTACGCTAAAAAAGCCTCGTCGCCCAACACTATTAATAGAGAGGTGCGTTACCGTTCTTCTTTAAATAATGAAAAAATCATTCTTTCTATAGATCGGCTCGACTATTCGAAAGGCATCAAAAACAGGTTACAAGCCTTGGAGATTTTCTTTGAAGAATACCCTGAGTATTTAGAAAAAGTGGTGCTTTTTATGGTGGTGGTGCCTTCGCGCGATACGGTACCCAGGTACCAAGCCCTCAAAACAGAAATAGATGAGTTGGTAGGGCGCATCAACGGAAAGTATGGGCGGGTAAGCTGGACTCCTGTACATTATTTTTATCGTTCATTCCCTATTGAGGCTTTGTCAGCTTTTTATAGAATGGCAAATGTTGCCTTGGTGACTCCTCTACGTGATGGAATGAACTTGGTTTGTAAAGAATATATTGCCAGCCGATTAGACCAAACGGGGGTGTTGATTTTGAGCGAAATGGCTGGTTCTTCTAAAGAGTTATCCGATGCTATTTTGATTAACCCTAATGATATTAAACAAATTGTATCAGCATTGCACCAAGCCCTTACGATGCCCAAAGATGAGCAAAGGTTTCACATGGAAATTATGCAAAATTCTTTGAAAAGGTATAATATTCACCATTGGGTTAAACTATTTTTAGACAGGTTGACAGAGGTAAAGGAGCAACAGTCGTATATGCATACCAAAATATTGGAAGAAAACACCATCAAACAGATCAAAGCCGCTTACCAAAAAGCGGAAAAAAGGCTCTTATTTTTAGATTATGATGGCACTCTGACGGGTTTTGCCCAAAAACCTGAACAAGCCAAACCTAATCAAGAATTGTATGACATTCTCAATGGTTTGATACAAGACCACAAAAACCAAGTGGTGATTATCAGCGGACGCAAGCACCATACGTTGGAAGAGTGGTTTGGGGACTTGGACATAGATTTGATAGCCGAACACGGCATTTGGAGCAAACAGGTGGGCAAAGATTGGGAGGTACAAGAAGGCATGAACAACGATTGGCAGAAAGAAATTTACCCAGTGATGGACTTGTATGTCAATAGAACCCCTGGTGCTTTTGTCGAGCAAAAGGCGTATTCTTTGGTATGGCACTACCGCAAAGTAGAGGTGGGTTTGGGCGAACTAAGAACGAGAGAGTTGAGCAGTCATTTGAAATACTTGACCAGTAATATGGGGCTGCAAGTGCTGGAGGGCAATATGGTGGTAGAAATAAAACCCATCACTGCCAACAAAGGGGTGGGGGCTACCAAATGGCTGCAAAAATTTCCTTCAGATTTTGTGATTGCCCTAGGCGATGACAAAACCGATGAAGATACATTTAAGGCAATGCCCGAAGACGCTTTTACGATCAAGGTGGGGACGGGCAATTCAGAAGCAAACTATTATTTGAATGGTGTGGAAGAGGTGAGAGATCTTTTGAAAAATTTAGGAATGAAAAAACAAATAAGTCATGGATAAAAGACATACTTACAACTTTGGTTTGATTGGAAACTGCGCTTATTTGGCTCACATTGCCAAAAACACAAATATTGTTTGGTTATGCTTCCCAAGGTTTGATAGCAGTTTTGTATTTGGTAGCCTTTTGGACAGTGAGAAGGGGGGCGAATTTTCGGTATTACCTCCACAAGACAACTTCGAGTCTACGCAATATTATATAGAGAATACCAACATTCTTTGTACTGAAATAGCTACAGAAGAGGGCAAGTATAGAGTGACCGATTTTGCGCCCCGTTTTTACCATTTCGACCGCTATTATCGCCCTTTGATGTTGGTCAGAAAAATAGAACCGCTTTCGGGTTCGCCCAGGGTAAAGGTAAAATGTCAGCCTGTGGGCGATTATGGCAATTTTACCCCCGAAAACCATCGGGGGAGCAATCATATAGAGTATTTGGGTTTAGAAAAAAAGATGCGCCTCACTACCGATGTTTCCTTGACTTTTATAGAAGATGAATCTTATTTTTTGCTCAACGAAACCAAGTACTTATTCTTAACCTATGGCAGTCCCATGGAAGCGAGCATTCAAGATACGGCAGAAACGTTCTTGAATAATACCATTCAGTATTGGCGAAAATGGGTAAAAAGTACCAGCATCAGCGATTTTTACCAAAATAAGGTAATACGTTCAGCTTTGGTGCTCAAAATGCACCAATACGAAGACACAGGCGCCATCATTGCCTCAGCTACTTCGAGCCTGCCTGAGTCTCCCCAAAGCACCCGAAATTGGGATTATCGTTATTGCTGGATGCGCGACACATATTATACCTTGAATGCTTTCAACAATATTGGGCACTTTGAAGAACTCGAACTTTATTTTAAATATATTACCAATATTGCGCTGAGGGATGATAAGCGTCTACAGCCTTTGTACAAAATCAATGGGGATGCTTTTATTGAGGAAAAAATATTGGATTTGACGGGTTATCAAGGCAATAACCCTCCGGTGCGGGTGGGCAATCAGGCGTATGAACACATCCAAAACGACGTATATGGACAAATACTAGTATCGTTACTGCCCATTTATGCCGATAACCGCTTTGTTTTTGAAGAAAGACACGAGTCTAAATTGCTGATTTTTAGGCTTTTGAAAAAAATAGAGGAAACTATAGATGAACCAGACGCGGGCTTGTGGGAATTTAGGAACAAAGCCCAATACCATACTTATACTTATTTGTTTCATTGGGCGGGTAGCGCTGCGGCTTTGCGCATAGGCAAGTTTTTGAAGGATGAAAAGATGGTGAACCTGGCAACCCAGCTGCAAAAAAAATCGGCTGAATACATAGAGAAAGCTTATGATAAAACCAGAGGGGTATATACCCAAGCGATTGGTACACCTAACCTTGACGCCAGCACGCTGCATTTGATTACGATGGGTTATCTCAAGTCTGACAGTGAACGCGCCAAAAGTCACTTGCTTGCCTTAGAACAAGATTTGAAAACCCCTGAAGGTTTGTTTTACCGCTACAAGCACCAAGACGATTTTGGCGAGCCCGAAACTACTTTTTTGATTTGTGCTTTTTGGTATGTAGAGGCATTGGCTTGTGTGGGTAGGTTAGATGAGGCAATTAACACTTTTGAGAAATTATCGAGGTATGGCAATCATTTGGGCTTGTTGAGCGAAGATGTGAGCGCCAAGGATGGTAGTCAATGGGGCAACTTCCCGCAAACTTATAGCCACGTGGGTTTGATGAATGCCGCCGCTCGTATTTCTAAAAAGCTGGATAAACCTAATTTTTTAAGTTTTGAGAAGCGGTAAACCAGACTGTTTTTAAATGTTCTAAAAGGGGCACTTGAAACTGACCTATAAAAGAAAGTCTTCAGACTTGCAGCCAAAAAGCCCAGCTGTTTTAAGTGTTCCCAAAGGGGCACTTGAAACTTAACCATAAAAGAAAGTCTTCAGACTTGCAGTCAAAAAGCGTAAGTTTAGATAAGGCAATCTAATTTTGCCATCGCAAGCAAGTCAAAAGACTTGCAGTTATCAACACTTTCAAGTCTCCAAAAGGAA